>CAIMOR010000120.1 GCA_903843125.1 uncultured Rhodospirillales bacterium
AGCATGGTCGCGGCGCGGCCGGACTGGTGCATCAGCCGGCAGCGTGCCTGGGGCGTGCCGATCGCGGTCTTTGTCGACAAGCGCAGCGGCGAGGTGCTGCGCGACCCCGCCGTGATGCAGGCCATCGTGGATGCCTTCCGCACGGAGGGCGCCGATGCCTGGTACCTGCCCGGCGCGGCGCAGCGCTTCCTCGGGCCTGAGCGCGACCCGGCGCATTACGAGCAGGTGATGGACATCGTCGACGTGTGGTTCGAGAGCGGCTCGACCCACGCCTTCACGCTCACCAAGGAACGCGGCCTGCCCTTCCCGGCCGACCTCTACCTGGAAGGCTCGGACCAGCATCGCGGCTGGTTCCATTCCTCGCTGCTGGAGAGCATCGGCACCCGCGGCGTGGCGCCGTTCAAGGCCATTCTCACCCACGGCTTCGTGCTGGATGAGAAGGGGCGGAAGATGTCGAAGTCGCTCGGCAACGTCACCGCGCCGCAGGAGGTGATGAAGGACTACGGCGCCGACATCCTGCGGCTGTGGGTGATGAATTCAGACACCGCCGATGACTTGCGGATCGGCAAGGAAATCCTGAAGCAGCAGGCCGAGCTCTATCGCCGGCTGCGCAACACGCTGCGCTGGCTGCTGGGCGGGCTTGAGGGCTTTTCGGAAGCCGAGCGAGTACCGCACACGGAACTGCCGGAGTTGGAGCGCTGGGTGCTGCACCGGCTCAGCGAGCTGGACGTGAAGCTGCGCAAGGCCGCCGAGGATTACGACTGGAGCGGGGTGTACCCCGAACTCCACAATTTTTGCGCCGCCGACCTTTCGGCCTTCTATTTCGACATTCGCAAGGACGCGTTGTACTGCGACGCGCCTTCCAGCCTGCGCCGCCGCAGCGCGCGTACGGTGCTGGATGCGCTGCATCGGTGCCTGACAATCTGGCTGGCACCCGTGCTGGTCTTCACCGCCGAGGAAGCCTGGCAGGCGCGCTTCCCGGATGAGGCTGACAGCGTGCACTTGCAGGATTGGCCGATTGTGCCGGGCGCGTGGCGGGATGAAGCGCTGGCGGAGAAGTGGGAAGCTATTCGAGTTCAAAGGCGGCGAGTCACCAACGCAATTGAGGACAACCGCAGAGTTGGCTTTCTAGGCTCATCGCTGGAAGCTGCCGTTGCCTTCTCTGCAACGGATCAGGCTGTGCAGTTGCTCTCACCCGAAGGTTGGGCAGAAGTTGCCATTATATCGGCAGTTTCCGTTGACGGTCCGTTTGATGGTCTGGAGCGCCCTGCATTAGCTGTTAGCAAGGCCCCCGGCACCAAATGCGACCGCTGCTGGCGCGTCCTGCCCGAAGTCGGCGCCTCCGCCGCCCATCCCACCCTCTGCCGCCGCTGCGAAGCGGTGGTGGAGGCCAGCTGATGGCCATGGCCCCCGTCGCCGCCAGCCTGGCCATCGGCCGGCTGCAACTCGGCCTGCCCATCGCGCTGGGCATCCTGGCCGCCGACCAGGCCAGCAAGTGGTACATGCTGGCCGGCCTCAACCTGCCCGATGTGCGGAACATACCGCTGCTCCGCCTCGGCCCGGCCGGGCTTGACCTGACCATGGTGTGGAACCGCGGCGTCACCTTCGGCCTGCTCTGGGGCGACAGCTTCGCCGTCCAGTTGCTGCTGGCCCTGGCGGCGGCCGGCATCGCGCTGTTCCTGCTGCGCTGGATGGCCCGGGCGGAAACCGCCTGGGTGGCGGCGGCGTTGGGCTCGGTCATCGGCGGCGCCATCGGCAACGTCATCGATCGGCTGCGCTTCGGCGCCGTGGTCGACTTCGTCGACGTCCACCTGGCCGGCTGGCATTGGTACGTCTTCAACCTGGCCGATGCCGGCATCGTGTGCGGCGTGGCCGCGTTGGTGGCAGATGCCTTGTTCCGCCGCGAGCCGGGAGGTAAGTAGGCACCCCATGAACACTCGCCGCCCCTCCGCCTTTCGTGCCGTGCTGGCCCTGGCCGTCCTGGCACCCCTCGCCGCCTGCGGTGGTGGCAACTCCGACACCATGCGCAGCTTCGGGCTGACGCGGGACGCGCCGGACGAGTTCGCGGTCACCACCCGGGCGCCGCTCTCCATGCCGCCGGCGCTGGGCAGCCTGCCGACGCCGCGCCCCGGCGCGGTGCGCCCGCAGGAGCTCAACCAGCGCCAGCAGGCCGAAGCCGCCCTGGTGCCGGGCGCCGCGCTTGGCCGCGGCAACAGCGCGCGCGGCAGCTCGGGCGAGAACGCGTTGTTGTCCGCCGCCGGTGGCCAGCCGGCCACGGCCGATATCCGCCGCCGGGTGGACGAGGAAAGCCTGCGGCTGGACCGGCCGGACAGCAGCTTCGTCGACAGCCTGATGTTCTGGCGCAGCGCCGAACAGCCCGGCGTGCCGGTGGACCCCCGCCGCGAAAGCCAGCGCCTGCGGGAGAACGCGGCGCTCGGCCGAGACACCAGCGAGGGCGAGACCCCGATCATCCAGCCGACCCGCAGCGGCAACCCGGTGGTCCGGGTGCTGGAAAGCATCTTCTAGGCCAGCTCAGGGCACGCCAGCCTGCTCCGGCTAGCCGAGTTGAGGCGTGCCTGGCGCCGTCACGCGCGCGGCGACGTGTCCTGCCTGGGCACCTCGCGTCCCGCCTCGCCAGTGCCGTGCGGGGCCAACTTATTGAATCCAGAACCGGAATCCGTTCCGATGGTTCCACCGGAACGGATACTGCCCTAGCTTGGCGGCCGGGCACTGCCGCCCCATCTTGCCGGACATGCCCAAGCTGACCCGTCGCACCTGCCTGACCACCGCTGCCCTCGGGGCCGCCACGCTGCCGGTGGTCGCCACCGCTCAGGGGCCAGCCCAGGGGCCGACCATTCCGCCGGCCACGCCGCCGGCGCCAGCCAGCCCGGCGCTGGTGCAGACCGAACCCGCGGTGGCGGATCGGGCCCTGTTCGGGGCGCAGAGCTGGACCCTGGCCAATGGCCTGCGGGTGGTGCTGGCGGAAAGCCGACGGGCGCCGGTGGTGGCGCACTATCTTTTCTATGGCGCCGGCGGCGGCGAAGACCCGGCCGGCAAGTCCGGCACCGCGCACTTCCTCGAACACATGATGTTCAAGGGCAGCGCCCATGTGGCGCCGGGCGCCATATCGCTGATCGTCGCCAAGCAGGGCGGCCAGGACAACGCCTTCACCTCCCGCGACGTCACCGCCTATCACCAGCATATCGAGGCCTCCCGGCTGGAGCTGGTGATGCGGATGGAGGCCGACCGCTTCGCCGGCCCGACCCTGCCGGCCGATACGCTGGAAGCCGAGCGCCTGGTGATCCTGGAGGAGCGCCGCCAACGCACCGACGCCAACCCGCGCGCCAAGTTCTGGGAGGCGCAGGAGGCCGCGCTCTGGGGACGCCAGCATTGGCACGGCCGGCCGATCATCGGTTGGGAGGAGGAGATCCGCGCCATCACGCGCGACGACCTGGCCGCCTTCTACGGCCGCCGCTACGCCCCGGCCAATGCCGTTCTGGTGGTGGCCGGAGACGTTAGGGAGGCCGAGTTCCGCCGGCTGGCCGAGGACCTCTACGGCAGCGTGCCGGCTCGCCCGGTGCAGGGCCGCGACCGCGCGCCGCCGCCGCCGATGACCGGGGTGCAGCGCTTCGAGCAGACCGACGCCGCCGTGCGCGAGGCCAGCCTGATGCGTCAGCTGCTGGCGCCGGGGTTGTTGGTCGGCGAGACGCAGCATGCCTATCCGCTGGAGGTGCTGGCGCATCTGCTCGGCACCGGCCCGGGCAGCCGGCTGAACCGGGCGCTGGTGCAGGCGGGGCTGGCGACCTCGGCCGGGGTTTCCTATTCCGGCGACGTGCCGAGCTTCACCACATTCTCCTTCGCCGCCACGGCGCGCCAGGGCGTGGCGCCGGCCCGGTTGGAAGCGGCCGTCGATGCCGAGATCGCCCGGCTGCTGGATGGCGGCGTGACCGAGGACGAAGTCCGTCGCTCGGTCCGCCAGCTCACCGCCGGGGCAGTGTTGGCGCTGGACGGCATCGGTGCCGCGCCGCGGCTGCTGGGGGACGCGCTGGCGTCCGGCCTGGCGATGGATACGGTGGAGTTCTGGCCGCGGCATATCCGGGCGGTCACCGCGCCGCAGGTCATGGCCGCCGCCCATGCCGTGCTGGCCTCGCCGCGCGGCATCAACGCCTGGCACCTGCCGGCATGAGTACCCCATCAGGCTTCTCCATCCCCATCCAGACCGTCCCCTTCGCCGGCGGCAGCGCTTGGCTGGTGGAGGACCACAGCCTGCCGATCGTCAGCGTCTCCTGGTCCTGGGCGGGCGGCGCCAGCCTGGACCCGGCGGGGGAGGAGGGCGCCATCGCCCAGGCCGCGAGCCTGCTGACCGAGGGCGCCGGCGAGCTGGACAGCATCGGCTTCGCCGACGCACTGCGCGACCAGGCCATCAACCTGGGCTTCGGCGCCGGGCGTGACCAGTTCGAGGGCAGCCTGCGGGCGCTGACCGATGCACTGCCGGACGCCGTGCGGCTGGCGTCGCTGGCGATGACCAGGCCGCGCTTCGACACCAGCGCGGTGGAACGGGTGCGCGCCCGGGCGCTCGCGGCCGAACGCCGGGCGCTGGAAACCCCGCGCGGCCAGGCCAACCGCAGCTTCTGGGCAGCGGCGTTTCCGGGCCACCCGGCCGGGCGGCCCACCGCCGGCACCGCCACCAGCCTGGCCAGCCTGAATGTCGCACAAATGCAGTCGGCGCTGGCGCGGCAGATGCGCCGGGACGGGCTGCTGGTCGCCGCCTCCGGCGCCATCACGCCGGAGGCGCTGGCCGCGCTGCTGGCGGAACTGTTCGGCGGCCTGCCGCCCGGCGCGCCGCCCGCGGCACCGGCGCTGCCCGGCTTCGCCAGCTTCGGCCAGCAGGTGGTGCAGGTGGCGGCGCCGCAGTCCACCGCGATGTTCGGCCAGGAGGGCCTGGCCACCACCGACCCGGACTGGGAAGCCGCGCAGGTCATGCTGCGGGTACTTGGCGGCGGCGGCTTTTCGTCCCGCCTGATGCAGGCGGTGCGCGAGGAGCGCGGCCTGGCCTATGGCATCTCGGCCGGGTTGGACCTGATGTTCCATCGCGGCATCCTGATCGGCGCGGTCTCCAGCGAAAACGCACGGATGGCCGAGACCCTGGCGGTGACCCGGGCGGAATGGCAGCGCATGGCGGAGGCTGGCCCGACCGAGGAAGAACTGGCCGATGCCGTCGCCTACCTGACCGGCGCGCTGCCGCTGCAGTTCGTCGACAGCCGGCGGATCGCCGATGGGCTGTTGACGCTGCGGCAGAACAACCGCGGGCCGGAATGGCTCGCCGGCCGGCCGGCACGGCTGGCGGCGCTGCAGCGTAGCCAACTGGCGGCGGTGGCGGCCCGGCTGCTGCGCGCCAATGACCTCTCCGTGGTGATTGCCGGGGAGCCCGCCGGGCTATAATCCGCCGGCAACGGCAGGAGGCGGACCATGGTCGAATCGCTGGCAGGGGCTTGGGCGCAGCTGGCGCGTCTGGGTGCCGCCTCGCCTTCCGCCCGCGCGCTGTTCGCCGCCGACCCCGGGCGCTTCACCCGCTTCAGCCGCCGGGCCGACGGTCTGTTGCTGGATTTTTCCAAGACCGCAATCTCGGATGAGGTGCTGGCGGCGCTGCTGGCGCTGGCGCGCGCCGCGGATGTGGCCGGCCAGCGCGATGCCATGGCCCGGGGCGACCACGTCAACGCCACCGAAGGCCGGGCCGCGCTGCACCTGGCGCTGCGCGGTGGCCAGGGCAATGCGGAGGCCGCGGCCGACGTGGCGGAGGTGCTGGCCCGGATGCGGGCCTTCACCGCGCAAACCCATGCCGAGGGCCGCTTCACCGACGTGCTGAACATCGGCATCGGTGGCAGCGACCTGGGGCCGGCCATGGTGGCACGGGCGCTGTGGCGGCCGGGCAGCCCGATGCGGGCGCACTACCTGAGCAACGTGGACGGCCATGCCTGGGCCGAGATGGCGCCTCGGCTGGACCCGGCGCGGACCCTGGTGCTGGTGGCCAGCAAGACCTTCACCACCCAGGAAACCATGACCAACGCTCACCTGGTCAAGGCCTGGCTGGGCGACCATGCGCAGGACGGCATGGTGGCGCTCTCCACCAACATGGCGGCGACTGCCGCCTTCGGCATTCCGCCGGAGCGGGTGTTTCCGTTCAAGGACTGGGTCGGCGGCCGCTACAGCCTATGGAGCGCGATCGGGCTTTCCCTGGCGCTGGCGCTGGGCTGGGACGGCTTCGAGCGGCTGCTGGCCGGCGCGCATGCGATGGACCAGCACTTCCTGACCGCCCCGCTGGCGGACAACCTGCCCGTTCTGCTGGCGCTGGTGGAATGCTGGCATGTGAATGGCCTGGGCCTGCACGCCCGCGCCGTGCTGCCCTATGACGAGCGCCTGGCCCGGCTGCCGGCGCATCTGCAGCAGCTGGAGATGGAGAGCCTGGGCAAGCGCGTGACCATGGCGGGCGAGCCCGTGCGCGGCGACACCGGGCCGGTGGTGTTCGGCGAGCCCGGCACCAATGCGCAGCACAGCTTCATGCAACTGGTGCATCAAAGCCCTCGCCCGGTGCCGGTGGACTTCATCTTCGTGGCCCGGCCCGACCACCCGTATCTCGACAGCCACCACAAGCTGCTGGCCCAGGGCCTGGCCCAGGCGGCGGCTCTGCTGCGCGGCAAGACGCTGGCCGAGGCCACCGCCGAGACGCCCGAGCTTGGCCCGCACCGGGTCTTCCCGGGCGACCGGCCGAGCCTTGCCCTGGTGCTGCCTCGGCTGGACGCCTTCACGCTCGGCCAGCTGGTGGCGCTGTATGAGCACAAGGTCGCCACGCTGGGCGCGCTCTGGGGCATCAACGCCTTCGACCAATGGGGTGTGGAACTGGGCAAGCAGCTGGCCGGCGCCATCCTGCCCGAACTGGCGGCGGGGGCGCCGAAGCCGGGTGCGCATGACGGTTCCACCGAGGGGCTGATGCGGGCGCTGCTGGGCGAATAGCCGCCTTTCCGCCGACCCCGCGCCGGCCGACAGGCGTGGATCCGTGCCGCGTGCCGCGGACCGCCAGGGCAAGCCAGGCCGCTGCGCCAGCGGGCCTGGGCAAAGTGACTGCGGCCGGGGTGGCTTCCGGGCTATCCTCGGTCGCGAATCGCATGACCCAGCCCCTGCCGCCGGCCCGCCCGGCATGACCATCCGCATCCTGCCTGAGACCACCGCCAACCGCATCGCCGCCGGCGAGGTGGTCGAGCGCCCGGCCGCCGTGGTGAAGGAATTGGTCGAGAACGCGCTGGATGCCGGCGCCACCCGCATCGCCATCGCGCTGGAGGGCGGCGGGATCGAGCGCCTGGTCATCGAGGATGATGGCCATGGCATGTCGGCGGCCGACCTGGACCTGGCGGTCGAACGCCACGCCACCTCCAAGCTGGAGGAGGAAGGGCTGCTGTTCCGCATCGCCACGCTGGGCTTCCGCGGCGAGGCCTTGCCGAGCATCGGCGCCGTGGCGCGGCTCGGCATCACCAGCCGGCGGCAGGGCGCCGATGCCCATGCCATCGCGGTGGAGGGTGGGCGGAAATCGGCGGTCATCCCGGCCTCGGGCGCCGTCGGCACGCGGATAGAAGTGCGCGACCTGTTCTTCGCGGTGCCGGCGCGGCGGAAGTTCCTGAAGTCCGCCCGCAGCGAGGCCGACCACGCGATCGAGGCGGTGCGCCGGCTGGCGCTGGCCTGGCCGCAGGTGGCCTTCCGGCTGGAGAATGATGGCCGCGAAGTGCTGAACCTGGCCCCGGCGGCAAGGGACGACCGCATCCGCCAGGTGCTGGGACCGGATTTTGCCGCCGCGGCGCTGCCGATCGAGGCGGTGGGCGAGACGCTGCAACTGACCGGGCTGATCGCCCAGCCGGCCTATACCCGGGCGACAAGCGCGGAGCAGCACCTGGTGGTCAACCGCCGCCCGGTGAAGGACCCGGTGCTGCGCACCGCGCTGCGCGTCGCAACGCGGGAACTGGTCACGGCCGGGCGCCACCCGGTGGCGGCGCTGTACCTGGAGATCGATCCCGAGGCGGTGGACGTGAACGTCCACCCGATGAAGACCGAACTGCGCTTCCGCGAGGAGGCGGCGGTGCGCGGCTTCATGATCTCGGCGCTGCGGAAGGCGCTGGGGGTCGGCGCGGGCATTGCCTTCAGCACGCCGGCGCGGCCGGCCTGGCGGCCCGCTTCCGCCTGGAAGCCCGCGCCACCGCCGGCGCCGCTGCCACACGGTTTTGCCAACCAAGGCTTTGCCGAAGCCGGGCTGGCGCTGATGCCGCCGCCCGCCGCACCGCAGGCCTCGCCCGGGCTGG
>CAIMOR010000121.1 GCA_903843125.1 uncultured Rhodospirillales bacterium
CCGTAGCCCGCAGCCGCGACCTGGCCGCCGAGGGCCGCCGCGGCTTCATGCGCGAATGCCTGAGCAACGCCCCGCGCCCCGCCGGCGACGCCGCCGCTGCGCCCCCGGCCAACCGCCGGGCGGCCGCACCGTCCTCGGCCCGCACGGACACACCCACCCCTGGCCGTGCCGAGGCACCGGCCCCCGACCGGGCGGCCGAGGCGCCGGCGGGCAGCCGCGCCACCGCCAGCCGCACCGCGGCATTGGCCAGCAACGCGCCGACCTTCACCACCGAAGCCGCCGCCCGCGCGGCCTGCGGCGACGAGCCGGTGGTCTGGGGCAACAGCGACAGCCGGATCTTCCATGTGCCGGGCTCGCGGCTGTACGGCCACACCCAGTACGGCGCCTACCTGTGCCGCGGCCCGGCCGAGCTGGCGGGCTATCGCGCCGCGCGCTGAAGGCGCGGCATCGCCCTACCCCAGCTCGGCCGCAATCGCCTCGGCGTGGCGCAGCACCTCGTCGCCGGTCCGGTTCCAGGTGGTGATGCCGCCGACCATCAGAACCTGCACCAGCCCCTCGGCCAGCTCCGGCACGGTCAGCCCCAGGCGGATGGCGTTGGCGGCGTGCGCCTTGGCCCCGCGGTTCTGGCCCACCAGCGTATCCAGCAGCGCGAAGACCAGCTCCTTGGTCTTCAGGTCCAGCGCGCCACCCTCGGCCTTGTCGCGCATCAGGCCGGCGCGCATCAGGCCATAGCCGGCGAAGGCTTCCGGCGCATGGGCAAGCATGCTGCGGAAGCTGTCGGGCACCTGGCCATGGGTCTTCTCGAAGTTCGCCAGCCCGGCGGCCACCGCCTGGTCGGTCAACTCGGTCATCCGCTTGCTCCTGCGCTGCGGCGCCCAGCATGGCCGCCGCAGCCGGCCGTGCGCAATCATCGCGCCCCTCCGCGCTGCCACCCTGGCCGCCGCCGCCGAAATGCCGCACAAAACGCCCTTGCACCGCGCCGAGGAAGACGCCCGCCATGCCGACCATCACCGTGAACGGCCACACGCTGCACACCGCCGAGGCTGGCAGCGGCCCGCCCGTGGTGATGGTGCACGGCACCCTGCAGGACCAGCGCTACTGGGCGCCGCAGATGCAGCCCCTGGCCGAAGCCGGCTACCGCGCCATCGCCCTCAGCCTCCGCCACTTCTGGCCGGAGCAATGGGACGGCGTCGGCGACGACTTCACCATCGCCCAGCACATGGAGGACGTGGCCGCCGTGATCCGCACGCTGGGCGGCCCGGTGCGCCTCATCGGCCATTCCCGCGGCGGCCACATCGCCTTCCGCCTGGCGGGCGCGTACCCGGCGTTGCTGCACCAGCTGGTGCTGGCCGAACCCGGCGGCGAGCTGGACGAGACGCTGGGCGGGGCGCCGGCCACCGGCGCCCAGGCCGCCACCTTCCGCCAGGCCGCCGAGATGGTGCGCGACGGCAAGCTGGAGGAAGGCATGGCCTTCTTCGCCGACTACACCGGCGGCAAGGGCGCCTGGGGCCGCCGACCGGAAGCCCGCCGCCAGGTGGCGCGGGACAATGCCCGCACGCTGCTCGGCCAGATCAACGAGGCCCGCAAGCCCTATGGGCTGGACGCGGTGAAGCTGATCCGCACGCCCACGCTGTTCGTGCAGGGGGAAAACACCCAACCGCAGTTCAAGACCATCATCGCCGCCATGCTGCCGCATGTGGCGGGCGCCGAAAGCGTGGTGGTGCCGCGCGCCACCCACAGCATGAGCCTGGAGAACCCGGCCGACTTCAACACGGCGGTGCTGGGCTTCTTCGCGCGAGCGTAGGCCGCACGCGGCGGGCGGCGGCTACAACCGCCCGCGCACGCTGGCCAGCATTTCCAGCTGCTTCTCCGGCGCGCCGCAGAACCGCAGCATCAAATGGCTGGCCCCGGCCTGGATGAAGCCGCGCAGGAACCCGACCGCGCCTTCCAGCCCGCCGCCATAGCAGGGGCCGAGCTTGGAGGAGATATCCGCGCGGTCGCCATAATAGCTGCGCAGGAAGTCGTGCACCCGCTGGGTCGCCAGCGCCGCATCGTCGTCGATGGAGATGGTCAGGTAGGCCGCGCCAGTGATGGCCGCCGGGTCGCGGCCATGGTCGCGCGCCGCCTGCTGGAATTCCGGCCATTGCCGCGCGAAGCCGGCGGCATCCAGGGAGGACGGGAACCACCCGTCCAGCTCCTGGCTGACGCGCCGCAGCGTGGCCGGCACCGTGCCGCCGATCCACACCGGCGGCCCGCCCTTGCGGTGCGGCATCGGGCCGATCTCCTGGCCCTTCAGCGTCCACAGCCCGTCCCAGTCCACCGGCCCGCCGGCCCACAGCGCCCGGCACAGCCGGATCGCCTGCATCATCCGGGTGCCCCGCGCCTCGAACGGCACGCCGCAGGCGGTGAACTCGTCGCGGATCGCCGGCGCGTCGGTGGCGGCGCCGATGCCCAGGATCATCCGGCCCTCGCTGATCTGGTCCAGCGTGGCCAACTGGTGCGCCAGCACCACCGGGTTGCGCAGCGCCGGCAGCAGCACGGCGGTGCCGATGTTCACCCGCCTGGTGCGTGCCGCCACGGCGGCCAGCAGGGTCAGCGGCTCATGACGCGGCCGGGCGGTGATGCTGTCGCCGACCCAGATGCTGTCATAGCCCAGCGCCTCGGCCTGCTCGGCCAGGGCCAGCATCGGCGCCACCTCGGGGCGGCCCTGCACGATCTGCTCGCGCGTCGGCAGCAGGTAGCCGATCTTCACGCTCATCGGCGCTCAGCCGGCAATCGCGTAGGCGGGGCGGCGCGGGTCGGCGCCGGCGGCCAGCAGGCCCCTGGCCGGGTCGCTCATCACCACCTCCACCGTGCCGGCCAGCCAGGTCTGGTTCGGCCAGTCGCTGATGCCATGGCCCTTGGCCGCCAGCGCATCCCGTGTGGCCTGCGGAACGGCGCCCTCCACCGCCAGCCGGCCGGGGAAGTACTCGAACGGCGCGAAGCTGCTGGGGAAGGAGTAGCTGGCCACGCGCGGCGCCTCGATCGCCTCCTGCACCTCCATGCCGTGCTGCAGGATATTGAGCACCACCTGCACCATGGCCTGGATCTGCACGTCGCCGCCGGGGGTGCCGAACGGCATGACGCCGCCGCCCTTGGTCACGATCATCGCCGGGTTCGGCGTCAACCGCGGGCGCTTGCCCGGCGCCACGCCGCAGGGGTGGGAGGGATCGGGGCGGGACTGCGAACCGCGGTTGCTCGGTATGATCCCAAGCCCCGGCACCACGGGCGAGGCCCAGCTGCCATCGGACGGCGTGGCCGAGAATGCGTTGCCCCAGCGGTCCACCACCGCGCAGTAGCTGGTATCCGCCTCCACCAGCGGCTGGTCCGCCCGCGTGGCCCCCGGCAATTGCGGCGTGGCGTTAAGGATCGGCCCCGGCATCTCCGGCATCGCCCGGTCGGGGTCGATCTGCGCCAGCCGCGCCCCCAGGTGGCTTTCGCTCAGCAGCCGGTCCAGCGGCACCTCCACGAAGCGCGGGTCGCCAAAGTGGTATTCCCGGTCGGCCATCGCCGCCTTCACGCATTCGGTGAACAGGTGCAGGTATTCCGGGCTGTTGTGCGTCATGCCCCCAATGCCGCCCTGCTCCAGCAGCAGCAGCAGTTCCAGCAGCGCCGGCCCCTGGCACCACGGCCCGCAGGTGATCACCTGGTGGCCGCGCCAGTCGCGCACCACCGCGGGCTCCACCCGGCTGCGGAAGCCGGCGAGGTCCGCCATGGTCAGGTAGCCGCCTTCCTGCCGCATGAAGGCGTCGATCTCGCGGGCGATGTCACCCTTGTAGAAGGCGGCATGCGCGGCAGCCAGGCCGGCCATACGGCCCTGCCCGGCCACCTTCTTCTCCTCATCGGCCATGTATTGCAGCGTGCGCGCCAGGTCGGACTGCACGAAGCGCTCCCCCACCTGCGGCAGCCGCCCACCGGGGTAGAAGATCGGCATGCTCGTCGGGAAGCGTTCGTATTCGCGGCGATGGTCGCGCAGGTTGTCGTGCAGCAGCGGGTACACCGCGTAGCCGTCCCGCGCATGGCGGATGGCGTATTGCGCCACATCGCCGAAGCCCATGGTGCCGTGGCGTTCCAGCGCCGTTATCCAGGCGTCGGGCGCCGCCGGCACCACCGTGCGCAGCACGCCCGCGGGGATCTTGCCGCCGTGCTCCCGCATGAACAGGTCCGCCGGCAGGCTGGCCGGCCAGTGGCCCAGGCCGGCAATCGTCTCCAATGTGCCGTCCGCCATGCGGATGATGATCGGCGCCACGCCGGCCACGTTGACCAGGTCCGGCAGCAGCACGCCCAACGCCATGCCGGCGGCGCAGCCGGCATCCACCGCGTTGCCGCCGGCCTCCAGCACCGCGAAGCCCGCGGCGGCGGCCAGGTAATGCCCGGCGGAAACCGCATGCCGGGCGCCGTACAGGGTCGGTCGGGTGGCGTACATGGCTGGACCTCTCGACATTTTCCGGCAGGGTTGGCCTGGGCCAACCCGCTGTCAACAAGCGTGGTCGGCCGCTGCCCCGCCCGCCCGAAGGAAACGCCCGCATGGCCGAACCGGTCCTCATCGCCATCGACGCCCGCGGCATCGCCACCGCCACGCTGAACCGGCCGGAGGTTGGCAATGCCTACAACGAAGCCCTGCTGCTGGCCCTGATCGACGGCCTAGCCGGTCTGGCCAACAACCCCGCGGTGCGCGCCCTGGTGGTGCGCGGCGCCGGCCGCCACTTCGCCGCCGGTGCCGATATCAACTGGCTGGCCGAGATTGCCGCCTATCCGCCGCCGCGCGCCTATGACTGCAGCTATGCCACGACCCTGGCGATGGCCCGGCTGAACGAGTTCCCCAAGCCGACCTTCGCCGTCATCCAGGGCGCCTGCTTCGGCGGCGGCTTCGGCATCGCCTGCTGCGTGGACGTGGCGCTGGCCACCCCGGCGGCGCTGTTCGGCATCACCGAGGTCCGGGTCGGCGTCGCCGCCACGCCCATCTCCACCCACATGGTCAACGCCATCGGCCTGCGCCACACCCGGCGCTATGCGTTGACCGGCGAACGCTTCGGCCCCCAGGAAGCGCTGCGAATCGGCTTGGTGCACGAGGTGGTGCCGGCCGAGGCCATGGAGTCCCGCCTGGCCGCGATCCTGGACGAGACCCTCAAATCCTCCCCGGCCGCGGTGGCGCTGACCAAGCGGAGCTTCCTCTCCGCCAATGGCCTGACGCTGGACGAACGGCAGATGCAGATGCTCTCGCATGAAGGCTGGACCATCCGCGCCACGGCCGAGGCGCAGGAAGGCCTGGCCGCCTTCCGCGCCAAGCGTGCCCCGGCCTGGACCCGATGATGGCACCGATGACTGGCCCGGTTGTCGGCAGGGCTGTCATTTAAGCTTCATAAATCCGCAACAGAATGGACGCTTTGGCCGCCTAGAAGCCGAGCACGCCTTTTCGCGGAGATAAAACATGAATCGTCGTTCGTTCCTTCTGGCCTCCAGCGCCCTTGCGCTGGCGCCGAGCCTCGCCGGCGCGCAAGCCGCGCAGATCACCGGCGCTGGCGGCACGTTCCCGGCCCCGGTCTACGCGAAGTGGGCGGAAGCGGCGAAGGCCGCCGGCGTTGCCGAGCTGAACTACCAGGCCATCGGCTCGGGCGGCGGGCAGAACCAGATCAAGAACCGCACGGTCGACTTCGGCGCCTCCGACGCCCCGATGACGCATGACGCGCTGGCGGCCGCGAAGCTGCTGCAGTTCCCCACCGTCATGGGCGCGGTCGTCATGATCGTGAACATCCCGGGCGTCACCACCGACCAGCTGCAGCTGACCGGCGAACTGGTGGCCGAGATCTACGCCGGCAAGATCACCAAGTGGAACGACACCCGCATCGTCGAGGCCAACCACGGCCTGACCCTGCCGAACCTGGCCATCGCCCCGGCCTACCGTGCCGACGCCTCGGGCACCTCCTACGTGTTCACCTCCTACCTCGCCGCGGTTTCCCCGGAGTGGAAGGAAAAGACCGGCGTTGGCACCTCGGTGCGTTGGCCGGCCGGCGCGGGCGCCCGCGGCAATGACGGCGTCGCCGGCACCGTGCGCAACACCCGTGGCGCCATCGGCTACGTGGAAAGCGCCTTCGCCAGCCAGAACCACCTGGTCACCACGCAGCTGCGCAACAAGGCCGGCAAGTTCGTCACGCCGACCATCGCCGCCTTCCAGGCCGCTGCCGCGAACGCCGACTGGAACGTGGCCGACCTGGCCGCCAACCTGATCGACACCCATGGCGACACCAGCTGGCCGATCGTGACGCCGACCTTCATCCTGCTGCCGAAGGACCCGGCCGACGCGACCCGCTCGCTGAACGTCATGAAGTTCTTCGACTGGTGCTTCAGCAACGGCAGCGACATCGCCGCCTCGCTCGACTACATCCCGCTGCCGAAGAGCGTGCAGGATACCGTCCGCGCCGCCTGGAAGGCCGAGATCAAGGGCCCGAACGGCGCCGCGATCTGGGGCTGAAGCCCGGCCCGGCCGCACCGGCCAGGCCTGCCTGAACCATCGGCGCAGCCCCCCGGGGCTGCGCCCCACCAGACCAGGGGGCGGGTCCTGCCCGCCCCTCCGCCTCCCTCCCGCAGCGGAATCCCCCCTTTGTCCCAGGCCACCGCCACCCTCGCCGCGGCCCCCGCGCGCCAAAGCCCCGGCAGCACCGGCGACGCGGTCTTCGCCTTCGCCTGTCGCGCCGCGGGCGTGCTGGTGCTGGTCCTGCTCGGCGCCATCATCGTCTCGCTGTTCATCGGTGGCTGGCAGGCGTTCAGCGCCTTCGGCGCCGGCTTCCTCACCAGCACCGATTGGGACCCCGTGCAGGAGGTCTTCGGTGCCGGCGTCTCGGTCTATGGCACCATCGTCACCGCCGTGCTGGCCATGCTGGTCGCCGTGCCCTTCGCCTTCGGCATCGCCTTCTGGCTGACCGAACTGGCGCCGGACTGGCTGCGCCGCCCGGTCGGCACCGCCATCGAGCTGCTGGCCGCCGTGCCCAGCATCATCTACGGCATGTGGGGCTTCTTCATCATCGCGCCCGTGATGGCCGACCCGATCCAGCCCTTCATCATCGATACCATCGGCGAGTTGCCCTACATCGGCGCGCTGTTCCAGGGCCCGCCCTTCGGCACCGGCCTGTTCACCGCCGCGCTGATCCTGGCCATCATGGTGCTGCCGTTCATCGCCGCGGTGATGCGCGACGTCTTCCTGACCGTGCCGCCGGTGTACAAGGAAAGCGCCTATGGCCTGGGCTGCACCACCTGGGAAGTGATGAAGGGCGTCGTCATCCCCTATACCCGCGTCTCGGTCGTCGGCGGCATCATGCTCGGCCTCGGTCGCGCACTGGGCGAGACCATGGCCGTCACCTTCGTCATCGGCAACGCCAACCGCATCTCCACCAGCCTGTTCGGCGGCGGCAACACCATCGCCTCGGTCGTGGCGCTGGAGTTTCCGGAAGCCGGCGCCGGCAGCCTGAAGCTTTCCAGCCTGCTGGCGCTGGGCTTCATCCTGTTCGTGCTGTCGTTCATCGTACTCGCCGCGTCGCGCTTCATGCTGCGCAGCCGGCTGAAGGGCTGAGACCATGAGCGCGACCACCATCGGCAGCCAGGCGCCCAGCAAGAACCTGCAGGTTGCAGCCGCCCTCGGCCGCAGCCGCAAGCGGGCCGACGCCACCGTCCGCCTGCTCGGCCTGATCGCCACGCTGATCGGCCTGTTCTTCCTGGCCAGCATCCTGTTCACGCTGTTCTACCGTGGCTTCGCCGCGCTGAACGGCACCGTCTTCACCGAGGTCACCAAGCCGCCGGGCTCCAATGGCGGCCTGCTGAACCCCATCGTCGGCAGCCTGATCCAGACCTTCCTCGGCACCGCCATCGGCACGCCGATCGGCCTGCTGGTGGGCACCTATCTGGCGGAATACGCCCAAGGGTCGCGGCTTGGCGGCCTGGTGCGCTTCGTCTCGGACATCCTGCTCTCGGCGCCGTCCATCCTGATCGGCCTGTTCGTCTACAGCGCGCTTGTGGTGCCGTTCGGCGGCTTCTCCGGCTGGGCCGGCTGCGTTGCGCTGGCCATCCTGGTCATCCCCATCGTGGTGCGCACCACCGAGGACATGCTGTCCCTGCTGCCCAACACGCTGCGTGAAAGCGTCATCGCGCTGGGCGCGCCGAAGTGGAAGATGATCGTCACGGTCTGCTGGCGCGCCGCCATCTCCGGCATCGTCACCGGCATCCTGCTGGCCATCGCCCGCGTCGCCGGCGAAACGGCACCGCTGCTGTTCACCTCGCTCGGCAACCTGAACTGGTCGGTCAACCTGAGCCAGCCGATGTCCAGCCTGCCGGTGACCATCTACAACTACGCCGGCTCCGCGTTCCAGGACTGGATCGCGTTGGCCTGGGCAGGCGCATTGATCATCACCCTGGGCGTCCTGGGCCTGAACATCGTTGCCCGTGGCCTTCTGCGCGGCGGCAAGTGAGGACAACATGAGCGGCACCACAACAGACAAGCCTGACATGAAGCAGATGGAAGCCCGCTCCACCGCGGCCATCAACACCACGGCGCGGATCGCGATCCGCAACCTGGATTTCTACTACGGCACCAACAAGGCGCTGAAGGCCATCAACATCGACTACCCCGAGAAGCAGGTGACCGGCATGATCGGTCCCTCCGGCTGCGGCAAGTCGACGCTGCTGCGCATCCTCAACCGCATGTACAGCCTCTACCCCGGCCAGCGCGCGACCGGCGAGGTGATGATGGACGGCCAGAACATCATCGACGACGGCGTCGACATGAACGAGCTGCGCTCCAAGATCGGCATGGTTTTCCAGAAGCCCACGCCGTTCCCGATGACCATCTACGAGAACATCGCCTTCGGCGTCCGCCTGCACGAGAAGCTCAGCAAGTCGCAGATGGACGAGCGGGTGGAATGGGCGCTGAGCCGCGCCGCCATCTGGGGCGAGGTCAAGGACCGGCTGAACGCCAGCGCCATGGGCCTCTCGGGCGGCCAGCAGCAGCGGCTCTGCATCGCCCGCACCATCGCGGTGCGGCCGGACGTGATCCTGTTCGACGAACCCACCTCGGCGCTCGACCCGATCAGCACGCTGAAGATCGAGGAGCTGATCGACGAGTTGAAGCGCGACTTCACCATCGCCATCGTCACCCACAACATGCAGCAGGCGGCGCGCTGCGCCGACCAGGTGGCGTTCTTCTACCTGGGCGAGCTGATCGAGGTGGCGCCGGCCGCGCAGCTGTTCACCGCGCCGAAGCAGCAGAAGACCCAGGAATACATCACCGGAAGGTTCGGCTGATGGGCGACGACGCGCAGG
>CAIMOR010000122.1 GCA_903843125.1 uncultured Rhodospirillales bacterium
ATGCCCGCAACCGCGAGCATGGCCTGCGGGCGGCGCCGCGCGGGTGCCGCCCGTGAGTGGTGTTTGGCCTCGTGCGGCGGCGGGGCGGAAGCGGAGGCGGAGGGCGGAGGCGCGTCGCGCGCGGCCGGGCTGGTGACCGGGCCGCCGACCGGGCGGGGTGCGGCGGTCAGCACGGCGCGCGGCTCAGCCATGGCCAGCAGGTGCGGCGGCGCGGGCGGCGGCAGCGGCAGTACTTCCTCCTCGGCGATGGCGTCCGCCGGGGGGGCGGGCACGGTCGTCACGGCCTGGGGAACGGGCGGCGCTGCGGCGGCAATGACGCGGGGGGGTGGCGTCGCCGCGCTGATGCTCGCCGCGGGCGCCAGCGTGCTGGCCAGCACCACGGCGGGCGTGGCGGGCTCGGGCAGCAGCAGCGCAATGGCCATGTCGGGCGCCGAAGCGCCCTCGCGCAGGGCGAAGGCCGAGGGCGCCGCCTCCGGCGTCTGCGCGGGCGGCAGCCGGCGCTCCAGTTCGGCGAAGCTGCGGTTCTGCGGTGTCTGCGACATCTCCTGCGGCAGCAGTTGCTGTGAGAGTTGGCGCAGCCGCGGCAGGTCGTTCAGCGTGCCCCAGACGGATTCCAGCGTCTCCTTCTGCTTTTGCACCTGCTTGATCTGTTCGGCGATGCCGGCCAGCTCGCGGTCCAGCAGGGCGGTGCTGTGCTTCACCTGAAACAGATTCCAGCCGAAGCCGGCGGCGACGAGGAAGCAAAGGACGGTGAAGGGTCGGAAGATCATGCCACGTCCATCCTGCCGCCCGAGGCGGCGCTTATGCATTCAAGCCCGCGCAGCCGAGCCGAGCGCGCGCGCGGGTTGGAATCGGTTTCCGCGGCACCGGGGCGCAACGCTTTCGGTGCCAGCAGCCGGAACGGCGCGGCAGCGCCACGGTTTTGCAGTGCCGCAGGGTTGTGCCGTGATGCGCTTCCTGCGCGACCGCAGGCGGCCTGCATGAACCGCTTGACGATGCGGTCCTCCAGCGAGTGGAACGCGACGACGACCAGTCGCCCGGCAGGCGAGAGCAAACTCAACGCAGCGGCGAGCCCACGCTCGACCTCGCCGAGCTCGTCGTTCACCACGATGCGCAGCGCCTGAAAGCTGCGGGTCGCGCTGTCGATGCCCGAAGGGTCGCGCGGAACCTTGCTGCGGATCACCTCGGCCAGCCGCTGCGTGGTGGTGATCGGCGCCTCGGCACGGGCAGCGACGATGGTCTTGGCGATGCGGCGCGACAGCCGCTCCTCGCCGAAGGTGTAGAGGATGTCGGCCAGCTCGGCCTCAGGCAGCTTGTTGACCAGGTCGGCGGCGGTCTGGCCCTCGCGCCCCATGCGCATGTCCAGCGGCCCGTCGGTGCGGAAGCTGAAGCCGCGTTCCGCCTGGTCGAGCTGGAAGGAACTGACACCGAGGTCCAGCACCACGCCGTCCAGCCGGGTCACGCCACGTTCGGCCAGCAGCTCCACCATGTCGCCGAAGCAGCCGGGCACCAGATGCAGCCGGCCCGGGAAGCGCGCGGCCAGCGCGGCGCCGCGGGCGATGGCGTCGGGGTCGCGGTCGATCGCGTAGAGCGTGCAATCGGCGGCCGACAGAATGGCTTCGGCATAGCCGCCGCCGCCGAACGTGCCGTCCAGGTAGGTGGCGCCGGCGCGGGGGGCCAGCGTCTCGACCACCTCGGCCAGCATGACGGGGACATGGCCGCTCATGCCGCGGCCTCCAGCTCGGCATCGCGGGCCAGTTGCTCGGCGTAGAGCGCGGGGGTCCAGATGTGGAACAGGTCCACCATGCCAACGAAGCTGACCGGGCCTTCCAGCCTGGCGTGCTTGATCAGCGCGTCGGGCAGGCTCAGGCGGCCATCGCCATCCACCCGCGCGGTGATGGCGCTGGCGGCCCATTTGCGGCTGAGCCGAGCGAATTCCGGGGTGAAGCGGCCCACGCCGCGCAGCGCCTCGGCCAGCACTTCCTGATAGACCGGCTGCGGCCAGACCTCGATGCAGGGCGCGCTGTCGCAGGCGCGGAGCATGACTTCCTCGGCGTTCAGCTGGGTCAGTTTCTGGCGGTAGGGCGCGGGCACGGAAAGACGGCCCTTGCGGCTGTCAAACGTGCCATCATAACTGCCCGTGAATTGGGACATGGTCCCGCACCGCCCCCCGAAGGCTTGCAACCCCGGCCGGGGGAAGCGGCCGGTAAGGAGCCCCCCGACCCCTTACCGGCTCGCCCGACCTGCCCGGTCCGAACGGCTCGCCCCCCCGAGCGTCGCGTTCTTCACGGGCATCGGTGGGATAGCATGGGCCAGAGCGGGCATTCAAGGGTCGAGTCTGGTCCGGGCTGGGTTTCGACGGCCGTTATTTGGTTAATCGCCAGTAAGTGACGCGCCTTCGCCGCACCGACGCGCAGCGGTTAAGGTGGCATTAAGTATACCGATTCGCCACCAAGCAATGGCTTGCGCGGCTGTGTAAATGCTGTGGATAAACTTGGGGACAGGAGTGCGCCAGGCGGCCTGTAAGCCGGGTTCTGTACGCTCGGGGGATAAAACCCGGGCGCGACGACCATTCCTCTGCGGCGCGCCTTGCGGCGAACCTGTAGCGACCAACCCGAGGGACAGGGCGGGAACGCCCCCGCGCCAGCAGGCAAGCCTGCCGCGCCGGCCCCTCCTATTCGGTCTTGCTCCGCGATAGGGTTTACCGTGCCACCCCCATTGCTGGGGGTGCGGTGGGCTCTTACCCCACCCTTTCACCCTTACCCTGGGCCGCGAACGGCGCAGGGCGGTTTGCTTTCTGTGGCACTTTCCCTGAAGGCGTTGCCGCCTCCGCCGGCCATTAGCCGGTATCCTGTTCCCATGGAGCCCGGACTTTCCTCCGGCTTCGGTTGCCCGAAGCCCGCGGTCGTCCGGCCGCCTGACGCCAGGGCGCTATGCGCCCGGCGGGCCGATGTCGTCAATCGGTCACGCAGGCGAAGGGATCGCCGGGCCGGTCGATGCGGACTGGCGACGGGGCCCAGGCGCCCTGTCGTGGAAAGCTTCGCGTCTCGCTCGCTAAGCGACGGCGCGGGCGGCGCCGGCCACCTCGTCGTTCGTGGTGCGCCGCAACTCACGCGGCTCGTTCAGGTCGTAGGCGCGGCCGCGGTGCAATGTAGCGCGATTGTCCCACATCACGAGGTCGCCGGGCTGCCAATGGTGGGTGTAGCGGAACTGCGGCTGGGTGGCGTGTTCCAGCAGGTCCAGCAGCAGCATCTTGCCCTCGGCCACGCCCATGCCGAGGACGCGGCGGCAATGGATGCCGCAGAACAGCACGTCCCGCCCGCTGCCGGGGTGCAGGCGGTGCAGCGGCCAGACCACGGCGGGCAGCGCCGCCAGTTGCTCGGGCGTGTAGCCGTCATCGCCCAGCAGCGTCATGCGCGAATGCAGTGCGAAATGCTCGGCTTCCAGGCCGCGGACCTTCTGCTTCAGGCGCGCCGGCAGGGCGTCCCAGGCGGCACGCAGGTCGACATATTCGGTCTCCCCGCCCCAGCTGGGCAGCTTGACCGCCGACAGCATGGAATAGCTGACCGCCGGTGCCTGGAAGCTGCTGTCCGAGTGCCAGAGCTGGTTGGCCAGGCCGCTGATGATCTTGGGGTTGTCGCGCGGCAGCGGCACGCCGTCCGGGTCCACGTTGGAGATGTCGATCAGCGCCAGGTCGCGCATGCGCTCCACCCGGCCGCCGATCTTCTTCAGGCCGGGGTTCAGTGGGCCGAATTGGCGGGCCATGGCGACCTGCTGCTCCTGCTCCATCGGCTGGCCGCGCCAGACCAGGACCGCGTGCTGGTCCAGCGCGGCCACCACCTCGGTGATTTCGGCCGGGCTGAGCGGGCGGGTCAGGTCGAGACCGCTGGCCTCGGCAACGAAATGCGGGTGCAGCGGGCGGAGGGTCAGGGTCATGGCCGGTTTCCTCAGGCTTTGCGCGGAGGCTAGCCCCGGTTGGCCAGGCGCGCCACTGCCGCCAGCATGGCCAGGGTCTCGGGGTCCGCCCGCCCGGTCACGGCGGCGGGCCGCCAGTGGCGCTGGAACGCGGTGAGCAGCACGTCCAGCGGCAGGTCGGTGCGGTAGCCGATGGCTTGCAGCAGTGGCAGGGCGGGCTGGTCCGGCACCGCCGGCGCCTCGGTGGGCCACAGCCCGAGGCCGCAGCCGGCCAGGCCCTGCCAGTCGAACAGCTCGCCCGGGTCCTGCTTGCGGTCGGGGGCGATGTCGCTGTGGGCCACGACGTTGCGCGCGGGGATGGGGTGGCGGGCGACGATGCCCAGGCACAGCTCGGCCACCGCGGCCATCTGCAATGCCGGGAATTCGCGGTAGCCCCATTCATGCCCGGGGTTGACGATCTCGATGCCGATGGAGCGGCCGTTGAGTGCCTCTGCGCCGCGCCAGTGGGAGATGCCGGCATGCCAGGCGCGGCGTTCCTCGGGCACCAGGCAGTGGACCAGGCCATCCTCCTCCACCACGTAGTGGCTGGAGACCGTCTTCGGCGCGTCGGGGTCGCACAGCAGTGCCAGGGCGGCGGCGGCGGTCTGCATGCCGGTATAGTGCAGCACCAGGTGGTCCACCGGTTGGCCGTCCGGCCGCGCATCGTGGTTCGGGCTGGGGGTTTGGCGGACCATGCGCCCGGCGCCCGTGCTCACGCCCGGTCGGTCTCCCGCAGAATAGCCGCGCTTAGCCCAGCGCTGGCTCCGGACCGCGGCGCCATGCTCAAAGCCCCCGCTCACGCTTGATCCGGTCCCAGGCGGCGTTGATCTCGGCGACCTTGTCGGTGGCGCGCTTGACGAATTCCTGGGGGACGCCGCGGGCGGCCAGGCTGTCCGGGTGGTTTTCCCGCATCAGGCGGCGCCAGGCCTGGCGCAACTCGTCGTCGCTGGCGGCGCGGCTGACACCGAGGGTCATGTAGGCGTCGGTGGCGGATTCGCTGGCGGCGGTGCTGCCGGTGCTGCCGCTGGCCCGGCCGTCCTTGGCGCGTTCCCAGGCCAGCCGGTCCAGCCCGAGGGCAATGTGCGCCTGTTTCAGGAAACCCAGTTCGGCGTTGTTCACCGGGCCGTCGGCGCGGGCGATGGCGAACAGCGCCGCCAGCACGTCCTCCAGCATCGACTTGTTGTCGGCGAAGGCCTCGCCGAGCCGTTCGGCGAAGGGCTCGAAGCCCTCGGCGCTGTCGCGGGCGCGGTCGAACAGCTGGGCGACCTCGTTGAGGTTCTCGGGCGGGATGCGGAAGCTGCGCTTGAAGGTGTCGATCTCCGCCCGCTTCACCGGGCCATCCACCTTGGCCAGCTTCGCCGAGAGCACGATGACGCTGATAGCGAACAGGGTTTCGCGGTTGCCGAGCATGGCGGCCAGGTCCGCCGCGCCGGGCAGCGCGCGGCCGGCGGCGGCGAAGGGGCCGCGGCCCAGCACGCCTTCATCGGCGGCGTGACCCATGGCCATGCCGACCATGGCGCCGAACGGGCCGCCCATGGCAAAGCCCGCCATGCCACCGATGATCTTGCCGAATAGACTCAACTGCAGCCCCTGGGCATCCGCTGCGCAACGCTTAGCACGGCAAGGTGGCCAAGGGCATCACGGGGTTGCTATGCGATATCCTGGCGCCATCGGCCTTGCGTGCTAAACCCCCGGCATGACCGTTCAACTCCGCACCGTGACCGCCGGTGACGCCGATACCCGGCTGGACCGCTGGTTCCGCCGCCATTTCCCGCAACTTACCCAGGGCGCGCTGCAGAAGATGCTGCGCACCGGCCAGGTTCGGGTGGACGGCAAGCGGGCCGAGGCCAATACCCGGCTGGCCGAGGGCCAGGAAGTGCGCATCCCGCCGCTGCCGGAAGGGCCGGCGCCGGAAACCCGCAAGACTGTGAAGGTGGACGAGCGCGAGCAGCGCGCGCTGGAAGCCATGGTGATCTACCGCGACAACGAGGTGATCGCGATCGACAAGCCCTCCGGCCTGGCGGTGCAGGGCGGCCCCGGGATCATCAAGAACCTGGACGCCATGCTGGACGCGCTCCGCTTCGGGTCCGAGGACCGCCCGCGCCTGGTGCATCGGCTGGACAAGGACACCTCCGGGGTGCTGCTGCTGGCCCGCACCCCGCATTCCGCCGCCAAGCTGGCCGAGAGCTTTCGCGGGCGGGAGATGCAGAAGACCTACTGGGCCGTGGTGGTCGGCGAGCCGACGCCGCCGGAAGGGCGGATCGACCTGGCACTGGCCAAGCAGGGCGGGCCGCGTGGGGAGCGGGTGGTGGCGGTGGAGGAGGCGCGCAACGCCATCGGCATGCACGACCCCCGGCTGGGGGCGCGGGCCATCACCGATTTCTCCACGCTGGACGCGGCCAAGCGCAAGGCGGCCTGGGTGGAACTGCGGCCGGTGACCGGGCGCACCCACCAGCTGCGCGTGCATTGCGCCGAGGCGCTGGGCTGCCCGATCCAGGGCGATGGCAAGTATGGCGGCAGCGCCGCGCATATGGAGGGGCTGGACGGCAAGCTGCACCTGCACGCGCGCAGCCTGGTGCTGCCGCATCCGGTCAGCGGCACGCTGGAGATCGCGGCGCCGCTGCCGGCGCACATGAAGGCCACGTTCAAGTTCTTCGGCTTCGAGGAGCCGCGCACGCCGAAGCCGCGCAAGCTGGCTTAGCGCGGCGCGGCGCACCGGCTAGGCTGCGCCCCAATACCAGGGGAGACGCCTGCCATGACCGACCTGCCACCGCTGGACGCCAGCGTTCTGCCCGCCGGCATCACCGCCCGCTTCCTGGCCGATATCAATGGCCTGCGGGTGCATGTGCTGGAAGCCGGCAACCCCGCCGACCCGCTGCTGCTGCTGCTGCATGGCTTTCCGGAACTGGCCTATTCCTGGCGGCACGTGATGCCGGCGCTGGCCGCGGCCGGCTACCACGTGGTGGCGCCGGACCAGCGCGGCTATGGCCGCACCACCGGCTGGGTGGGGGATTTCGACGGTGACCTGGCGCTGTTCACCCTGCCCAACCTGGTACGGGACGCGTTGGGCGTGGTGCGCGCCACCGGCCACGACCACGCCGCCGTGGTGGGGCATGACTACGGGGCCAGCGTGGCGGCCTGGTGCGCGCTGCTGCGCGGCGACGTGTTCCGGCGCATGGCGATCATGAGCGCGCCCTTCGCCGGGCCGCCGGCGATCCGGGATGGGATGGCGCCGCCGACCGATGTCCACGCCGCGCTGGCGGCACTGCCGCGGCCGCGGAAGCATTACCAGTGGTACTACTCCGAGCGGCGGGCCGGGCCGGACATGCTGCACGCGCCACAGGGGCTGCACGCCTTCCTGCGGGCCTACTACCACCACAAGAGCGCGGATTGGGCTGGCAACCAGCCCTTCCCGCTGACGGGCTGGACCGCCGAGGAACTGGCGAAGATGCCAACCTACTACGTGATGGACCTGGGCGAGACCATGCCGGAGACGGTGGCGCATCACATGCCCAGCCCGGCTGAGGTGGCGGCCAACCGGTGGCTGACCGAGGCGGAGATGGCCGTCTATGCCGCCGAATATGCACGGACGGGTTTCGAGGGCGCGTTGACCTGCTATCGATGCCGGACGACCGGGCGGTACAACGGCCTGCTTGAGGTCTTCGCCGGGCGACGGATCGAGGTGCCCAGCAGCTTCATCGCCGGGGCGCAGGATTGGGGCATCCAGCAGAATCCCGGCGCGCTGGAGCGGATGGCGGGGCAGACCTGCACCGATTGGCGCGGGACGCACCTGGTGCCGGGTGCGGGCCACTGGGTGCAGCAGGAACAGCCGGCGGCGGTGGTGGAGCGGTTGCTGGCCTTTCTCGGCTGAGGGGTTGCCGGCGCCGGGGTGAAAGCGCCACGCTGCCGGCCTTCCCCGAGGAGCCAGCCGATGCCGATTCAGCCCATCATCCCACCCGGTTCGCCGCCGCCGCTGGCGCCCTACAGCCCCGGCACCAAGGCTGGCGGGTTCATCTACGTCTCCGGGACGCTGGCGATCGGGCCGCAGGGCGAGACGCTGCACCCGGGTGACGCTGCGGCGCAGACGCGCGACGTGCTGGAGGCCATCCGGTCCGTGCTCGCGGCGGGTGGTGGCTCCCTGAAGAGCGTGGTGTTCAACCAGATCTTCCTGAAGGACATGGCCGACTACGCGGCGATGAACGCGGTCTACAAGGAATACTTCCCGGAAGCGCCACCGGCCCGCTACTGCATCCAGTCGCCCTTGGTGCGGCCGGACTTCCTGGTGGAGATCGCGACCACCGCCTACGTGGGCGACTGAGGCAGCGCGTTGCGCTCAGGCCGAGGCCTGAGCGAGCAGCCCCGCCTTCAGCCTGTGTGGCAGCAGCGGCAGCCGTACGGCACGGAACCCGGTGGCGTGCCGCACCGCGCCGACGATGGCCGCCGCCGTCGGCACCAGTGCCGGCTCGCCGACGCCCTTGGCGCCGAAGGGGCCGAGCGGTTCCGGGTCTTCGACCAGGATGCACTCGATCGGCGGCACGTCCAGCGTGGTCGGCAGCAGGTAGTCGTGCAGGTTGTCGGTAATGCCCGGCAGGTATTCCTCCAGCAGGGCAAAGCCGAGGCCCTGGGCGATGCCGCCGCGGATCTGGCCCTCGACCATGGCTGGGTTCACCGCGCGGCCGACATCGTGCGCGGCCACCATGTTCAGCACGCGGGCCATGCCGAGTTCGGTATCCACTTCCACCAGGGCGAGTTGCGCGCCGAAGGCGTAGGTGGCGTAGGGACTGCCCTGGCCTTGCGCGTCCAGGTTGCCGGCGGGCGGGTCGAAAGTGCCGGTGGCAAGCAGCACGTCGCCATTCGGCAGCGGCGGCAGCGTGGCCAGGGAGACCAGGCGTTCGTGGCCGGCTTCGGTCAGGCGAACCTGGGAGCCCCCGAAGTGGATGGCGGCGTCCGGCCCGGCATTGGCCAGGCGGCAAAGCTGGCGGCGCAGGTCGAGCGCGGCCTCATACGTTGCGCGGCCACTGATGAAGGTCTGACGGGAGGCGGAGGTCTTGCCGGCGTCCAGCGTGCGGTCGGTGTCGCCCATCACCACCGTCAACGCGGCCAGCGGCACGCCCAGCGCTTCGGCCGCAATCTGCGCCATGGCGGTGCTGCCGCCCTGGCCGATCTCGACCACGCCGGAATACAGCGTAAGCGCGCCTGCGGCCGAAAGGCCGAGGCGGATGCTGGACGGGTTGGCCTGCGACGTCGCGCCGATGCCGTACCACATGCAACCGATGCCGACCCCGCGCCGCAGCGGCCCAGGCGTGGCGTTGTGCGCGGCACAGGCGGCCTGCCATTCCTGCCAACGCGGCTGCAGCGCATCGAGGCAGGCGCCGAGGCCGGCGGAATGCTCCAGAAGCTGGCCGGTGCAGGTGGTGTCGCCGGCGGCGAGCGCATTGCGGCGGCGGATGGCCCAGCGGTCCAGTCCCAGCTGCTCGGCCAGGTCGTCCATCAGGGTTTCATGCGCGAAGGCGACCTGCGGAATGCCGAAGCCGCGGAAGCCGCCAGCGGGGGCGACGTTGGTGAACCAGGCACGGGCGGTATTGGCCTGGTGCGGCACGCGGTAGGGGCCGGCGGCGTGGATGGGGATGCGGATGGCGACCGTGGGGCCGGCGCTGGTGTAGGCGCCGGTGTCGAGCTCGGTGCTGACCTCGGCGCTGACCAGGTTGCCCTCGGCATCGGCGCCGAGGCGCGCGGTGATTCTGGCGGGGTGGCGCTTGGTGGAGGACGCCATGCTCTCCTCCCGCCCGAAGACGCAGGCGACGGGGCGGCCGAGCGTCCAGGCGGCCAGGGCGATGACGGGATGCACCGACATGTCGAACTTGCCGCCGAAGCCGCCGCCGACCGCGGTGGGCAGCACGCGCACACTCTCGGCCGGCAGGTCGAGCATATGCGCGACCAGGCGCTGCACGTGATAGGGGCCCTGGGTGGAGACGTGGATTTCCAGCCGGTCGCCGACGCGCTCGGCCCAGCCGGCCTCGGGTTCCAGGTAGGCGTGTTCGACGAAGGGCGTGTGGAAGGTGCCGCTTGCGGTGACATGGCTTTCGGCCAGGGCCGCGCCGGCGTCGCCGCTGCGGACCGCGCTGCGGATCAGCAGGTTGTCGGCGCGATGATGCTGCACCAGGCGGTCCCCGGCCTGGGCGGCAGCGATGCCGAAGACGGGCGCCTCCGGCGTGTAGTCGATGGGCAGCGCGGCTTCCGGGATGCGGTCGACAACGTACCGCGGCCCGACCAGGGCGAGGACGGGTTCGCCGATGTGGCGGACATGCCCGGTGGCCAGCGCCGGCTGGTCGTAGCTGCTGGGGGTGTAGCCGTGGCTGTTGTTGGGAAAATCCTGGCCGGCGAAGATGCGGACCAGGCCGGGATGTGCGGCGAGCACGGGTGTCAGGTCGCCGATACGCAGGCTGGCGCGATGGTGCGGCGAGCGGATCAGGCGGACCCAGAGCGCGCCAGCCGGGATGCCATCGGCGCCATAGCTCTCCTGGCCACTGACCTTGCGCTGGCTGTCCAGCCGCGGGGCACGGGTGCCGAAGCCATCCGGTGCCGTGGTGGGAGCGGTGCGGGGTGCGGCGCTGGCGTCGAGGATGGCGTCGATGATGGCCTGGTAGCCGGTGCAGCGGCACAGCACGCCGGAGAGCGCCTCGCGGACCTCTTCGGCATTCGGGTGCGGGTTGGCGGCCAGCAGGGCGGTCGCGGTCATCAGCATGCCGGCGGTGCAGAAGCCGCATTGCGCTGCGTCGTGTCGGCGGAAGGCTTGTTGCAGCGGGGATAGCACGCCATCGGTGGCCAGGGATTCGACGGTGTGGATCTCGGTGCCGTCGAGCCGTCCGACCGGCAGCAGGCAGGCGCAATGCGGCGCGCCATCCACCAGGACCGTGCAGGCGCCGCAGTCGCCCTCGCCGCAGCCCTGGCGCGTGCCGCCGAGCGCCAGGGCGCCGCGCAGGTAGTCGGTAAGGCGCTGGGCCGAGGGTTCGGTGGTGCAGGGCAGACCGTTGACGGTGAAGCGGGTCATGCCGCGGCCTCGGCTGTGAGCGTGGCAAGCAGGCGGCGCAGCAGCGTGATGGCAACCTGCTGGCGGTAGGCTGCTGGCGCGCGGAAATCGTCCAGCAGCGGCAGGTGCGCCAGGTACGAGGCGTCGACCGCGGCGCCGAGCGCGGGAGTGGCGGGCTGGCCGGCCAGCGCCGCCTCCAACCCGGGCAGGCGCTGCGCAGCCTGCAGGCAGCCGCCGAGGGCGAGGCCGGCTGCACGGATGCGGCCGCCGGCGATATCGAGGTGGACCGCCGCAGTGACCTCCGCCACGTTGACCGCGTGGCGGGAGCCGTGCTTGGCGAAGCCGCTGTGCGCCACCGGCGGGAGGTTGATGGCGACGAGCAACTCGTCCGGCGCCAGCGGCGCGCCGGCCAGGAATGCGGCCAGCGCCAGGCTTCGGCCGGCGGTGCTGCTGGCCAGTTCCAGCGTGGCGTCCAGCGCCAGCAGTGCCGGCGCGCCATCGGCCGAGGCGAAGCGGGCGGCGATGTTGCCGCCGATGGTGGCCTGGTGGCGCACCTGCGGGGAGGCGACTGTTGCCGCCGCCTGACGCAGCGCCGCAATGGGGGCGCCGAGCAGCGCGGTCCAGCTGGTTGCAGCGCCGATGCGCCAGCCCGCCGCGGTGGCGGTGATGCCCTGGAGCGCGGGGATGCCGGAGATGTCCAGCATGTCTGCATCCCAGTCAGCGGGCGTGGCGCCGCGTACCAGGCGGGTGCCGCCGGCGAGGATGCGGGGCCTTTCCGCGCCAAGGATGCGGAGCGCTTCGGGCAGGTTTGCGGGGCGCCAGTATCGGCCCATCAGCTAGCGGCCCTGTCGCTTCGTGCAGCCTGCTTCGCTGGTAACGGGATGCACGGTGCGGTTCCCCCGGCTATGTTGCCGCTTCCGGCTCGACACGAGAAAAGACTGTGATCACAGTGGCTGGTTGTCAACGCGCAAATCGCCGCCTGGGCGCGTCAGGCCGAGTTGGGGTGACGCCTTGATCCGCCGTATCGGAGCAGTACCCGCCAGGAATGACCAGGCCGCCCAGCAGGGCAGCGTGGAGGAACAGGTCTATTCGGAGCTGCGCGACCGCTTCATGAGCGGCGTGTTCCTGCCCGGCCAGGTGCTGACGCTGCGCAACTTGGCAGCGAATCTCGGCGTCAGTCCCATGCCGGTGCGGCAGGCGGTGCGCTGCCTGATCGTGGAGGGCGCGTTGGAGATGCTGCCGAACCGGACCATGCAGGTGCCGCGGATGACGCGCGACCGGCTGGCCGAACTGCTCGGCGTTCGGCGGGCGCTGGAGGGCATTGCCACCGAGGCCGCGTGCCGGGTGATAACGGCCCGGCAGATCGGCGCGCTGGAGAAGATCCATGCGATGTCGCGCAAGGCGTTCGAGAGCGGCGACATGCGGCGCAGCCTGGTGATGAACCAGCGATTCCACTTCACGCTGTATGAATCGGCGCAGTCGACCGTGCTGATGCCGATCATCCAGGGGCTTTGGCTGCAGGCCGGGCCGTTCATGCACCTTGCGCTGAGCTCGACCGCCGGCATGCACTGGGACGGCACGCACCACCTGGAGCTGGTCCAGGCGCTGCGCGACGGCGACCCGGCCGAGGCGCGGCAGGCGATAGAGCGCGACATCAACAAGACCGCCGAGGCGTTGCTGGTAACGCCGCACTTCGCCGCCGGCCGGGCGGAAACGCCGGAGCGACTGCGGGCGCGGGGTTGACAGCCCGTTGGCTGTGATCACACCATGAACAGGCTGTGCAAGCGGGGGCGTGGTGGACTGGAAGCGGTTGGTCATTGCCATCATTGCCGGCGACAGGCGCGAACAGGAAATCGCCCGCTGCGCCGCGGCCACCGGCGCCACGGTTCGGGCCTTCGGGTTTCCATGGCCTGAGGCCGGCATCGCGGACGTGACGCGTTGCGCGACGGCCGATGCGGCACTGGCCGGGGCCGACATTGCGCTGTTCCCCATTCCCGGCATCGCCGCCGATGGCGCACTGTTCGCGCCGGCGCACGACGGGCGACTCATTCCCACGCGGGAGATGCTGGCGGGCATGCGGGCGCCGGCGAACATCATCCTTGGCTGGGCGGATGCGAAGCTGAAGGCGCATTGCGAGGCGCTGGGCATCACGCTGCATGAATACGAGTGGGATGACGACCTGATGCTGCTGCGCGGCCCCGCCATTGTCGAAGGGATGCTGCGCGTCATCATCGAGAACACCGATATCACCATCCATCGCGCGAAGATCGTGATGCTGGGGCACGGCACCATTGGCGGGTTGGCGTGTCGCGCCCTGGTCGGGCTGGGCGCGCGGGTGCACGTGGTGGCGCGCAACCCGGTGCAGCGTGCGGAAGCCTATGCGGCGGGCGCGGAGCCGCATGAGTTTGCCGCGCTGCCGGAGGTGCTGCCGGGTGCGGATATCGTGATCTCCAGCATTCCCGCGCGCGTGCTGCATGCCGACGCACTGGCGTTGCTGCCGAAGCACGCGCTGCTGGTTGACTTGGCGGCACCGCCGGGTGGCATGGACCGCGATGCGATCGCAACGCTGGGCCTGCGCGCGGTATGGGCGCGCGGCCTGGGCAGCCGGGCGCCGGTGACGGTGGGGCGCAGTCAGTGGAGCGGCATTCGCCGCCGGATCGAAGCGCTTGCGGGCGCGAAGGAGTAGCCGATGCCGTTCGTTGTGGTTGAGATGTGGGAAGGCCGCACGGTGGAGCAGAAGCGCCGCCTGGTGAAGGCGATCACCGACGCCATGGTGGAACACGCCGGCTGCAAGCCGGACCACCTGCATGTGGTGATCCACGATACGCCGAAGGACAGCTGGGGCCGTGCCGGCGCGCTCGGCATAGACATGAAGGAAGGCTGAGGTGAGCGCGGGCGTGAAGGGCTTCGGCCACCTGCTGCTGATGGTCAGCGACATCGAGGCCTCGACCGCCTTCTATCAGGGACTGCTCGGCTTCACGCCGCGCAACGCCAAGCCGCTGGCGGATGGCCGGCCGTTCACCGCCTTCAACCATGGCTTCGCGTTGATCAAGGGGCGCGAGGCCGGACATCGGCAGATCGACCACATCGCATTCGAGGTCGCCGATGTGCGGGCGCTGCGCGAGACGTTGCAGGCAGCGGGCGTGGTGTTCTTCGAGGACCTGCACGATGGACCCTACGGGTTGACGGTGTACGTGGCGGACCCCGACGGCACCAAGGTTGAACTGTACCAGGTAGGCGAGAGCGCCTGAGTCGCTGCGAGGAAATTGCCGTGCCCGTCATCAAGGCCATCGATACCATCCTGATCCAACTGCCGACGCGGCGTGAGCACAAGTGGACCGGCCTGACCGAGCCGATTGGCCGCTACGTCATGGTGCGGATCACCGATGATGCTGGCCATGTCGGCTGGGGCGAGGCGCCGGCGCTGAAGGATTGGGGCGGCGAGTTCGGTCGATACTTCGGCGAAAGCCCGGCGATAACCCAACTGGTGATCGATAAGTACCTGGCGCCAGCGGTGCTGGGCGTGGAGCTCGGCGATGCGGCGACGCTGCATGCGCGGATGGATGCGATCATCAAGGGGTATCCCTATGCCAAGGGCGCGGTGGACTTTGCCTTTCACGACCTGGCCGGGCGGTGGCTCGGCGTGCCAGTGCATATCCTGCTTGGTGGCAAGCATCGCTCGCGGGTGCCGGTGACGCATTCCATTGGCTTGATCCCGATTGAGCAGGCCGTGACCGAAGTGGCGAAGGTGGCGGCGGAGGGCATCCGCACCATCAAGATCAAGGTCGGCGTGGACGCGAAGCGCGACATCGAGATGGTGCGACAGATCCGGGCTGCGGTCGGCCCCGCCGTGTCGCTCTGCGTCGACGCGAATGAGGGCTACGCCACGCCCGGCGAGGCGATCCGCACCATCCGCGTGATGGAGGAAAGCGGCATCATCTATGCCGAGCAGCCGGTGATGGGGATAGAGCGCATCGCCGAAGTCGCGCGCGCCATCGACACGCCTGTCATGGCCGACGAGAGCGCCTGGAACGCGCATGACGTCATCCAGATCATCGAGAAGCGGGCGGCGCAGATCGTCTCGATCTACACCACCAAGCCGGGCGGCCTGTTGCGGGCCATGGAGGTGGCGGCGGTGTGCCGTGCGGCCGGTATCATCTGCAACGTCAACGGCTCGGTGGAAACCGGCGTTGGGAACCTGGCCAACATTCACCTGGCGGCGGCCGCGGCGGCGGTGACGCTGTCCTGCGTCGTGCCGGTCTCCACGCCGGCGGCGGAGCAGCATGGCCAGGTGGGCGGCATCTACTACAAGGACGACCTGCTCGTGGCGGGGATGCAACTGGAGGATGGCTGCATCGTGGTGCCGACGGCGCCGGGCATGGGCATCGATGTCGATCTGGCGAAGATCGAGACCTATCGCGTGAGGGATTAGGCCATGCGGGACGATATCGCACAGCGCCAGGCGAAGGCGATGGTGGCGGCCGGGCTGGACGCCATGGTGTCCTGCTCGCCGGAGAATTTCGCCTATGTGACCGGCTTCGTCGTGCCGTCGCAGCCGCTGATCCGGCATCGGCACGCCATGGCCATTGTGCAGGCCAGCGGCGCTGTGGCGCTGTTCGGCGTGGACATGGAGAGCAGCACCATCGCGCGGCACGCGCCGGGTGTGCCGACGCGCATTTGGGCGGAGTTTTCCGACGACGCCATGCTGGTGCTGGCGGCGCAACTGAGCGACCTGGGGCTGGCACGCGGGCGGATCGGCATTGAGCTGGACTACCTGCCGGCCGGGGATTTCATGCGGCTGCAGGCGGCGCTGCCGGGCGCCACGTTCAGCGCTTGCGAGGGCATTCTGGCGCGACTGCGGCAGTTGAAGACGCCCGATGAGCAGGCGCTGCTGAGCCGGCTGTCACGCATTGCCGACCAGGCGATAACGGATGCGATCGGCGCGGTGAAGGCCGGCGATACCGAGATGGATATCGCCGCCCACCTGACGCGCAACGTGTATGAACTCGGCGCCGAACACTTCAAGCTGATGATCGTGGCGACCGGTGAGCGCAGCCAGTTGCCGAATGTAGGGCCGACCGACCGCAAGCTGGTGCGGGGCGATGTCTGCCGGGTGGAGATTTTTGCGGTCATCGGCGGTTATCAGGCTGGCGTGTGCCGAACCGCCGTGGTGCAGGAAGCTCCGCCGATGGCTGCAGAGATCTGGGCGCATCTGGTGGCGTGCAAGTACCAGATTCTGCAGATGGTGAAGCCAGGGGCTTCGTGCCGCGCAATCTATGATGCCTTCATCGCCAAGCTGGACGAGATGAAGCTGCCGCCGATTTCCTTTGTCGGGCATGGCATCGGGTTGCACCTGCATGAGGACCCGTACCTCGGCGTCACGCCCATCCTCGGCAAGCCGGGCAGCGATGCGGTGCTGGAGGCTGGGATGGTGCTGGGGTTTGAGCCGCTGTGCTACCGCACCGGCTATGGCTACGGCATGCAGAACAAGGACATGCTGCTGGTGACCGAGAATGGCGCCGAGCTGATCTCGGACTACGCCGATACCGACAGGCTGCTGGTCATCCGGTAGCTACTCACGGAACGCTTCCTGACGGCCGCGGCGGATGCTGGGCAGCAGCACGGCGGCCAGCAGCAGCGCGGCCGCAACCAGGAAGGCCAGGCTGATCGGGCGGTGCAGGAAGACCATCGCATCGCCATCCGACAGTACCATGGCGCGGCGGAAATTTTCCTCCAGCAGGGGGCCGAGTACGAGGCCGAGCATGAGTGGTGCCGGCTCGCAGTCCAGCTTGCGGAAGACGTAGCCGAGCACGCCGAAGATCGCCATGAGCACGACATCGCCGGTGCTGCTGTCCACCGTGTAGGTGCCGACCGCGCAGAACACGATGATGGCAGGGAACAGGAAGGCATAGGGCACCTGCAGCAGCTTCACCCAGATGCCGATCAGCGGCAGGTTGAGGATGACCAGGATGACGTTGCCCACCGCCATGCTGGCGATCATGCCCCAGAACAGCTCTGGCTGCTTGGTGATGATGGAGGGGCCCGGTTGGATTCCGTGCACCATCATGGCGCCGACCATCAGCGCCATCAGCGCGTTGGGTGGAATGCCGAGGCAGAGCATGGGAATGAAGCAGCTCTGCGTCGCCGCATTGTTGGCGGCTTCCGGCGCTGCCACGCCTTCCACCGCGCCCTGGCCGAAGCGCGAGGGGTCACGCGCCACTTTCTTTTCCACGCTGTAGGCGCTGAAGGCGGCGATGGTCGGGCCGCCGCCGGGCAGGATGCCGAAGGCCGCGCCGATGACGGTGCCGCGGACCATCGCGGGGAAGGCCTGCCACAGCACGGCGCGGGAGGGCCAGAGGCTGCCGACCTTCTTGGCGATGGCGGTGCGGCCGGCCATGCTTTCCAGGTTCACCATGATCTCGGCCAGGCCGAACAGGCCCATGGAGATCGGCACGAAGCCGAGGCCATCGGCCAGCATGTCGAGGCCCATGGTGAGGCGGTAATCGCCGCTGGCAACATCGGTGCCGACCGTGCCGAGCAGCAGGCCGAACAGGATCATCAGCAGCGCCTTCAGCACCGAGCCATGCGCCATGACCACGGCGGAGACCAGGCCGAGCAGCATGACCGAGACGTAGTCGGCGGATTGGAACAGCAGCGCCACATCGGCCAGCGGCGGACCCGCGGCGGCGATCAGCAGCGTGGTTGCCATGCCGGCGACGACCGAACCGATGGCGGCGATGGCGAGCGCAGTGCCGGCCTGGCCTTTAAGTGCCATGGCGTAGCCGTCCAGGCAGGTGACGACCGAGGAGGTTTCGCCGGGCAACCGGGCGAGGATGGCGGTGGTACTGCCGCCGTACTGCGCGCCGTAGAACACGCCGGCCAGCATGATCAGCGCGCCGGTCGGGTCCAGCGCGAAGGTGAAGGGCAGCAGCATGGCCACGGTGGGCAGCGGGCCGATGCCGGGCAGCACGCCGATGGCGGTGCCGAGGACGCAGCCGATGAAGCAGAGCCCGATATTCTGCAGGCTCAGTGCCACGCCGAAGCCCATGGCCAGGTTGCTGATCAGGTCATGCATCGGTCAGATCCGCGGCCAGATGCGCAAAGGCAGGCCGAGCGCGAAGATGAAGAGGGCAATGTTCATCAACACCAGCACGCCGGCCAGCATCGCGGCGCGCCAGATGTTCAGCAGGCGGCCGGCCAGGCTGGCAATGAGGGCCACGGCGAAGAGCGTGATGGCGAAGCCGGCGATATCCAGCAGCGCGGCGAAGACCACGGCGCTGGCGCTCACCATCAGCAGCGGCCACCAGTGCCAGGCTTCCGGCAGCTCACCCTTGCGCAGCAGGCCGGCCAACGCGGTGAGGCAGCCCAGTGCGATGATAAGCGCGCAGACCAGGCGAGGGTAGAAGCCGGCCTCCATGGCGCCGGCGGTGCCGGATTCCAGCGGCATCGCCAGCATCAGGCCGCCGGCACCGATGCCGATGAACATCAGGCCGGTCAGCAGGTCCTTGTTGGGGCGCAGGCTCAGTGCTTGCGCGCCTTGACCAGGCCGGCTTCGTCCAGGATGCCGTAGAGCAGCGCGTCGTCGGCGCGCCAGCGGGCCAGGGTTCTTGCGGCGTTGCCTGGCTGGATGGTGAAGCCCGCGGTGCGCGCGCGGGTGGCGAATTCCTCGGTACGCATGGCAGCAAGCAGTCCGTCCTGCAGTATCTTGAGGCGGTCTGCCGGGATGCCCTTGGGGCCGGCGATGCAGCGCCAGGAACCGACATCCACGTCGAAGCCCTGTTCCTTGAAGGTGGGGATCTCGGGCGCCATGAAGTGTCGCTCGGGCGAGGAGACGCCGAGGATTTTCAGCTTGCCCTCGCGGTGGTATTCGATGGTGTCGGGAATCGCAACGGTGGCGGTGTCGACCTCGCCGCCCAGCAGCGCCGTGACCGTCGGGGCGTAGCCGGCATAGGGCACCTTCTGGATGCGGAAGTTCATCATCTTCTCGTAGCTGGCCACCGCCAGGAAGCTGGCGCCGCCCGGTTGGTCGTTGCCGTTCTTGATCTTGCCGGGGTTGGCGCGGGCGCGGGCCACGAAGTCGGCCAGCGAGGTGATGCCGCTGGCCTTGCTGGCCTGGATGGCGCTGGGGTCGGAGCCGAAGAAGGCCAGCGGCTCCAACTCGTCGATGGTGTTCGCATTGGCGTTCAGGTAGGGCGCGGCGACGCCGGCGGTGCTGAACATGCCGAAGGTCAGGCCATCCGGCCGCGCATTGACGATGGCGCGGTGACCGATGGCGCCGGCGGCACCAGGGCGGTTGTCCACCACCACCGGCACGCCGAACTGCTTGGAGGCGGCCTCGGCGACCAGGCGCATGGCGATGTCGCTGCCACCGCCGGCGGGCCAGGCGACGATCAGCGTCATCGGCCCGCCCGGGAAGGACTGGGCGTGCACGGCGGGCGCGGCCAAGGCGGTGCCGCCGATCAGCAGCAGATGGCGTCGGAGCATGTCAGGTCCCCTGTTTGCGGCGGGCCTTGACCAGGCCCAGTTCGTCCATGATCGGGTAGATGCTGGTATCGGATTCAGCCCAGGCAGCGGCGGTGCGGGTGTGGTCGCCCGGCGTGACGGCGAAGCCGGCGTGGCGGGCGCGGGCCTGGAAATCGGAGTCCTTGAAGACGGCCAGCAGGCTGTCCCGCAGGACCGCAAGGCGGTCCGGCGGGATGCCGACCGGGGCGGCGATGCTGCGCCAACCGCCGATGACCACGTCGTGGCCGAGTTCGCGGAAGGTCGGGACGTCCGGCGCCATGAAGTGGCGGTCCGTGCCGGAGACGGCGAGCAGGCGCAGCCGCCCGGCATTGTGGTGCTCGATCACGTCCGGCACCGGAACGCTGGCGCTGTCGATCTCGCCGGAGAGCAGGGCGGTGACGGTGGGCGCGTAGCCGGCATAGGCCACCTTGGTGACGTGGATATCCAGCCGGCGTTCGTAGTAGGCCATATAGAGGAAGGAGGCGCCGGGCGCCGGGTTGCCGCCGTTGCGCAGCTTGCCCGGCGCGGCCTTGGCGCGGGCGATGTAGTCAGCCAGCGTGGTGATGCCGGTGCCGGGATGCACCTGGAGCGAGCCGGGTTCCTCGCCGAAGAAGCCGAGCGGTTCGAATTCCGACAGCGCCGGCGCATTGGCGTTGCCGTACTGCGCAGTGATGGCGTCCTGCGAGAACATGCCGATGGTCTGGCCATCCGGCCGCGCGGTGGCGATGGCGCGGTGGCCGATGGTGCCGGCGGCGCCAGGGCGGTTCTCCACCAGCACCGGGACGCTCAGCCGGCGGCTCAGCGCCTCGGCCACCAGGCGCATGCTGACATCGCTGCCGCCGCCGGCCGGCCAGGCAACGATGAGCGTGATCGGGCCGTCCGGAAACCCGGCGGCGCGGGCCAGGCGTGGTGTCGCCAGGGCGGCCGCGGAGAGCGCGAGGATGGAACGCCGGTGCATCAGGTTGCTCCGCTGGTCGCTTCGACGGACGCTTCGCAAGAAATGTGCCTAGGGGGCATCAGGGTAGCCTTGTTCGAGCAGTTGCACGGCCGCGGCGGCGCTCAGGCCGGCGAGGCCGACGCGGTCCAGTGTCAGCCCGCTGGCGCGATAGTCCTGTCCGGTGGCGAGGCAGGCCAGGTGGACCAGGTGGTCGATGCCGGGCGTGGCGACGCCGGCCAGGCGCGCCAGGTTTGCGAGCAGCACCAGGCCGAAGGGGACGTCTTCCTCCAGGAAGCGGTGGTTGAGGCTGGTTGGGGCGCGGATCCAGCGGTCCGGCGCCGACTGGTGGAAGGCTTCGTAGGCCAGCCCCGTCTCGCGCGCCGCGGCCGTGGTGTAGCCGATGCGGTGGAAATGCTCGACGAAGGGCAGCACCTCGACACAGAAGGCGGCGCCGATGGCGCGACGCTCAAGGTCCAGCGAGTCGATGACCCGGCCAACCGCGGGGCTGATGCCGTCGTAGTAGTGGTGGTAGTCGCCCTGCGTGGCCTCGATGCGGCCGGCATTCATCAGCGTGGCCGGCGGATGGTGGATGGCGTTGGTGTAGGGGAACACGGTTTCCAGCAGATGCCGATGCGGCGCGATGGCGGGAAACACCGGGGCAAGGCGGGCGGCCAATTCCGCGGTGCGGTGACCGGGGAAGGCGGCGAAGGGCAGCCGGCGCGCGGCCTGGGTGATGCGCACGGCGGCGGGGCCGGACTTGCGCGCGATGTAGGGCAGGGTGGCGGTGTCGCCGAACGGGATTACCGCCTTGCCGTGACGGCGCAGCACGTTGGGGATCAGCAGCAACGTATGTCCGGGCGCGGCAAGTAGCATCTGTTGCGGCACCAGGTGCGGTGCGACGGTTTCCGCCATGCTCGCATGGGCGTGGGTCGGGCCCATCAGGATGACGAGGTCGGCGCCTGCCATGGCTGCCGCGGCGCTGTTGGTGATGAGCGCGAGCGGGACGAAGTCCTCCGCTTCATCGGCGGCAAGGGTTATGCCGCCGGCCTGGCGGATCGGCTCGATGGTGCCGGGACTGCGGCCGTAGAGGCGTACCTCGAAGCCGCGCTGGGTCAGGTCCGCGCTGGCGGCGCAACCGCCATGGCCGGCGCCGATGACGGCGATGCTGCGGATGGCTGCGGTCACACCGGCTCTCCTGCGGCGCACGGGCGGGGGTCGCGCCTGGCCAGATGTGATCACAGTGACGCAGCGGATTGCAAGCGGGATGGGCGGCCAGCCCGGTGGCGCCGCGCTTGGTCTGCCCGTTCGCTGTGCAGGCCGAGGCCGCGCAGGGCGATAAGCGGGCGGCACGCGAGCATGGCCTGGCGGCGGTGGCGTGGCGGGGCATGACGCGAGCGGATGGACGGTTGACAGCGGGGCTTGGGCGAACGGAAGCTGTTCGTCGGTGTGATCACTGCGGGTGAATGGAGGCGCTTGGTGGCTGGTGCTGCGACCATGGGCAACGGGTCGGTCGGATGTGTCGCGGTACTAGGCGCGGGACATGGCGGCTGCGCCGCCGCCGCCGACCTGATGCTGCGCGGCTTCCGCATTCGGCTGCATGCGCGCAGCGCGGCGCGGCTGGCACCGTTGCGGGCGCGCGGCGGCATCGAGGCGCACGGCGTGCAAACCGGCTTCGTGACCCCGGAGGTGATGACGACGGACCTGGCCGAGGCGATCGACGGCGCTGACCTGATCATGCTGGTGGTGCCTTCCGTGGCGCACAGCTTCTACGCTGCCGGCCTGGCGCCGCTGCTGGATGGCCGCGTGCCGGTAATGCTGAACCCCGGGCACACCGGCGGCGGGCTGCATTTTCTGTCAGACCTGCGGGCGGCGGGCTACACGGATGCGCTGCCGCTGTGCGAGACGGTTTCGCTGACCTACATCACCCGCATGGAGGGGCCGGCCAAGGTCGGCATCTACAGCTATGCGAAGCAGCTGCGCTTTGCCGCGCTGCCGGCAAGCCGGACGGCCGAGCTGTTCGCGCTGGTGCAGCCGCTGTATCCGGGCATCCGCGCTGCGGCGAACGCGCTTGAATCGGCGCTTGGCAACGTCAACGCGGTGTTTCACCCGCCGGGCATGCTGATGAACGCCGGCTGGATCGAGAGCACCGGCGGCGATTTCCTGTTCTACAACCAGGGCATCACGCCGGCCGTCGCTCGCGTGACGGCTGCGGTGGATGCGGAGCGGATGGCGGTGGCGGCGGCGCTGGGCGTTCCGGCGATACCCTTCCTGCAGACCTTCTTCGAGTTTGGCGCAACAACCGCTGAAGCGTATGCGAGTGGCGACATCGCCCGGGCCTGCCGCGAGAGTGCGCCGAACGCGACGATCAAGTCGCCGAAGTCGCTGGATGACCGCTACATCCACGAGGATGTCGGCACCGGCCTGGTGCCGATGGCCGCGCTGGGCCGCGTGGCCGGCGTGCCGACGCCCACGATGGATGCGCTGGTGCACCTGGCCAGCCTGGCGCTCGGCGTCGATTTCAACCAGGCCGGGCTGACGCTGGAAAAGCTGGGTGTCGCCGGCATGACGCCTGCACAGCTGCTGCGCTTTGTCGAGGAGACTGCCTGATGGAACACGAGGTCTTCACCAAGCTGCGCACCGCGGCCCGGGCAGCGGGATTCGATGCACTTGTTGCTTTCTCGCCGGACAATGTCACCTACACGTCCGGCTTTCAGGTGCCGAGCCAGTTGAGCAACCGGTTCCGCCGAACCATCAGCGTGCTGGCGGGCGACAGCTTCGCGGCCGAGCTGGTGGTGAACGTGGAGGAGAACCTGGCGCGGCAACGCTCCCGCTTCGGCGATATCCGCAGCTACAACCAGTTCACGCAGGACCCGGCCGATGTGCTGGCTGACATGCTGCTGGAAGCGGGCGTTGGCGAGGGCCGCATTGGCATTGAACTGGACTACATGCCGGCCCAGGATTTCGTGCGATTGCGCGAACGGTTGCCGAAGGCGGTGCTGCTGCCGTGCCGCGAGCTGTATTTCGCCACGCGGATGATCAAGACCGCTGAGGAGATCGCCATCCTCAAGCGGGTTGGAGCGCTGACCGACCGCATTGCCGGCGAGGTGCTGGCCGAGGTGCGGCCAGGGATGACCGAGAAGGCGGTGAGCCAGATGGTGGCGAGCCGGATGATGGATGGCGGCTGCGATGGGCTGAAATGCCAGGTCGGCTCCGGCGTTCGCAGCGGGATCACCAACTGCTCGCCGACCGCGAAGCAGATCGAGCGCGGTGACGTGGTGCGCCTGGAGATCCTCGGCGACATGGGCGGCTACCGCAGCAACGTTACTCGGACCGCCGTGGTGGGCAAGCCGACCGACGAGATGCTGCGCACCTGGGAGGTGATGATCGGCGCGCGCGACCTGTGCAAGACGATGCTGAAGCCGGGATCGCCGGTGCCGGCGCTGTACCAGGCGTACGTGGACTATCTGCGGGCGCGGGGCATTGAGCCTACTCTGAAATTCCTCGGGCACGGCATCGGCCAGACCATCCACGAGGAGCCCTATATCACGGATACGCGGACCGTTGCGCTGCAACCCAATGTGACGATGACGATGGAGCCGCTCTACATGATCCCCGGCCGCATGGGTTTCCATGTGGAGGACATGTACCTGATCACCGAAACCGGCTTCGAGCCGATCACCGGACTGCTGTCCCCGAACGACCAGCTGATCGAGATCGGCGCATGAAGATCACCTCGCTGCGCACCTGGCGCATCGCGCTGCCGCTGCGCCGGCCGCATACCTGGGCGGGCAACTTCACGCCGGTGGGCTATGGCTACACCGTGCTGAAGCTGGAACTGGAGGACGGCACGGTCGGCTGGGGTGAGGCCCAGGTGCTGAAGGACTGGGGAGGTGAGTTCGGCAGCCGCTACGGCGAGGCACCGCAGACCACGAAGATCGTGATCGAGGAGTTGCTGGCGCCGCTGCTGGTGGGTGAGGACTGCCGCCGGATTGAGCTGCTGCTGGCGAAGATGGACAAGTTCGTCCGCGGCTATCCCTACGCCAAGGCGGCTATCGACGTGGCGCTGCACGACGCGGTGGGAAAGCTGTACGGGATTCCCGTGTACCAGCTGCTGGGCGGGATGTATCGGCGGGAGGTGGCGCTGGCGCATAGCCTGGGGCTGATGGAGATCCAGGTGGCGGTGGATGAGGCCAGGCAGGTAGTGGACGAAGGCATCACCACACTGAAGGTCAAGGTCGGCATCGACGCCAAGCGCGACATCGAGCTGGTGAAGCGCCTGCGCGCCGCAGTAGGGCCGGATGTGAAACTGCGGGTGGATGCGAATCAGGGCTACAAGTCCTGGAAGGAAGCGCTGCAGGTTACGCGCGTGATGCAGGGCGAGAACATCTGGTACATGGAGCAGCCCTGCGAGGGGTTGGAGAACATGGCCCGCGTGGCGCAGAATACCGAGGTGCCGGTGATGGCCGACGAGAGCGCCTGGACCGCACATGACGTGCTGCGGATCATCCAGTTCCAGGCGGCGGAAATGCTCTCAGTCTACTACACCAAGCCGGGTGGGTTGCTGAAATCCAAGAAGCTGCTGGCGGTGGCGGAAGCGGCCGGGTTGCGCTGCGACATCAATGGCAGCGGCGAGATGGGGATCGGCAACGCGGCGAACCTGCACCTGGCGGCGTCGAGCGCGATCATCGATCTGCCGGGGACCATTCCGGTGACCTCCACGGCGCAGGTCGTGCGGACCAAGGTGGCCGGCCACAAGTATTTGGATGACATCATCGACGAGCCCTTCGTCTACCGCGATGGCTGCATGCTGGTACCGGAAGGGCCGGGACTCGGCATCACGGTTAACGAAGCGAAGCTCGACCAGTACAGCGTCGGCTGAACGGAGCGCGTGATGGCAGCGAAACTCGGCCTGGCCTTCGATGGCTTCGTGACGACGGCGGAAGCCATCGACATGGCGCGCCAGGCGGTGGCCGCGGGGGCACAAAGCCTGTGGATGGCGGAGCACCTGGGCTATCGCAGCGCGACGGGGAGTTGCATGGCCTTCGCCACGGCGGCGCCCGGGCCGCTGCTGGTGCCGACTGCGATCAGCCCTTACCTCTGGCATCCGATGCCGGTCGCCATGGAAATCGCAACGCTTGACGAGTTGGCGCCGGGACGCGCGGCGATTGCGCTGGGGGTTGGCAATCCGCTGTTTCTGGCGGAGTCCGGCAAGGCAATGGCCAAGCCGATTCCTCTGATGCGGGAGTTCGTTGAAGCCCTGCGTCGGCTGTGGTCCGGCGAGGCGGTGCAGATGCAGGGCGAGCACGTGCAGCTTGCCGGCGCGCGGATGGCCTTCAAGCCGAGCGTGGCGCCGCCGATCTACATCGCGGCCACAGGGCCAGACATGCTGAAATTGACAGGCCGCATTGCCGATGGCGTTGTGCTTTCGGCGGCGCTGTCGGTGCAGTCCGTGCGCGAATCGCTGGCGATCTGCGCCGAGGCCGCTTTGAAGGCTGGGCGCGGCGGAGTCGAGTTCCGGCGCGCCGGCTACCTGTTCTTCAGCACGCAGGAAAGTAGTCGCGCCGCGGTGGATGCGGTGCGGACGAAGCTGGCCTTCGTGATGCGCAATCGCTTCCTGGCGGAGAACGTGCGGCGCTCCGGCATTGCCATTGACCATGAGGCGGTCATCGCGGCGGTGGCGAAGCGCGACCTGGCGACGGCAGCTTCGCTGATACCGGATGAGGCGGTGGAGGCCTTCGCCGTGGCGGGGACGCCGGCGGAATGCCGCCGACGGCTTCAGGACTACATCGACGCTGGGCTGGACGAGCCGGTGATTTCGCCGATCGGTGGGGCGGCCAGCCTGCCGCTGATTTTGCCGATCCTGCGCGATTTCGCAGGATAGGGCGGCCCCGCCTTCCTCCGCCGGCTTTGCTGGAATTGCGCGCTATGGCGGCAGCCGCGAGGGCAGCGCGCCGCCAGTTAGCGCGTTGGCGGCACGGCCAGCGCGGGAATGCGGGGTCCGGGATGGTTGACCATGCGAAGGCGCCGTGTGAGCCTGCTGTGATCACACGTCGCAGCCCGGGTCCCGCTCCCGCTTGTCGAGGAACTCGTCATGAACGTCGCCGCCCGACACTCGCTCGCCCCCGACCTGGTCGGCAAGAGCCTTGAGGAAATCTTCGACCGCAGCATCGGTCGCTTCCGCGACAAGGTGCCGGACTGGGCCGCCTTCGAGGATGCGAAGGTCGAGGGGTTCAAGCGCGCGCAGCACCGCTTCATCGGTGCTGGCGGTTCGGGCAAGCACGCCGACCCGAACGCGATCCCGGCGCGCGGCTTCACGCTGAGCATCATGTATGTCGAGCCAGGGCAGGGCAACGCCGCGCACACCCATGAGGTGGAGGAGGTGTTCTTCGTGCTGCAGGGATTGCTGACGGTATTCGTGGAGGACGAGACCGGCCGGCAGTTGAAGACGCGGATCGGGCCGTGGGAGTGCGTGTGCTGCCCGCCCGGCGTGATCCACGGCTACATCAACGATAGCCTGGAGCCGGTGTATTTCCAGGTGATGCTGGGCCGTGCCAAGCCGGACCTGATGGGCTACGCCGACCCCAAGTTGTTCGAGAGCCGCGGCGGCCACCTGCGCGAAGGCGATGTGTAGCGCATGACGCGCGTCGTCGCCCTCGAGGAGCACTACTGCGACGCCGAACTGGCCGAGCATTTCAGCGGCGGCGACAGGCTTGCGCCACCGCTGCGGGCACGGCTGCTCGATATCGACCTGCGGCTGCGCGACATGGATGCCGCGGGCATCGACGTGCAGGTGCTGTCGCACACGGCGCCGGCGCTGCAGAAACTGCCGGCTGAGGTCGCGGTGCCGCTGGCGCGGGGCGTCAACGACCGACTGCAGCGGATCGTCGAGGCGCATCCGACGCGCTTCGCCGGCTTCGCCACGCTGCCGACCGACGACCCGGACGCAGCGGCGGCGGAGCTTGAGCGTTGTGTCACCCAGCACGGCTTCAAGGGCGCCATGGTGCACGGGTTGACCGGCGGCGCCTTCCTGGATGAACGGCGGTTCTGGCCCATCCTGGCCGCGGCCGAGGCGCTGGACGTGCCGATATACCTGCATCCGTCGGTGCCGAGCCCGGTGGTGACCGAGGCCTATTACGAGCCCTATGCCGCCGAGTTCCCGATGCTGCTGCGGGCCGGCTGGGGCTTTACCGCGGAGACGGCGACGCAGGCGATCCGCCTGGTGCTCAGCGGTGCACTGGAGGCTTACCCGCGGCTCAAGCTGATCCTTGGTCACCTGGGCGAGACGCTGCCCTTCCTGCTCTGGCGGGTCGACCAGGCGCTCTCGCGCGAGGGCAATCGGCCGCTGCGTTTCCGTGAGGCGTTCTCCCGGCATTTCTGGGTCACGACGAGCGGTTTCTTCTCCAACCCGGCGCTGCTGTGCACGATGATGGAAATGGGCATCGACCGGGTGATGTTCTCGGTCGACTGGCCATTCGTCGACAACAGGCAGGGCGTGGATTGGCTGAACGCGGCGCCGGTCTGCGCCGAGGATAGGGCCAAGGTGTTTGGCGGCACCGCGACGGCGTTGCTGCGGCTTCAGGAGTGATACGGTGAAACTGCCTGCTTTCGATTACGCGACGCCGACGAGCATCGGCGAGGCGGTGGCGTTGCTGGCTGCCGGCGACGGCAGCGCGCGGCCCCTTTCCGGCGGTCAAACGCTGATGCCGCTGCTGGCGTTCCGGCTTACGGCGCCGAGCCTGCTGGTCGACCTTCGCGGCATCCCTGGGCTGGATGCGGTTGAGATCGGCGAGGCTGGCACGCGGTTGGGCGCGCGGGTGCGGTGGTGCGACATCGAGGCCCACGCCGGGCTGGCGGCGGCACAACCGCTGCTGGTGGCGATGATCGGCCACGTCGCGCACTACCAGATCCGCAAGCGCGGTACGCTGGGCGGCAGCATGGCGCACGCCGACCCCGCCGCCGAAATGCCCGGCGTGGCTGTCGCCTGCGACGGCGTGCTGCACCTGGTCGGCGCGGGCGGGGCGCGAGACGTGGCGGCGCGCGATTTCTTCCTGGGCCCATTGACCACGGCGTTGGCGGCTGACGAGTTGATCGTCGGCATTACCTTGCCGGCCTGGCCGCACGGGCGGCGCTGGGGCTTTCAGGAGTTCGCGCGTCGGCGCGGCGACTTCGCGCTGGCCGGCGTGGCCGTGCACTACGACGAGGTCGGCGGTCGGGCGGTGGGCGCGCATGTGGCTGTCATCGGGGCGTGCAGCGCGCCGCATCGGGTGGCGGCGGCCGAGGCCCTGCTGGAGGGCAGCGCGGTGACTTCGGCGCTTGCTGCCGAGGTTGGTCGGGCGGTGGCGGCGAGCGTGAGCCCGCCCGAGGACATCCATGCGACGGCGGCGTACCGACGGTCCCTGGCCGGGACCTTGGCGGAACGCGCATTGGCGGCAGCGGGAGGCCTGGCGTGAGGGACGTTGCGTTCGAGGTGAACGGCAAGGCATGCCGCGTGGCGGTGGAACCGAGGACGACGCTGGCGGACTGCCTGCGGCATGACCTGGGGCTGACCGGCACCCATGTGGCCTGCGCGCATGGCGTATGCGGCGCTTGTACGGTGCTGGTCGACGGTGAGGCCGTGCGGTCCTGCCTGACGCTGGCGGTGCAGATGGAAGGCGCGGCGGTGACGACGATCGAGGGCCTGTCGAGCGAGGACGGGCTTTCTCCGCTGCAGGCGGCGTTCCGCAAGCATGGCGCAGTGCAGTGCGGCTTCTGCACGCCGGGGATCATCACCACGATGCATGCGCTGCTGACCACGGAACCCCATGCCGACGAGGCGCGGGTGCGGGAGGTGCTTTCCGGCAATATCTGCCGTTGCACCGGCTACATGGCGATGGTCGCGGCAGTGCTGGAAGCGCGCGCTGCCTATCAGGGAGCGCCGGCATGAACGCGCCACTCCGCGGGCCGGGCAACAACTTCGTCGGCCAATCGGTAGAGCGGCTGGAGGATATGCGGCTGCTGCGCGGCCAGGGCCTGTTCACCGACGACGTCTCGCGCCCCGGCCTGGTTCACGCGGCGATCCTGCGCAGCACGGTGGCGCATGGCTGGTTGCGCGGCGTGGACAGCGCGGCGGCGCTGGCGCTGCCGGGAGTGGTCGCGGTGATCACCGCCGCGACCATGGGCGCCAAGGTACCGGCGATTCCGATGCGGCTGGCGCCGCTGGACGAGTTGGAGCCGTACTGGCAGCCGGTGATCGCAGCCGACAAGGTGCGCTATGTCGGCGAACCCATTGCGGTGGTGCTGGCCGAGAGCGCGGCGATTGCCGAGGACGCGCTGGAGTTGCTGGTCGCGGAGATCGAGGCCTTGCCGCCGGTGGTGGATACCGCGACGGCGCTGGCTGACGGGACGCTGCTGTTCGAGGCGCAGGGCACCAACCTGGCCGTGCTGTACACCGCACAGAAAGGCGAGGCGCAGGCCGAGTTCCCCGGTGCCTATGTGCGGCGTGAAAAGATGGACACGCAGCGCCATACCGCGACGACGATGGAGACGCGTGGCCTGCTGGCCGAATGGGACGCGACGACGGAGGTGCTGCGGATCCACGGCGCCTCCAAGGTGCCCTTCGCCAGCCGCGGGATGCTGGCCAAGCAGATGGGTCTGCCGGAGACCAGCATCGAGATGATCGAGGTGGATGTCGGCGGCGGCTTCGGCATGCGCGGCGAGTTCTATCCCGAGGATTTCCTGGTGCCCTTCGCCGCGAAGCATTGCGGCCGGCCGGTGAAGTGGATCGAGGATCGACGCGAGCATCTGCTGGCCTGCAACCACGCCCGCGAATTCGACTGCGACCTGGAACTGGTGTGCAGCCGGGAGGGCGATATCCTGGCGCTGCGCGGCACGGTGAATGGCAACATGGGTGCCTACATGCGGGCCAATGTCGCGGTAGCGCCGCGCAATGTCGGGCAGTTCCTGTCCGGGCCCTACGCGGTGCCGAACGTGCACGTGGAGGTGCGCGCGCTGCTGACCAACAAGACACCAACCGGCACCTATCGGGGGCCAGGGCGGTTCGAGGCGGATTTCTTCCGTGAGCGGTTGCTGGATTTGGCGGCCGACGACCTCGGGATCGACCGGGTGGCCTTCCGCCGCCGCAACCTGGTGAAGATGGCGGAGATGCCCTATCCGCTGGCCACCGTGACGCCGCCGAAGAAGGAGGAAAAGCTCGACAGCGGCGACTACGTCATGACGATGGACCTCGCCCTGGCCGAACTGGACTGGGACGCAAAGCTGCCGCTGCAGGGCAAGCTGATCGACGGGCGCTACCATGGGCTCGGCGTGGCCTGCTTCATCGAAGGCGGCGCCGCCGGGCCGCGCGAGCGGGCCAGGGTCGAACTGGTGGAGGACGGGACCGTCGCGGTCTATGTCGGCTCCACCCTGGTCGGGCAGGGGTTGGAGACGGTGATGACGCAGATCGCCGCCGACGCGATGGAATGCAGCATGGATACCATCCGCTTCTTCCATGGCTCGACCACCTACGTCTCGGAAGGTTTTGGCTCGTTCCATTCGCGTTCCACCGTGATGGGCGGCTCGGCGATCCTGCTGGCGATCGAGGAGTTGCGGCAGCGGATGCGCGAGGCCGCGGCCGCCCGGCTGGGCTGCAAGGCGGAGGCGGTTCGGCTGGAGGAGGGCCGCGCCGTGGCCCCGGGCGGGGGTGCCCTGAGTTGGGCCGAGCTGGCCACCGCAGGACTGAGCGGCGACGGCGTGTTCCACAACCACACGCATACCTACGCCTATGGCGCCCATGCCTGCCACGTGGCGGTGGACCCCCGCAGCGGCCATGTCGAGGTGGTCGACTACGTCGCGGTCGAGGATGTCGGCCGGATGATCAATCCGCTGGCGCTGCAGGGCCAGATCGTCGGCGCCGTGGTGCAGGGCCTGGGCGGCGTATTCCTGGAGCACCTGGTCTACGATGCCGAGGGCCAGTTGCTGACCGGCTCCTTCGCCGACTACCTGCTGCCGACCGCGACGGACTACCGCAGCATCCGGGCGGTGGCGATGGGCGTGCATACCGGCGCTGTCGGCCCGTTGGGTGCCAAGGGCGCCGGCGAGGGCGGGATCATCCCGGTGGGCGGCTGCATCGCCAACGCGGTGGCGGCGGCATTCTCCGGCAAGGTGCAACCGATGTCCCTGCCGCTGTCGCCCTCCCGGCTATGGGCGATGATCGAGGCCGCGGGCTGACATGGCGGCGGCGTTGACAGGGCCGCGGCTGCACGCGACGCTTCGCCACCGGCGCCGGCAGAAGCGCCGCCAGGGAGCGGACGGAATCGCCCCGCCGCACGGCGCCTCGCCTGAACACGCAACGGGGATCAGCCATGCATAGCTTCCAGACCAGGCGTTTGCTGCTGGGCGCGGCCGCCGCCTTGGCCGCCCCGCGACTGGGGCGTGCCGCCGGGCTAACTCCGGTAACGATGCGCCTGGACTGGATTTTCCAGGGGCCGAACAGCGGCTTCGTCGTCGCCCGGGACAAGGGCTTCTACGCCGCTGCCGGGTTGGATGTGGAGATTGGGCCTGGCCGCGGTTCCAGCAGCACTGCGCAACTGGTGGCGAGCAATGCGACCCAGTTCGGCTTCGCCGACGGCTTCGTGGTTGGCAACAGCGTCAGCCGCGGCATGGATGTCCGCACGGTCGGCGGCGTGTACCGGCGCAATCCCTGCGCGGTGATGGTGCTGGAGGACAGCGACATCCGACAGCCGAAGGACCTGGAGGGGAAGTCGATCGGCATTGCGGCCGGCTCGGCGCAGTTCCAGCAGTTCCCAGCCTGCGCCCGCGGCTTCGGGCTGGACCTGGCCAAGGTTCGTGTGGTGGCGATCGACCCCGTAGCCGGCATTCCCGCGTTGCTCGAGGGCAAGGTGCAGGCGCTGGGCGGCTTCGCCCAGGGCTATGTGCCGGGGATAGAACTGCGCAGCGACAAGCGCGTGCGGCTGTTCTGGTATGCCGATGCCGGGGTGAACGCGGTCAGCAACGGCATCATCGTGCACAACGACCTGATCAAGCGGGAGCCGGCGCTGGTGCGGGCCTTCGTGGCGGCCAGCCTGCAGGGCTTCCTGTACGGGCGGCAGCACCCGGACGAAGTGCCGGTCATCGTGAAGAAATATTCGGAGACGGTGAACCCGGCGATCGTGCGGCGGGAGCTGGAGCTTTCCTGGAACACCTGGGTCACGCCGAACACCGCGCACAAGCCGTTGGGCTGGTCCTCGGCGGCGGATTGGGCGGCGACGGTGGAAACGCTGAAGCAGTATGGCGGCGTGACCGCACCGCTGGAGGCTGGACAGCTGTTCAGCAACGACTTCGTGCCCGAGGGCGCGGAATTCGTGCCGCCGCAATGACCGACGGGCTGCTGGTGACGCTGGCCGAGAAGGCGGCACCGGCGCGCGCGGCGCTGCTGGTGATAGATGTGCAGAACGACTTCCTGGCCGATGGCGGCTTTTTCCATCGCGCCGGCTACGACGTCAGTACGGCGCGGGCCGCGGTGCCGCCGTTGCAGCGCCTGGTGGGAGCGGCACGGCATGCAGGGGTGGCGGTGGTGTTCGTCCAGGCCATCTACGACGACGAGCATTGCTCCCCGGTGATGCGGGAGCGCAATCAGCGGCGCGGCCTGGTGGCGCCGCGCTGCCTGAGCGGCAGCTGGGGCGCCGATTTCTACCAACTGCAGCCGGCGCCGGGCGACGCGGTGGTGGTGAAGCATCGCTACAGCGCGATGCTGGGCAGCGGACTGCCGGCGCTGCTGCGCGCGCGGGGCATTGAGAGCCTGCTGCTGGCGGGCGTGGCGACGGATACCTGCGTGGAATCCACCGGTCGCGATGCCTACTTCATGGACTGGTACGTCACGCTGGTGGCGGATTGCTGCGGAGCGGCTTCGGCCGCGGACCACGCCGGGGCGCTGGCACGGTTCGACCGCGACTATGGCACGGTGTGTTCCTCAGCCGAGTTGATGGCGGCGTGGGGCCAGCCGGCGCATGGGTGACGCCATGCTGGAACTGCGCGAGCTTTCCAAGCTTTACGCGACGGGCAACGGCGTGGTGCGCGCGCTGGACCGGATCTCGTTGGTGCAGAGCCCGGGGGAGTTCGTCTCCATCGTGGGGCCGAGCGGCTGCGGCAAGAGCACGCTGCTGATGCTGGCGGCCGGGTTGGTCGGCGCCAGTGCCGGCCAGGTGCTGGTCCAGGGACGCGCGGTGACGGGACCGCGGACCGATGTTGGGATCGTGTTCCAGAGCCCCGTGCTGCTGGAATGGCGGACCGCGCTGGGCAACGTGATGCTGCAGGCCGAGGCACGCGGTCTGCCGAGACGGGCGGCGGAAGCACGGGCGCGGGAGCTGCTGGCGCAGGTCGGCCTGGCCGGGTTCGAGCAGAAATATCCGCATGAACTATCCGGCGGGATGCGTCAGCGGGTCTCCATCTGTCGCGCGCTGATCCATGCGCCGCAACACCTGCTGATGGACGAGCCGTTCGGCGCGCTGGACAGCCTGACGCGCGACCAGCTGGTGCTGGACATCCAGCACATGTGGCAGGCGCGGGAGCGGGCGATGACGGTGACGTTCATCACCCACAGCGTGCAGGAGGCGGTGTTCCTCTCGGACCGCGTGGTGGTGATGACGCCGCGCCCGGGGCGGATCGACCAGGTGATGGAGATAGACCTGCCGCGGCCGCGCACGCTGGCGATGCGCGAGCAGCCGCCGTTCAACGCCTATTGCCGGCAGGTCCTGGACCTGTTCCTGCAGCGCGGCGTCCTCAGGGAACATTGAGCATGGCCGAGGATGCCCTGCTGCGGCTGGAGGCAGTTCTGCTGACGGCGCGACGGCGGCTGGAATGGCGCCGGCGGCTGGCCACGGTGCTGGCACCAAGCGTCGCCGTGCTGGTGCTGCTGCTGTTCTGGGAATACGGCGCCAGGCTGTTCGCCATTCCGCCCTACCTGTTGCCAGGGCCTCAGGTGGTGCTGGCTTCCATGCGCGAGAACGCCGCGGCGCTGTGGACGCAGGGGCTGGTGACGACGTGGGAGATAGTGCTGGGCTTCGCGCTCAGCGTTGCGGTCGGTCTGCCCTTGGCGTTGGCGATCTTCCTGTGGCAGCCCTTTGCCCGGGCGGTGTACCCGCTGATGATCGCGTCCCAGGCCATGCCGAAGGTGGCGGTGGCGCCGCTGTTCCTGGTGTGGTTCGGCTTCGGCCTGCTGCCGAAGGTGTTGATCGGCTTCCTGATCTGCTTCTTCCCGATCGTCATCAACACGGTCATGGGGCTGCACGGGATCGAGCGCGAGAAGATCTACCTGGCGCAGTCGATGGGGCTGGGTAGCGCCGCCACGTTCTTCAAGATTCGCCTGCCCAATGCGCTGCCGGCGATCTTCGGTGGCTTGAAGATAGCGATCACGCTGGCGGTGGTGGGTGCCGTGGTCGGAGAGTTCGTCGGCGGTGATGCCGGGCTGGGCTACCTGCTGATCACGGCCAATGGCAACATGGACACGGCGCTGCTGTTCGCCGGGATCGTCTGCCTCACCGTCATCGGGGTGGTGCTGTTCCTGCTGGTGGAACTGGCCGAGCGGCTGCTGTTGCCGCGCCATGCGGTGGGTGGCGGCGCTGCGCGGGACGCCGCCTGATGTCCCTCTACCCGGCGCTGGTGCGGCCGCTGCTGTTCCGCCTTTCGCCGGACCGAGCGCATGCCCTGGCACAGGCGGCGCTGCGCTGGCCGGCCCTGTGGCGCCTGCTGGCCGCCGGCGCGGCGCCGGGCCAGCCGGTGCGCTTCGCCGGCGTGGAACTGGCCAACCCGGTCGGTCTCGCGGCAGGCTTCGACAAGAACGCCGAGCTGGTGGCGGCGCTGTCGCAGCTGGGCTTTGGCTTCGTCACCGTCGGTTCGCTGATGGCGGAGCCGCGCTTCGGCAACCCCTTCCCGCGCCTGGTGCGCTACCCGGAGACGCTGTCGATGGCGGACTCGATGGGGCTGCCGAGCAAGGGGTTGCCCTATGCGCTGGCGCGGCTGCAGGCGCTGCGGCCCTCGTGCGTGCCGGTCTTTGCCAATGTCGCGGGCTTCAGCGCGGAGGCGATCGTCCGCAGCGTGCGTGCGGTGGCGCCGCTGGTAGCCGCAGTGGAGATCAATCTGCTCTGCCCGAATATCACCAAGGGTGAGCGCTTCGACGAGATGGCGTTCCTGCGGGAGGTGCTGGACCAACTGGCCGGGCATGCCGGACCGCTGGTGGTGCGGCTGCCGAACGACACGGTGGCCGATGCCGATCGGCGCGCCGAATTCCTGGAGATCTGCATCGGCGGTGGCGTGAAGGGCGTGAAGATCGGCGGCGGGCGGCCGGTGGCGGAGCCTCGGCTGGGCACCGGGCAGGGCACGCTGCATGGCCAGGCGATCTTCGATCGCGCCTTGGAGCATGTCGAGGCGGCATCACGAGTTGTTCGCGGCCGGCTCGACATCAAGGGCAATGGCGGCGTTGGCAGCGCCGCGCAGGTCCGGGCGATGCAACGGGCGGGGGCCTGCTGCGTCGACCTGTACAGCGCCTTCGTTTACCAGGGCTGGGGCGTGGCGCGGGCGATCAACCGCGACCTGGCCTGATCAGCCCTTGGCGGCGGCCTGCAGGATGTGCTCCGGCGTGGAGGAGACCACCTGCACGTAGCGCGGCTTGAAGGCGGCTGGGCCACCTTCGATGTACTTGATGAACTCCGGCTTCATGTCCTTCAGGATCGGCAGGATGCGGGCATGTTCCTGGATGCTGGCCCATTCGGCGATCAGGAAGAATCGCTGCGGGTCGGTCTCGTCGCGGCAGAGCACGCCATCCTTCACCTGGGCGGCGGATTTATGCATCGGGTTGTCGGCGCCGTAGTCGAACGCCTCGAACAGGCGGACGAACTCTTCCTCGTGGCCGGCCTGCACGCGAAAGTCGTAGATGTGGAGGTAGTTGCCGGCGGTCGCCAGGGGTTCCTGTGCCATGCTGTCCTCGGTTCTGCTATGCCACGAGCAGGCTAGGCCGGAGCCGGGGCGACAAGCAATGGCACTGCGTTGCGTGAGGCCGGGAAGCGCGGCATACTGAGCATTCCCAGGAGGGCGCGGCCATGGACATCTCCCCGGAACATCCCCGCAATGCCGGCCGGCTGCTGTGGCCCGGCGACGACCTGACGCGCATTCCGGACTGGGTCTACACCGACCAGGAAGTCTACGAACGGGAGGTGGAGCGGATCTTCCACGGCCGCACCTGGAACTATGTGGCGCTGGAAGCCGAACTGCCGAACGCCGGCGATTTCATCCGCAGCAATGTCGGGCCCACGCCGGTGGTGGTAAGCCGCGCCAAGGATGGCGCAGTGCATGTGTTCGAGAACCGCTGCACGCATCGCGCCGCCGAGTTCTGCCGCGAGCTGACCGGCAACGTAAAGGAGTTCGTCTGTCCCTATCACCAGTGGACATATGACCTGAAGGGCAGGCTGCAGGGCGTGCCGTTCCGGCGCGGCGTGGCCGGTGCCGGCGGCATGCCGAAGGAGTTTACCACCGCCGATCACAGTCCGCGGCAGTTGGCGGTAACGACGCATCGCGGCGTGGTCTTCGCCAGCTACGCGCCGGATATGGAGCCGCTGGCCGACTACCTGGGGCCGGAGGTAATGCGCGAGTTCGAGGCGACCTTCGACGGTCGCGCGCTGGTCATCCTGGGGCACTACCGCCACAGCCTGCCAGGCAACTGGAAGCTGTACCACGAGAACCTGAAGGACCCCTACCACGCCACGCTGCTGCATACCTTTCTGGTGACCTTCGGCCTGCTGGTAGCCGGCAACAAATCCCTGATGCTGGCCGACGCCAGCGGGCGCCACGGCGTGATGTGCAGCGCCAAATCGGACGTCAGCAAGGTTACAGCCGAAGCCAAGGGCGAGATGCGCGCCTTCAAGGAAGGCATGAAGCTGGCCGATGCGCGGATGATGGCGTTCATCGACGAGTTCGATAGTCCCTGGTCGGTGACGATGGCGACGATCTGGCCGAACCTGATCGTGCAGCGGGAGATGAACACGCTCGGCATTCGCCAGCTGGTGCCAACCGGGCCGAACGAGTTCATCATGAAGTGGACCATGTTCGGCTTCGAGGGTGACAGCGAGGAGATGACGCGGCATCGGCTGCGCCAGGGCAACCTGATGGGACCAGCCGGCTTCCTTGGCCTTGAGGACAACGAGGCGATCAAGTTCGTGCAGGACGGCATGCTGCGCGTACCCGGCGGCGAGCACCTGGTGGCGCTGGACCCGGCAACACCGTTCGGCACGTCGGAGACGCTGATCTCGGAAAGCGCGATCCGCGGCATGTATCGTCATTGGCGCGAGGTGATGGGGCTGTGACCGACCCTCGCCTGGAAGCACTGCTGTTGCGCGCGGAGATCGAGGCCTTCAATGCCGATTACTGCGCCAGGCTGGACCGGCAGGACCTGAACGCCTGGGTGCAATGCTTCACCGAGGACGCCTTCTACGTGGTCATCAGCCGCGAGAATTTCGAGCGCGGGCAGCCGGTGGGCCTGATCTATTGCGAGGGGCGGCCGATGATCCAGGACCGGGCCTTCGCCTTGCTGAATACCGCGATGTTCGGCCCGCGTTACCTGCGCCACATGGTCAGCAACCTGAGCGTCGCAGCGCAGCCGGATGGCAGCGTGCAGGCGCGCGCGAATTTCGTCGTGTTCGAGGTGCTGACCGACCGTCCCGATGCGCGCCTGCTGCAGGTCGGTGAATACCGCGACGTCTTCGTGCGCGACGGCGAGGCGCTTAAGCTGCGCGAACGCCGCTGCGTCTACGACAATCTGCTGATACCGACGGCGCTCTGCATCCCCGTCTAGGCGGCAGCAGGGCCGAGGGCAGCGCGTCCGCTGCCATTGTTGGCGTCCACCAGGCGCAGCAGCATCGCCATGAACAATACGCGCTCCGCGCTGCCGAGCGGCTCCAGCAGGCGTTCCTGCGCCCGTTTCATGGCGACCAGCATGGCACGCGTGACGCGCAGGCCTTCCGGCGTCAGGCGGGCCAGGACGGCGCGGCGGTCGGTCGTGCTGCGGTGGCGCTCGACCAGGCCGCGTTGTGCCAATCGGGCCAGCACGTCGGCGACGTTGCTGCGGTCGATCCCGACATCCTGCGCCAGCGAGTTCTGGTCCACGTCCGGCTTCAGCGACAGGGTGGTGAGGACGCCGTACTGCACTGGGGTGATGTCGAAGGCCTGGCATTCCTCGACGAAAAGCGCGGTGTGGATCTGGTGCAAGCGGCGCACCAGGTAGCCGGGGCGGCGCCATAGCGGCAGGCGCTCGATCAGCTGGCGCAGTTCGGGGTCGCTGACCGCCTCGGCGACGGTCGCACGGGTGGCTTCGGCCGAGGGGCGCAGGCGCGGGATGGGCTTTTTCATCGGTGGTCAACATAGGGACGCTGCGCCTGCGGGCAAAGATGCGTTGACGGCGGCATGCGGTTTGCTCAGCATGCCCCGTAAATGCGGCGCAATGGCTGGCGGGGGCGGTTATGGACGGTATGGACCAGCATGGCCGCAATGCGGCCGGCCACGGCATTGGCGCCCGGGTGCGCCGTAAGGAAGATGCACGCCTGCTGGCCGGGCATGGCCAGTATGTCAGCGACATCCGCATTGCCGGCATGCGCGACGTAGCGTTCCTGCGCAGCCCGGTGGCGCATGCCCGGGTGGTTTCCCGTCGCAGGCCCGAGGGTGCCGAGATTTTCTTCCTGGCGGACCTGCCGGGGGTGAAGCCGATCATCACCCGCTCCGCGATCCCGGGCTACAAGCTTTCCGAATGGCCGGTGATGGCGGCGGATCGCGTTCGCTATGTCGGCGAGATCGTTGCCATGTGCCTGGCCGATACCCGCGCCGCCGCCGAGGATCTGTGCGAGCAGGTCGAGGTCGAGTTCGACGAGTTGCCGCCGGTGACGAGCTGCACCGCCGGGCGCGCGTCGAACGCGCCATTGCTGCATGAGCAGTGGGGCGACAACCTGTTCCTGCAGACCAGCTTCGACAGCGGCATCGCGCCGGTGATCGAGACCGCGCCGGTGAAGGTGGAACTGGAATTGTCGTGCGCGCGGCAGACCATGCACCCGATGGAGGGCAAGGGCGTCGTGGCCTGGTGGGACCATCGGGCCGGGCAGCTGGTGGTGCACAGCTCGACGCAGGTGCCACATCTCATCCGCGCTGGTTTGGCGGAAGTGCTGGGCATTCCGCAGGCGATGCTGCGCGTGGCGCCCCCCGATATCGGCGGCGGCTTCGGCTACAAGTGCCAGTTGCAGCCCGAGGAGATTTGCGTCGCCTGGCTGGCGCTGACGCGCAAGGCGGCGTTCCGTTGGATCGAGGATCGCCGCGAGCACCTCGTCGCCGGCGCCAACGCTCGGCAGCACCACTACAAGCTGACCGCCTATGCGGATGCGCGCGGCAAGCTGCTGGGGCTGGACGCCGAGATTTCCGTCGACACCGGTGCGTACTCGGTGTGGCCGTTCACCGCGGTGCTGGAGGCGGCGCAGGCCGGTGGCAACCTGCCTGGCCCGTATGACTTCCGCGCCTATCGCTGCAAGGTTTTCTCGGTGGCGACGAACAAGCCGCCCTTCGCCCCCTACCGCGGCGTGGCGCGGCCCGGCGTATGCTTTGCGATCGAGCTGACCATCGATGCGATCGCGCGGGCGGTGGGGCGCGAAGCCGCCGATGTGCGGGCCGAAAATCTGGTTCCCGGGGCGGCGATGCCCTACGTCAATGTCACCAACAAGCACTACGATACCGGTGATTATCCGGCTTCGCTGGCGACGGTGCGCGAGATGATTGGGTTGGATGATTTCCGAGCCGGGCCGAGGCGGGATGCCAAGGGCCGCTATCTCGGCATCGGCTTTGCCACCTATACTGAGCAATCCGCACATGGCACCAAGGTCTTCGCCACCTGGGGCCTGCCTCTGGTGCCGGGTCACGACCAGGCGCATGTGAAGCTGACGCCGGATGGCGCGCTGGAAGTGAAGGCGGGCATTCCCACCATCGGCCAGGGCCTGGAGACGAC
>CAIMOR010000123.1 GCA_903843125.1 uncultured Rhodospirillales bacterium
GCCGTGGGAATGGGCGCGGTGAGGGCCGTGGGAGCGGGCGCGGTGGCGGCCGTGGGAATGGGCGCGGTGGCGGCCGTGGGAGCGGGCGCGGTGGAAGGCGCGGGACCGGGCGCGGGGGTGCCCGCGCCGGCGGCGGTGGCTGCGGGGGCGGCCGGCACCGCCGGGGTGGCTGCCTGATCGGACGGGGTGGGCGACGTCATGCGGCGGGCATTGTGCCACGGCGGCGGCCCGGGCGCATGGGCCTGGCCGGGCTTGAACTGCTGCGTTTCGTCATGGGAGGTGCGCGCAACCGCATGGGGACGGACCCGGGTTCGGGCGGGCAGGCGGCGCCAAGCCGCAGCTCATTCCGCCGGGGCGGCGGGAACGCGGGCGGCCAGCGCCGGCTCGGCCATGGCGCCGCCGCCGGCCGGGCGCAGCGCGCCGCCCCAGGGGGAGCGGCCGGGGTAGGGAGCCGGGAACAGCCCCGGGCGGCTGGGGGCCAGGGCGTGCGGCGCGGCGGCCACGCGGGCGAGCAGCGCATCGACCTCGGCGAAATGAGTGGTCCAGTTGGGCGCGTGCCAGTGGCGCAGCCGGGCCAGCTGGGCTTCCCGCCGCGGCGCCGCGGGCTGGGCGTAGTGCAGCACGGCGTCGCGCCAGGCCGGGCCGTCCAGCGGGTCGAGGAACTCCGGCACGTCGGCACCGACCTCGCGCAGCGCGGGCAGGTCCGAGCAGAGCGCGGGGGTGCCGAGCGCCAGGGCCTCGGCCAGCGGCAGGCCATAGCCCTCGGCGAAGCTGGGGAACAGCAGGGCGCGGGCGCCGGCCAGCAGGCGCGTGACCTCGGCATCCGGCAGCGGGCCGGTTTCCTGCACGGCGCCGGCCAGCGCGCTGCAGCGGTCCAGCATGTCGAGGATGTTCTCGTTTTCCCAGCCGCGGCGGCCGATGACGAGCAGGCGCGGCGCGGCGTCGCCCAGGCGGGCGGCCATCTCGCGCCAGAGGTTCAGCAGCAGCAGGTGGTTCTTGCGCGGCTCGATGGTGCCGAGGGTGACGAAATAGGGGCGATCCTGCCCGGCCGGGTCCGGCTGCGGCCAGGGCAGCGCGGCGGCCGGCTGCGCGGCGACGCCGAGGCGGGCGACGACGATGGGCGGCAGGATGTGGCAGCCGGGGCCGGCCGCTTCCGGCAGGTGGCTGAGCAATGCCTCCGCCGTCGCGGCGGAGTTGACGATGACGCCATCCGCCAGGCTGGCCGTAGTGCTGATGCGGCGGCGATGACGGCCGACCTGCTGCGGCCGGGCGTATTCCGGGTGGGTGCTGGGGATCAGGTCGTGCACCATGGGCACGAAGGCGAGGCCCTGGCGGCGCAGCCCGGCGATGCGGTCCGGGTTTTCCAGCGAGAGGTGGGAGACCAGCAGGTAGATGCCGCGTTCGGCGGTGGCGGCGGCGCGGCCGAAGGCCCAGCGGCCGGTGCCGGCGGCCATGCCGGCGTGCAGCCGCAGCACCAGGCGGCGGGCGGCGGCCAGGGCGCTGTTGGCCTGCGGCCCGGCCTGCCAGACATCCTCCACGAGGGTGACCAGGCGTTCCACCTGGCGGTGCGGCAGGCTGGCCAGGGCGCCCCAGGCGTTCTGCGCGACGAAGCTGCAGGCGGCTGGACGACCCAGCCAGCGGCGGGCATAGGCGAGCTCCACACGGTCGATCCCGGCGGGCGACGGCCGCAGGACGCACAGGAGCAGCCGGGATACGTCCAGGAAGACGTGCAATGCCTTGCCGATCTCAACCACTGGTGACGCCGGCGCGGCGCGGGATGGCCCGTTCCGTTCCGTTGCGGTTCCTGCCGGAAGCCCGTGCGACGCGCCTTCTGCTGCGGAAGGCCGCCCGTTCACGCTTTCGTCAAGCCACAGCGAACGGGTAGCCCAATGGCTGGTAAACGGTCAACCAACGCCGACGCTTTTCTACTTAATGGTGCAAAGCATCACACCTTCGTGTTTGGAGTCGTCAATGCTTCATAATCCCTTGTCAGCCGCGGTCGATGCCGCACCGATCTGGCGGCGCCCGGCCACGCCGGAAGCGATCAACCGGCTGCATGCCGAGACGCTGCCGGGGCTGCTCGGGATTGAGGTGGTGGAGCTGGGCCCGGACTGGCTGCGCGCCGAGATGCCGGTGGACCGGCGCCACCTGCAGCCGATGGGGCTGCTGCATGGCGGCGCCAACGTGGTGCTGGCGGAGACGATCGGGTCGGTCTGCGCCTGGCTGGTGCTGCCCGAGGGCGAGGCGGCGGTGGGGGTGGAGGTGAACGCCAACCACCTGGCGGCGGTGCGCGCGGGAGACCGGGTCAGCGCGCTGGTGCGGCCGCTGCGGCTGGGGCGCAGCATCCAGGTGTGGCAGGTGGAGGTGACGCGCGGTGACGGGCGGTTGAGCTGCGTGGCGCGGCTGACGACGACCGTGGCGCGGCGCTGATCGCGGCGCCGGGCGCAGCACGGCACGGCGACGGCAGCGGCAGGAGCCCCTGGCGGGGCGCGGCGGGCGGCGTTACGCTGCCGCCGACGCTGCCCGTGCGAGACAGCGCGCCGGGAAGCCGCCGCCAGCGCCGTCAGTCCAGCCCCGCCGGAGCCCCGATGCACCCGTTCACCATCCCGCCCGCCATCGCCGCCCGCGTGGTTGCCCGCTGCGGCACCGTGCACCCCTTCGCCCGGCTGGACCCGCGGCGCACCGCGCTGGTGGTGGTGGACATGCAGAACGGCTTCATGCGGGCCGATATCAGCCACGCCTATTGCGACATGGCGCAGCACGTGGTGCCGGCCATCAACAAGCTGGCCGCGGCGCTGCGCACCGCCGGGGGCCAGGTGGTGTGGATCCAGAACACCTTCGACAGCCGCTGCGAGACGGAATGGTCCGTGATGCAGGACATGGTGACGCCGGAGGCCCGGGCGCGGCGCGCGGCGGCGATGAGCGACGGCACCGAGGGCCAGAAGCTGTGGCCGGGGCTGGACGTGCAGCCGGTGGACCAGGTGGTGAAGAAGTATCGCTACAGCGCCTTCATCCAGGGCAGCTCCGCCCTGCCGGACCTGCTGCGGGCGGCGGGGATAGATACCGTGCTGATCACCGGCACCGTGACCAATGTGTGCTGCGAGAGCAGCGCGCGCGACGCGATGATGCTGAACTTCCGCACCGTGATGGTCAGCGATGGCTGCGCCGCGGTGACCGATGAGGAGCATGCGGCGAGCCTGATCGCGTTCCACCTGCAGTTCGGCGACGTGCTGACGGTGGAGGAGTGCATCGCGGGCTTCGTGCGCGCCAACGACGTGGCGGACCAGGGAGCGGTGACGTGAGCGCGATTCCGATGATCCCGGTGGGGCCGAAGCGGAAGGTGGCGTTCATCGGCACCGGCGGCACCATGGCCAGCGTGGGCAAGGGGCTGCTGGACACGGTGGACTACGGCAGCACCGGCCACCTGCTGGACGCGACGCAGCTGCTGGCGCTGTGGCCGGAGGTGCAGCAGGTGGCGGAGGTGGTGGCGGCGCCGTTCAGCGCGGTGCCGTCAACGCGCCTCGGCTGGCCGGACTGGAAGGCGCTGATCAAGCTGATCGAGGAGCTGGCGGCGGACCCCGGGCTGGCGGGGATTGTGATTGGGCATGGCACGGCGAGCCTGGAGGAGACAGCGTATTTCCTCTCCCTGACGCTGAAGGTTGCCTTGCCCGTGGTGGTGGTGGGGGCGCAGCGGCCGTCCTCCGCGATTTCCACCGATGCGGCGCTGAACCTGATCAACGGCGTGCGCGTGGCGGCCAGCGACGAGGCGCGTGGGCTGGGCGTGCTGGTGCTGCTGAACGACGAGATCCATGCGGCGCGGGAGGTGACCAAGACCTCGACGGCGCGGATGCAGACGTTTCGCAGCCCGGATTTCGGCTGTTTGGGCCATGCGGATGGCGACAGGCTGGCGTGGTATCGGCGGCCGTTGCGGCGGGTGGCGCCGGATACCGAGTTCGACGTGCGCGGGCTGGACGCGCTGCCGCGCGTGGATGTCAGCTACACCTATGCCGGCAGCGATGGCGTGGCGATTGCGGCCTTCGTCGCGGCGGGGGCCAAGGGGATTGTCTGCGCCGGCTTCGCGCCCGGCTTCGTGACGCCGGACGAGGCGGAGCGGATCAAGGCGGCGCAGGCGGCCGGCGTGGTGGTGATGATGAGCACGCGGGCCGGCAGCGGGCGGGTGCCGCATACCACCAAGCTGCGCGAGGCGGGGATACTGCCGGCGGACAACCTGAATCCGCAGAAGGCGCGGCTGCTGCTGAGCCTGGCGCTGACCGTGACCAGCGACCCCGCGGCGATTGCGCGGATGTTCGCCGAGTATTGAGCCATGCGCGGCGCGGCGCGTCTGCCGCCCCTGTCGGGCGCTGTCTCCGCGCCGGCCGGCCTGGCCATCATCGTGGCCTATCTCTGCCTGCACATCGCCTGGGCGCAGCTGCTGCGCGGCCCCTATATCTTCGTGCAGGAGCGCGCCGGCTTCATGGCGGTGATCCTGCCCTGCATCGTGCTGGCGCGTCGCGCCACGGTGCTGCGGTTCCTCGGTTACTTCCGCCTGCCGGCCCGGTCGGACCGGCGGTTTTTCCTGGCCTGGCTGGCGCTCGCCGTGTTGCTCCGCCTGGTGCTGAAGGCGCTGGCGGAGTGGGTGAGCCCGCATTCCGATACGGCGGCGCTGAGTTGGGGCCGCTTGATTGATGAATGCGTCACGGCGCCGGTGAACGAGGAACTGGTGTTCCGCGGCTTGCTGCTGCTGTCGCTGGTGGCGCTGTTGCCGCGGCGACGCTGGCCGGTGGTCATCCTCTCCACCGTCATCTTCCTGGCCTGCCATAACCTGCGCTACTGGGAGACGGTGGTTGCCGTGCCGATCCTCGGCGTGCTGCTCGCCCTGGCCTTCCTCCGCACCCGGTCGCTCAGCGGCTGCATGCTGGTGCATGCCGCCTGGAACGCGATGATCTTCGTGCCGCTGCCGGCCTGGCCTCAGAACAGCGCGTAGCCGCCATCGATCAGAAAGCTGTCGCCGGTGTGGAAGCGGGACGCGCTGGACATCAGGTAGACCGCGATGCCGCCGAAATCCTCGGGCGTGCCCCAGCGGCGCATCGGCACGCGGGGCAGCACGTTGCCGGCGAATTTCGGGTTGGCGACGGACTTCGCCGTCATGTCCGTCTCGATCCAGCCGGGCAGGATGCTGTTGGCGGTGACGCCGTAGCGGGCGAGTTCGACGGCGAGCGCCTTGATCATGCTGACCAGGCCGCCCTTGGTGGCGGCGTAGTGTTCGTTGCGGGCGGCGCCCTCGATGGCCGCGAGCGAGGCGGTGCCGACCAGGCAGCCGCCCTTGTCGCCGGCCTCGGCGCGGGCCTTCATGTGGCGGGCGGCGGCCCGGAACGTGTAGAAGGCGCCGTCCAGGTTCACCCGCAGCACGCGGTGCCAGTCTTCGGTGGTGAACTCGGGGAAGGGCGTCTGCTTGCCGCTGCTGATGCCGGCATTGGCGAAGCAGCCGTCGACGCGGCCCATGACGCGGAGGCTTTCGGCGAAGGCGGCTTCCACCGCGGCTTCGTCGCCGACATCGCATTCCAGAGCCAGCACGCGGGTGCCGTGCGCGGCCAGGCTGGTGCGGGCGGCGGCGTTCTTCGCCGGGTTGGTGCCCCAGATGACCACGTCGGCGCCGGCCTGGGCGCAGGCCTCAGCCATGCCGAGGCCGATGCCGCCATTGCCGCCGGTGATCAGCGCGACCTTGCCGGTGAGGTTGAAGGGTTGGTAGGGCATCGGCGCTTCCCTTGGTTGGTTGCGGCCATGTTCCGCCGTGGCGGGGCGGCCGGCAAGGACGGCTATTCGGTGAGGATGTGGGCGGTGCTGCCGCCGCGGCCGGCCGTGACTTCGATGCGGGCGGCCAGGCGTTCGCGCAGCTCGGCGACGTGGCTGATGACGCCGACCAGGCGGTCTCCGGCCTGGAGCGATTCCAGCACGGCGACGGCGGTGTCCAGCGTTTCCGCGTCCAGCGTGCCGAAGCCTTCGTCGACGAACAGGGCGCCGAGTTGGCGGGCGCCGGCATGGGCGGCGACGGTTTCGGCCAGGCCGAGCGCGAGGGCGAGCGACGCGCAAAAACCCTCGCCGCCGGAGAGCGTGGCGGCGGGGCGGGGCTGCGCGTTCCAGCGGTCCTGCACCTCGATGTCGAGGCCGGCGGCGGCGTTGCGGCGGATGGGTTCCTGGCGGCGCTGCAGCGCGTAGCGGCCGGCGAGCATGCCCGACAGGTGGCGGTTGGCTGCGGCCAGGGCCTCGTCCAGCAGGCCGGAGAGGACGAAGCCCTCGAAGTCCAGGCCGCTGCCGCCGCGGCCTTCCGAGAGCGCGACCAGGTCGTCGTGCAGGGCCAGGTCGGCTTCGCGCTCGGCATGGGCGGTGGCGGCGGCGGCGATGTCGGCGAGCAGGGCGTCGTGGGCGGCCAGGGCGGCGGCGGCGAGGGTGGCGTCGCGTTCGGCTGATGAGCGGGCCGCGGTGGCGGCGGTGAGGGCGGCGGCGAGGGCCGGGAGGTCGGGCGGGGTGAGGCCGGCGGCGTCCTCGGCGGTGCGGGTGGCGGTGGCCTGGGCGGCGGCCAGGGCGCTGTCATGCGCGGCCAGCGCCGTGGCCAGCGCGTCCTGCGCGGCGGGGGCGAGGAGGGCGGCGCGGGCGGCTTCGGCGA
>CAIMOR010000124.1 GCA_903843125.1 uncultured Rhodospirillales bacterium
CTGCTGGTGTTCGACAACATCCAGGACGCCAACCGCGAGCTGGAGCGCCGGGTGGCGCTGCGCACCGCCGAACTGGTGGCGGCGAACCAGGCGTTGCAGGCGCAGGTGGCGGAACGGGAACGCGCGCTGGAGGTGCTGCAGCACGCGACCCGGCTGGAGCAGGTGGTGCAGAACCTGCCCTTCGGCGCCGCGCTGGTGGGGCCGAACGGCAAGGTGATGGTCGCCAATCCCGAGTTCATGCGGATGATGCCGCGCGGCATGGTGCCCTCGGCCGATACCGAGAAGGGCGCGGAGTGGCGCTGCTTCGACCTGGCCGGCCAGCCGGTGGCGCCGCGCGACTATCCTTCGGCCCGGGCGCTGCGCGGGCAGAACGGGCCGGAGCAGGACTTCGAGTATGTCAGCGGCAACCAGGAACCGCTGTGGCGCCGGTTGAGCGGCATTCCGATCTTCGACACCGCGGGCGTGGTGACCTCGGCGCTGGTGGTGCTGGTGGATATCGACGAGGACCGCCGGGTGGCGCAGCGGCAGCAGCTGCTGGCGCGGGAGGTGGACCACCGCGCCAAGAACATGCTGACCGTGGTGCTGGCGGCGCTGCGGCTGACCAGGGCGGACGGGGTTCCGGCCTTCGTCAAGGCTGTCGAGGGGCGGGTGATGTCGCTGGCGCGGGCGCAGTCCCTGCTGGCGGCGGACAAGTGGGCCGGCGCCGACCTGCACACGCTGATGCGCGGCGAGCTGAACGGCTTCGTCGATGCCCTGGCGCCGAGCCCGCGGGTGACGCTGAGCGGGCCGGTGGTGGCGCTGCCGCCGGGCGCGGCGCAGCCGCTGGCCATGGCGATGCATGAGCTGACGACCAACGCGATCAAGTATGGCGGGCTTTCCGCCAGTGGCGGCCAGGTTGCCATCGTGTGGCGCGCGCTGCGCCCGGTGGGCCGGCCAGCCGGGCTGCGGCTGATCTGGACCGAGACGGGCGGCCCGAAGCCGCCGGCGCAGCCGGCGACGCGCGGCTTCGGCCGGAGGGTGCTTTCGGGCACGCTGAACGACCAGATGGGCGGCACCTGCCGGATGGAATGGCCGGCGAGCGGCCTGGTCTGCACCATCGAGGTGCCGCTGGTGCCGGACCGGCTGCAGCCGCCGGTGCCGCCCGCCGGGGAGCCCGGTGGGGAGCCGAGTGGGGAGCCAGGCGGGGAGCCAGCTGGCCCCTAGCCTATTCGGCCTTCATGCCCGTTGCGCGGATGATGGGCGGGAAGATCGCCAGCTCCCTGGCAAGCTGCGCGGCCAGCACCGCCGGTGCGCCGCCGGTGCTTTCGAAACCCTGGCGGGCCAGGCTGGCCTGGATCTCGGGCGCGGCCAGGGCCTCGGCGAAGGCGGCGTTGAGCCGGGCCAGGATGGGCGCGGGGGTGCCGGCCGGGGCCAGGATGCCCTGCCAGCTTTCCACGCTGAGGCCGGGGAGCTGCTCGGCCAGGGTGGGGATGCCCGGCAGGAAGCGTGAGCGCGCCGCCGAGGTGACCGCCACCGCGCGCACCGCGCCGCTGCGGATGAAGCTGAGGCAGGAGGGCAGCGACTGGATGGCGGACTGGCATTCGCCGCTGACGACGGCCGCCGTGGAAGGCCCGCCGCCGCGATAGGGCACATGCGTCACCGGCACGCCGGCCTGGTTCAGCATGGCGACGGTGAGGTGGCCGGTGGAGCCGATGCCGGCCGAGGCCATGGTGACCGGGTTGCGCCAGGTGCGCGCGGCCGAGAGCAGGCTGGCCAGGTCGGGCAGCGGCAGGCGCGGGTCGACGATGACGGCCTGGGTCATCCGCGCCAGCAGGATGATGGGGGCGAAGTCGCGCACCGGGTCGTAGCGGACATTGGGGTAGAGGCTGGGGTTGATGGTCATCGGCTCGCTGCAGATCATCAGCGTCAGGCCATCCGGCGCCGCGCGGGCGGCGGCCTCGATGCCGATGTTGCCGCCGGCGCCGCTGCGGTTCTCCACCACCAGGTTCTGGCCGAGCAGCGCCGAGACGCGCGGCGCCAGGGAGCGGCCGAGCAGGTCCAGGCTGCCGCCGGGGGCGAAGGGCACGATCAGGCGGATGGCGCGGCCGGCGGCGGGTTGCGCCAGCGCCGGGGTGGCGAGCGTGGTGAGCAGCAGGGCGCGGCGCCTCATCGGGCCAGCTCCGCCAGCACGAGCTGTCGGCACAGCTCCACCACCGCCTGGTGGGTGGCCAGCGGAATGCCGTCCACGTTGGGGTCGACGATGCCGTCGACCGAGTTGATCAGGCCGACCTCGGTGCCGCGCAGCAGCAGGCGGGCTTCCAGCTCCGGCGTGTGCAGCAGGGCGGGGTTGCGTTCCAGGCTCGCGAAGGCGGCGGCGATGGCGGTGCAGCCCCAGTTGGAGACGGCGGCCGTCATCAGCACGTCGGTGCCGGTGATGGCGCCGAGGCCGCCGCCGCAGCCGCAGGCGCAGCGGGCGCCGAAGGGGATGTGCTCGGCCACGGCGGCGGCGACCAGGCCCATGCCGATCTCGTTGCCGCCGTCGCCGACCGCGACGCTGGGGATGCCGCGGGCGAGGGCGGCATCGAACAGGTGGTCGATGCGGGCGCGGCCCATGCCGAAGTCGACGCCGCGCATGTTGTGGTAGACGCCCCGGGCGTTGCGGCCGACGCGTTCGGTGGAGAAGGCCAGCGCGGGGGCGAGCCGGTCCAGCAGGGGGCCGGCGGCGGCGCGGGCGGCTTCGTCCTCCAGCGGGTAGGGGTGCAGCACGGCCACGGCGAGGCGGCCACCCGGCATGGCGGTGCGGCGGGCTTCCTCCAGCGTGACGAGGGCGAGGCCGGCGGCGCGGAGGATCTCGCCGATGCCGGGCAGCAGCGCGGCCTCGGCCACCACCACCGGGATGGCGCGGCGGGCCAGCGCAAGCGCGCGGCAGATGGTGGCGAGGCCGGCGGGGCCGTCGTTCTCGCCGATCTCGGCGCTGATCCAGGCGCGGCTGACCGAGCCGGTGGTGGCCAGCACCACGGCGCCCTCCGGCACGGCGGCCAGCCGTTCGGCGGCGGCCATGCTGAGCGCGGCGCCGCTGCGGGCGCGGGCGGCGGCGTGGAGGTGCTCGATGCCGCGGGCGCCGATGTCGAGGTTGACCAGCCGGTCCAGGCGGTCGCCGAGGGTCATGCCGCAGTCCTCTCGCAGGTGCGAAGAGGGTGGGGGCAAAACGGTGCGGGAGGGAAGCGGGATTCCGCCGTGCGGCGGCGCGCCCTTCCCGCGCGGTTCAGCGCGCCTTGCCGGTGCGGGCGCGGAGCTCGTCGATGCGCTTGGAGGCGGCGGCCTTGCTGAGGCTGTGGTCGAAGGTCTCGTGAGCTTCCTCGCACAGGGTCTGCAGGTAGCTGGCCTGGGCGCCGGTCATGGCCTCGTCGCCGGTGGTCCAGTCGTCCGGGTTCTTGATGGTGTTGCTGCCGGGGTTGGGGTCCAGCTTGGGGTTGGCGTCGTCAGGCGTGGGGGCGGGCTGCTGGGCCATGCGGGCGGTCCTTCTGCGGGAATGGTGTTCGCTTAACGTTCAGGGTGGGGAGGCGTTGCACGGGCTGCGCGGGACGGGTCCGGGTGGGGGTCGAGATGCCGGGGTTTGCGCCGGAGGCGGCGGGGCGGCAGGATCGGCGCAACGAGGAAGGGAGGGACCGCCCGATGGGAACGCGCAGGTTGTTGCTGGCCGGGGGCGCCGTGGTGCTGGCCTGCCCAGCCCTGTCCCCGGCCCTGTCCCCCGCCCTGGCCTCCTTTCCCGAACGCCCGGTGCGGCTGGTGGTGCCCTATGCCGCCGGCGGCAATGCGGATGTGGTGGCGCGGCTGCTGGCGCCGGGCATGCAGCAGCGCCTCGGCCAGCCTGTGGTGGTGGAGAACCGCGTCGGCGGCGGCGGCACGCTGGGCGCCGACCTGGTGGCGCATGGCCGGGCGGATGGGTACTCGCTGCTGGTCGGCAGCAACGGGCCGCTCAGCGTGAACCCGGTGCTGCAGTCCCTGCCCTATGACGCGCTGCGCGACTTCACGCCGGTGGCGATGGCCAGCCGGGTGCCGCTGACGCTGACGGTGGGGCGGGCGGTGCCGGCCACGACGCTGGCCGAGTTCGTCGCGCTGGCCAAGGCGCGGCCGGGCGGGCTGAACGTGGGCTCCACGGGCGTTGGCAGCGGCACGCACCTGACCCTGGCGCGGCTGGCGCACGCCACCGGGGCGCCACTGGTGCACGTGCCGTTCCGCGGTGGCGGGGCGCTGGGGGCGGATTTGATCGGCGGCACCGTGGACGGCGTGGTGGTGGAGCTGAATACCGCGCTGGGGCTGGCGCAGGGCGGGCAGGCACGGATTTTGGCGGTGGCGGCGGGGCGGCGGGCGGTGGCGGCGCCGGAGGTGCCGACGATGATCGAGGCGGGGCTGCCGGGGTTCACCGCGGCCAGCTTCGTCGGCCTGGTGGCGCCGGCGGGAACGCCGGCCGAGGTGCTGGCGGCGCTGCGGGCGGCGATGCTCGGCGCGCTGGACAGTGCCGAGGTGCGGGCGCGGATCGTCGAGGGTGGCGGCGAGCCCTCCGGCGCCGAGGACCGGACCGCGGCGGGGTTCGGCGCCTTCCTGCGTGACGAGCTGGCGCGGACGCGGGAGGCCGCGGCGCTGGCCGGGCTGAGTGCCGGCTGATGCGGCGGCTGTACGTGGACGGCGCCGATGGGCAGTTGCACGTCACCGTGGCCGGCGCGGGGCCGGCGCTGCTGCTGGTGGGCTCGGCCGGGCGCAGCGCGCGGGTGTTCGACGGTCTGATCCAGCTGCTGTCGCGCGACTTCACCGTGGTGGCGCCGGACCTGCCGGGCAGCGGCAACAGCGACGCGCCGAAGCCGGGCTTCGGCATGCGCGACCTCGCCCGCAACCTGGTGGAGGTGCTGGACGGGCTGGGCCTTGCGCGGGCGCATTTCTATGGGTTCCAGACCGGCAACAAGGTGGGTGCGGCGCTGGCCGCGGGCTGGCCTGGGCGCGTCGGGCGGGTGGTGCTGGCGGGGCAGTCGCACAGCCTGGTGCCGGACAAGCATGCGCGGGACGGCGCGATCCTCGGCAACGTGGCGCACTACTTCGACGAGGCGCCGATGGATAAGCGGGCGCGCCAGGCGCAGCTGTGGGCCACCGGGTTCCGCCGGGTCAGCGATATCTGGTGGGATGGCGCGCTGTACAGCGACCCGGCGGGCTGGGCGGCGTTCGATCGCGCCAGGCTGGCGGTGGTGGACCGGGTGCAGGCGCTGCCCCATGCGCGGGCGACCTACGAGGCCAACTTCGCCTACGACCTGGGCGCCGATATCGCGCGGATTGCGGCGCCGCTGATGTTCGTGGAGGTGGCGACGGCGGCGGAGGATGCGTCGCTCGGCCGGCAGGGGGCGAAGCTGCTGGCGCTGCAGCCCGGCGCGCGGCTGGAGGTGCTGCAGGAGCCGGACGGGCCGAGCCATGCGGTGACGCTGGCCCGGCAGTATCCGGCGCTGGCGGCGCTGCTGCGCGGCTTCCTGCTCGCTACTCCACCTTGATGTCGGCGGTGCGGATGATGTTGGCGAAGCTGTCCTTCTGCGCCTTCAGGTAGGTGGCGAAGGCGTCCAGCGGGCGGTCGTCCACCTCGATGCCGACGCTGGCGAAGCGGTCGCGCACCTCCGGCTTGGCCAGGCCGTGCTGCACGCCGGCGGCCAGGCGTTCCAGGATGGGGCGGGGCGTGGCGGCCGGCGCCATGATGCCGAACCAGCTGCCGACATCGAAGCCCGGCAGGTTGGCCTCCCGCGACAGCGGCGGCTGGCCGGGGGCCAGCGGGCTTTCGCGGTCCACCGAGATGCCGAAGGACTTGAGCTGGCCGCCGCGGATCATCGGGCCGGTCGCGGCCAGGGTCTCGATGGTGTAGTCGACCTGGCCGGCGACGACGGCGGTGAGGCTGGGCGCGCTGCCGCTGAACGGCACGTGGACCGCCTGGATGCCGGCGCGGATGTTGAACAGCTCCACGATCAGGTGCGTCGTGGCGCCGGTGCCCGAGGAGCTGAAGGTGTACTTGCCCGGGTTGGCCTTCAGCAGCGCCACGAACTCGGCGGCGTTGCGGGCGGGGAAGCCGGGCTTCACCACCAGCGAATAGGCCGACATGCCGAGCATGGCGACGGGCGCCAGGTCGCGCTCGGGGTTGTAGTTGGCGCGGCCGAACAGCGGGTTGATGCTGATGGGGCCGGAGGAGGCGGCGAGGATGGTGTAGCCATCCGGCGCGGCCTTCACCACGGCCTCGGTGCCGATCATGCCGCCGGCGCCGGCGCGGTTCTCCGGCACCACGTTCTGGCCCAGGTCCTCGGCCAGGAATTGCGCGGAGATGCGGCCGGCGAGGTCCGTCGCCTGGCCGGGCGGCCAGGGGATGACGATGCGCAGCGGGCGCGACGGCCAGGGCGCGGGCTGGGCAAGCGCAGGTGTTGCCAGCAGGGCTGGCGTGGCGAGAAGCAGGTGGCGGCGTTGCATGGCGTTTTCTCCCGGGCGCGCGGCGTATCTTGGCGCCGCGCGCCGGGCTACTGGCGCCGCCGCCGGCAGCCCGGCGGAA
>CAIMOR010000125.1 GCA_903843125.1 uncultured Rhodospirillales bacterium
CCGCGGAGGCCGCCGCCGCCCTGGCCCGCGCCGCCGCGCTCTCGCCGCGCCACGCCCAGGCGCTGCTGAACCTGGGCAATACCGAGCTGCTGCTGGGCGACCCCGCCGCGGCCGAGCGGCATTGCCGCGCCGCCCTGGCCGCCGACCCCGCCATGGCGGAGGCCCATGCCAGCCTGGGCTGCCTGCTGACCAATGCCGGCCGCCTGCCGGAGGCGATCCTGGCCTGCCACGCCGCCATCGCGCTGAAGCCGGACCTGGCCGAGGCGCATTGGAACCTCGGCATCGCCCAGCTGCTGGGCGGCGACCTGCCGGGCGGCTTCGCGGAATACGAATGGCGCAAGCGCCACCCGGCGCACCAGAAGGACTTCCGCCGCCTGCCGCAGCCGGAATGGCAGGGCGAGGACCTTGCCGGCCGCACCCTGCTGGTGCTGGCCGAACAGGGCCTGGGCGACGCCATCATGTTCGCCCGCTTCCTGGCGCCGCTGGCGCAGCGCGGCGCCCGGGTGCTGCTGGCCTGCGACCGCCGGGTGCTGCCGCTGCTGGCCGCCGCCCCCGGCGTGGCCCGCGCCGTGCCGCGCGACCGCGCCCTGCCGGACTGCGACTTCTGGGTGGACCAGATGAGCCTGCCGCATCGGCTGGGCACCACGCTGGCCAGCATTCCCAGCGCCGCCGGCTACCTGAACGCCGACCCGGCCCGAGTCGCGGCGTGGGAGGCGCGGCTGCCGAAGCGCCGGGAGGGCGCCCGGCGCATCGGCCTGGTCTGGGCCGGCAACCCGCTGCATTCGAACGACGCCCGCCGCTCCTGCCCCGCCGCCGCGCTGCGGCCGCTGGTGGCCATGGCCGGGGACGATTTCGTCAGCCTGCAGCTGGGGTCCGAGGCCGCCGAGGCCCGCGCGCTCGGCCTGGCCGACCAGTCCGCCGCGCTGACGGACTTCGCGGAAACCGCGGCCTTGCTGGCGGGACTCGACCTGGTGGTGACGGTGGACACCGCCGTGGCGCATGCCGCCGGCGCGCTGGGCAGGCCCACCTGGCTGATGCTGCCGCATGCGCCGGATTGGCGCTGGCTGCTGGGCCGCGCGGACAGCCCCTGGTACGCCGGCGCCCGGCTGTTCCGGCAGGCGCGTCCGGGGGATTGGGACGCCGTTGTGGCCGCCATTGCCCAATCGCTGGCCACGGAACCGCCTGCGCTATATTGACACCCTGTCATCACCGCCTTAGGAGCCGCCTGCCTTCCGGCGGGTAACCGCGGGGGAGCAGGGTATTGAACGAGCGCGACGGTTTCGAACGGCGGCTGCAGGACGCCCGGGCCAAGAGAGGCCTGGACAAGCCTGCCAGCGGCCAGAAGGGCCTTCCCGCAGGTTCCTGGGGGGTCGGCTTCCGTGCCGGCATCGAGGTTGTGTCGGCCCTGGCGGTCGGTGTGGCCGTGGGTGTCGGACTGGACCGCTGGCTTGGCACCTGGCCTTGGCTCTTCCTGCTGTTCTTCGTGGCGGGTGCCGTTGCCGGCGTGCTGAACGTGTACCGCATGTTCAGCCCGCCACGACGCAAGCGTTGACCGTTGACTGAACCAGACCGGAGAGCCGCACGTGGCCGCTGAGGGCAAAGCGATCGACGCACTGCACCAGTTCAACCTGGCGCCCGTGCTGGGGGAGTTCGGCGAACAGTACATGTTCAGCCAGTCCACCCTGTTCATGGCGGTGGCGGTGGTGCTGATCACGCTGCTGATGGTGGTCGGCATGGCGCGCGGCGCCGTGGTGCCGGGCCGGCTGCAGTCCCTCGCCGAGGCGAGTTATGAATTCGTGCACGAGCTGGTGGTTGGCCAGGTCGGCGACGAGGGCAAGAAGTTCTTTCCCTTCGTGTTCTGCCTGTTCATGTTCGTGCTGTTCGGCAACCTGCTGGGCCTGATCCCCTACGCCTTCACCTTCACCAGCCACATCGCGGTGACCTTCGCGCTGGCGGCGCTGGTGTTCGTGCTGGTGACCATCGTCGGCCTGGTGATCCACGGCACCCACTTCTTCAGCTACTTCTTCCCGGAAGGCGCGCCGAAGCTGCTGGCGCCGCTGATCATCCCGATCGAGATCATCTCCTACCTGTCGCGCCCGATCAGCCTCAGCGTGCGTCTGTTCGCCAACATGGTGGCCGGGCACGTCATGCTGATCGTCTTCGCCACCTTCGTGGTGATGATCGGCTCGGCCGGCTTCATCGGCTACTTCGGTGCCGTGCTGCCGCTGGCCATCAACGTCATCCTGGTCGGGTTCGAACTGCTGGTGGCCTTCCTGCAGGCCTACGTGTTCGCCATCCTGACCAGCATCTACCTGCACGACGCGGTGCACCTGCACTAACTCGGCACGCCACCTTCTCCAAATCCGACGAAAGGACACTGTCATGGAAGTTGCAGCCGCGAAGGCCCTCGGGGCCGGTCTGGCCGTTATCGCGCTCGCCGGCGTTGGCATCGGCATCGGCAACATCTTCTCCGCGCTGGTCACCAGCGTGGCGCGCAACCCGGGCGCCCGCGACGCGGTGTTCCCGCTGGGCATCCTGGGCTTCGCGCTCACGGAAGCCGTGGCGCTGTTCGCCCTGCTGATCGCCTTCCTGATCCTGTTCGCTTAATATTACGCCCTCAATCGCCGGGCGCCGGCATCCGCCGGCTTGGCTTCGCCGGGCAACCGGCGGCCGCCATTCGGCGGCTCGGATCACGGCCTGGCCGCGATCCGTGGGCACTGGTTCTGCACGGGGGGCGCGGCTTGTGTCGCGCCCCTTCGCGCATTTACAGGAGACGGGTATGAGCAAGAGCCTCCGGCTCGCCGCCCTCACCGCACTGGCCATGCTGCCGGCGGCGGGGAGCTTTGCGGCCGAGCACGAAGAACACGCCGGCGGCATGCCGCAGCTGAACTTCGGTGAACCGTTGCTGGTGGCCCAGGTATTCTGGCTGCTGGCCATCTTCGTGCTGCTGTACGTGCTGATGGCCGGGGTGGCGCTGCCGCGCGTGGCCAAGGTGCTGGCCGCCCGCCGCAGCCGGATCGACGGCGACCTGGAGGCCGCGCGCGCCGCCAAGGACCGCGCCGATGCCGCCATGGCCGACCATCGCAGCGCCACCGCCCACGCCCGGGCCGAGGCGCATGCGGCGGTTTCCGCCGCCGTGGCCCGCGCCCAGGACGAGCTGGCGACCAAGACCGAAGCGATGAACGCCAAGCTGGCCCGCCAGATCGAGGCCGCCGAGGCGCAGATATCCGCCGCCCGCCAGGCCGCCATGGGCGCGCTGCGCCAGGTTTCCGCGGACACCGCGGCGGCCGTGGTGGCGCGCATCGCCGGCGGCGCCGACCGCGCCGTGGTGGATGCGGCCGTTGACCGCGAACTCAGCGCCCGGGGGCATGCGTGATGGACGAGAACCTGCTTGCCGACCCGCATGTGTGGGAAGCCGTCAGCTTCGTGCTGTTCTTCGTGCTGCTGGGCCGGACCATCTGGTCCAAGCTCACCGGCATGCTGGATGCGCGCGGCGAGGCGGTGCAGGCCGAGTTGACCGAAGCCTCTCGGCTGCGGACCGAGGCCGAGGCCATGCTGCGCCAGGCCGAGGCCGACCGCACCGCGGCGCTGGCCGAGGCCCAGCAGCTGCTGGACCGCGCCCGCGCCGAAGCCACCCGCGTGGCCGAAGCCGCCCATGCGGAAGCCGAAGCGGCGGCCGGCCGGCGTGAACGCATGGCGCTGGACCGCATCGCCTCGGCGGAAGCCGGCGCCATCGCCGATGTGCGCAACGCCGCGGCCGAGATCGCCACCGCCGCGGCCCGCGCCGTCATCGCGCAACAGCTCGACGCCACGGCCGACGCCCAGTTGATCGACCGCGCCGTGGCCGACCTGCCGACCGCGCTGCGCGCCGCGTAGCCTGCCGCGCCGCCCGCATTGCCGATGGAACGGGGGCCTCAGGGCCCCCGTTCTCGTTTACGGCGGCTGCGAAGCCCCCTACCTTCGGCCCGGGAAGCAATCTCGGGAGACACGAATGCGACGTTTGGCCCTTGCCGCCGCCTTGCTGTGCGGCACCACCCTCGCCATGCCGCCGGCGGCGCAGGCACAGACCTTCCGCTGGGCCAATGACGGCGACGTCAACTCGATGGACCCCTACACCCGGCAGGAGACCTTCCTGCTGGCGTTCAACGCCAACATCTACGACCCGCTGGTGCGCCGCGGCGCCGACATGGCGATCCAGCCCGCGCTGGCGGAGCGCTGGGAAACCCCCTCCCCCACCGTCTGGCGCTTCCACCTGCGCCACGGCGTGAAGTTCTCGGACGGCACGCCGTTCACCGCCGATGACGTGGTGTTCAGCTACCAGCGCACCCGGGCGCCCGGCTCCAACATGGCGTCGATCTTTTCGTCGGTGAAGGAGATCCGCAAGGTCGACGACCACACGGTCGAGTTCGAGACCCTGGTGCCGAACCCGATCTTCACCCAGGAGATCACCAGCTGGGCGATCATGTCCAAGACCTGGGCCGAGGCGCACGGCGCCGTGCGTCCGGCGGACCTGACGACGCGCGAGGAGAACTTCGCCACCCGCAATGCCATGGGCACCGGCCCGTTCCGCCTGGTGAGCCGCGAGCCCGACCGCCGCACGGTGCTAGAGCGCAACCCCGGCTGGTGGGACACGCCGGTCCACAACATCGAGCGCGCCGAGCTGAACATCATCTCCAACGACGCGACGCGCGTGGCCGCGCTGCTCTCGGGCGAGGTCGACTTCGTCTACACCGTGCCGCCGCAGGACGTGACGCGGATCGGCAATGCGCCGGGCGTGCGGATCATCCAGGGGCCGGAGCTGCGGACCATCTACCTCGGCATGGACCAGAGCCGGCCGGAGCTGCTGAAGAGCGACGTGAAGGGCCGCAACCCGTTCCAGGACGTGCGGGTGCGCCGCGCCTTCTACCAGGCGATCGACGAGGCGGCGATCGCCCGCACCGTGATGCGCGGCCAGGCGCGGCCGACCGGGCTGATTTACGGCCCCGGCGTCAACGGCTTCCGCGAGGCCGACGACGTGCGCTACCCGTTCGACCCCGAGGCGAGCAAGCGGCTGCTGGCCGAAGCCGGCTATCCCCAGGGCTTCGGCGTGACCATGGATTGCCCGAACGACCGCTACGTGAACGACGAGGCGATCTGCACCGCGGTCGTCAACATGCTGGCGCGCGTCAACATCCGCATCACGCTGAACGCGCAGACCCGCGTGCGCTTCTTCGCCGAGGTCAATGCACCGCGCTACAACACCAGCTTCTACCTGCTGGGCTGGACGCCGGCGACCGGCGACGCGCACAACAGCCTGGCCAGCCTGGCCTATACCCGCTCGGGCGACCGCGGCCTGTTCAACAACGGCGGCTACAGCAACCCGCGCTTCGACGCGCTGGTGGACCAGATCGGCGTGGAGCTGAACCAGGCCAGGCGGCAGGAGCTGATCAGCCAGGCCAGCCACCTGCTGCATGAGGATGCCGGCTACATTCCGCTGCACCAGCAGCAGGTGGTGTGGGCGGCGCGCGCTAATGCGCAGGTGGTGCAGACGGCGGACAACTTCTTCCAGCTGCGCTTCGTCCGCGTCAATCCGCGCTGAGGTGACGCGGCGGGGCGGCTCAGCAATCCGTGCCGATGGGGTCATCGGAACGGATTGCTCGCTCCGCACCAAGGCGAAGCGGCAGCCCGGAACCGCTCACACCGGCCGGTGTGAGCGGTGGTGCTTCAGGCCGTCGCCCCGCCCGCCTGCTTCCACGCGGCGATGCCGCCATGGATGTGGCACGCCGCCGCCAGCCCCTGGTCCTGCGCCGCCTGCACCGCCATGGCGGAGCGTTCGCCGAAGGCGCAGTAGAACACCAGCCGATGCCCGGTGCTGACCGCCAGCGCGTGCAGCAGCCCGCCCGGCGAGATGCTGTCGCGCAGCTCCGGGTAGGGCACGTGGACCGCGCCGGCGATGCTGCCGTGGCGCCGGCGCTCATCGGCCTCCCGCAGGTCCACCAGCGTGCAGCCCGGCCCGGCCGCCATCAGCTCCGCCGCCTCCAGCGCCCAGCCACGGGCGCGGATGGCTTCCTGCTGCAGGCCCTGGCGCATGTTGGCCGGCACCGCCACGTCCATCATCTTCGGGTTGGCCAGGTTCAGGCCGGCCATCAGCGCCGCATAGGCATCCGCGTCCTTCACCTGCAGGCGCGGGTTGCAGCGGCGCTCCTCGGCAATGGTGGAGACCGTGTCGCCCTTGTAGTCGTGCGCGGGGTAGACCAGCGTCTCCTCCGGCAGCGTCAGCAGGCGTTGCAGGCTGGCCCAGGCGGCACGCGCGTCGCCGTTCTGGAAGTCGCAGCGCCCGGTGCCGCGGATCAGCAGCGTATCGCCGGTGAAGACGCGGTTGTCCCAACGGAAGCTGTAGCTGTCGTCGGTATGGCCGGGCGTGTAGAGCACCTCCAGCGCCATGCCTTCCACGCGCAGCGTGTCGCCCTCGGCCACGCGCATGGAGACGACGTCGACGCCGCTCTGTTCGCCCATCACGGTGATGCACTGCGTCTGGTCGCGCAGCGCGCCCAGGCCGGTGATGTGGTCGGCGTGCAGGTGGGTGTCCACCGCCTTGACCAGCTTCAGGTCCAGCTCCCGGATCAGCTGCAGGTAGCGGTCCACCTTCTCCAGCACCGGGTCGATGATCAGCGCCTCGCCGCCGCGCCGGCTGGCCAGCAGGTAGGTGTAGGTGCAGGAAACCGGTTCGAAGAGCTGGCGGAAGATCATGCCTCCACCTCCCAGAACATCGGGAAGCTGGATTGCGGCAGGTGCTTCAGCGTGGCGCGATAGGCGGCGGGAATGGTGAACTGGCCCCAGGTGACGCTGGGCGTCAGCGCGAAGGCGAGGCGCTGGATCTGCTCGGTGATTGCGCGGCGCGCCGCCAGGTCCGGCGCGCGGGTGAAGGCGGCGAGCAGCGGCGGGATGCGCGCATCGCAGCTCCAGCCCGGGTAGTCGGCGCAGGTATTGGCCACGTAGAAGTGGTTGAGCGGCGAGATCATGTCGATGCCGTTGGAGTAGACGCTGAACAGGCTCCAGCCTTCCTTCCGGGCGCGGCGGGCCAGCACCGTGCCCCAGTCCATCACCTGCTGGTCCACGGTGAAGCCGGCCTGCTTCAGCGCCTGCGCCAGCACGGCGGAAGCTGTCTGCGAGATGCTGCCGGAGACCTCCAGCATCACCACCGGCTGGCCGGCGTAGCTGGTCCTGGCCAGTTCGGCCTTGGCCTCGGCGACGCCGTAGTGGAACACCTCGGCGCCCGCGCCGGTGTAGAGCGGCCCGTCGCACATGAAGAAGCCGGGGCAGCTTTCCACGTGGAAGGCCTTGGGGATGCCGATGGCCTGCAGGATGGCGGCCTGGTCCACCAGCTTCCACATCACCTGGCGCACGGCGGGGTCGTTGAACGGCGGCGCCTCGTGGTTCAGGCGGAAATTGCCCTGGAACATGTGCAGCCCGCCCAGCGGCATCAGCTTCACGTTCCGCGCGCGCTCCAGCCGCGGCAGCATGTCGAACGGGCAGTATTGCTGGTAGTCGATCTCGCCGGCGATCAGCGCGCTGGAAGCGGTGGCCTGGTCCGGCATGACGCGCAGGTTCAGCGTCTCGACATGCACGCGCTTGCCGCCGGCGAGGAAATCGGCGGGCTCGCTGCGCGGCAGGTAGTGCGGGTTGCGTTCCAGCACCATCAGGCTGCCGGGCCGCCATTGGTCCGCGCGGAATCGGAAGGGGCCGCTGCCCAGGACTTCGGTCAGCCGCTGGTCGCCGGGCGTGCGCGCCAGGCGTTCCGGCAGCATGAAGGGCACCGGCGCGTTGGGCTTGCCCAGCACCTCCAGCACCAGCGGGAATTCCTGCTTCAGTTTCAGCACGATGGTACGCGGGTCCGCCACCTCGAAGCCGTGCGCGCTGGCCATCAGCAGCCGGCCCATCGCGTCCTTCGGCGCCCAGCGCTGCAGGCTGGCGACGCAGTCCGCGGCCGTCACCGCGCTGCCGTCGTGCCACTTCAGGCCTTCGCGCAGCTGGAAGCGCCAGGTCAGGCCGTCGCTGCTTTTCTCATGGGCGCCGACCATCTGCGGCTGGATCGCGCCGTGTTCGTTCATCGCGAACAGCGTGTCGTAGACGTGGTAGCCGAAGCTGCGGGTGATCGCCGCCGTGGTGAAGTAGGGATCGAGGATCACCGCCTCGCTCTCCAGCACCACGTTCAGCGTGCCGCCCGCCGCCTGCGCCAGCCGTGGCGCCGCCAGCATCGCCGCGCCCGAGGCCAGAAGATTGCGCCTGCCCAATCCCGTCATCGCCACGCTCCCGTTCCCCCGGGTTGGCCCCGGGGCTGCGGCCAGCTTAGGCTGGCGGCGATGCCCGTTGGAAGGACAAGCGCATGACCGACCTGCTCTCGCTCTCGGCCACGGCGGCGGCCGCGCTGATCCGCCGGCGCCGGCTTTCCCCGGTGGAGTACGTGCGGGCGGTGCTGGACGGCATCGGCCGGGTGCAGCCGGCGCTGAACTGCTTTGTCAGCGTGCTGGAGGAGCGGGCGCTGGCCGCGGCGCGCCGGGCGGAACAGGCGGTGATGGACGGCGATGCGCTGGGGCCGCTGCACGGCGTGCCGATCCACATCAAGGACCAGCTGGACACCAAGGGCGTGCTGACCACGCATGGCAGCGCGATCTTCGCGGACAACATCCCGGCGCGGGATGACATCATCGTGCGGCGACTGCGCGAGGCCGGCGCGATCCTGGTCGGCAAGACGCGCCTGCCGGAGTTCGGCAACAAGGCGCTGACGGATGGCCCGAGCTTCGGCACCACGCGCAACCCCTGGGACCTCTCGCGCACCTCCGGCGGTTCCAGCGGCGGCGCGGCGGCGGCGCTGGCGGCGGGGGTCGCGCCGTTCGGCGTGGGCACGGATGGGGCGGGGTCCATCCGCATTCCCGCGGCCTGCTGCGGCGTGGTCGGGCTGAAGCCGACGCTGGGCCTGGTGCCGTGGGAGGGCGCCAGCGACGCCTTCGGCAACTACACCTATGCCGGGCCGATGAGCCGCAACGTGACCGACAGCGCGCTGCTGCTGAGCGTGATGCAGGGCCCCAGCCCGCGCGACCCCTGGACGCTGGCCGGCGCGCGGAAGAGCCAGGTCTCGCCGCGGCTGGTGGGCAGCGACCTGCACGGGCTGCGCGTGGGATTCATCCGTCTGGCCGCGAACCCTGAGCTGGACGTGGACGTCGAGCGCGACACCCGCGCTTCGCTGGACACGCTGGCGATGCTGGGCGCCGAGGTGGAGGAGGTGACCGACGCGATCGACTGGATGGAGATGCCCGGCCGCGTGATGTACCAGGGCAACTACGCCGTCGCGATGCAGAAGCACCTGGCGCAATGGGCCAACCAGATGGACCCGACGCTGCTCGCCTGGGTCGAGCGCGGCAGCCAGTTCACGATGGCCGAATTCCGCCAGGGGCAATACGCGCGCACCACCCTGTTCCGCGCGATCCAGGCGCTGTTCGAGCGCTTCGACGTGCTGGTCTCGCCGACGCTGGCCTGCACCGCGCTGCCCGCCGACTTCGACGCGGCGAATGACGAGGTGGTGGTGAACGGCGTGAAGTGCGGCATCACCCGGCAGAGTTCCAGCGCCTATGTCTATCCGTTCAACCTCACCGGCCACCCGGCGCTGACGTTGCCGGCCGGGCTGGCGCGGGACGGCCTGCCGACGGCGGTGCAGCTCATCGGCCCCTGGGGCGGCGACATGGACCTGCTGCGCCTGGGCAGCCTGCTGGAACAGGCGCGGCCCTGGGCCGGGCGCCGCCCGGCGACGCATGCGTGAGGCGCTTCGCCGATCAGGCGCTACATGCGTGACACCGCGCGGAACCCCGCCTCGGCGGCTTCCAGCCCGCGGTCGATATCGGCCGGGCCATGCGCGGTGCTGAGGAACATGTTGTGCTTCGGGTGGAAATAGGCGCCGGCCCGCAGCGCGGCTGAACAGAAGGCGTTGCCCTTGGCGAAATCCGCGTCGTCGTCGAACAGCATCAGCGGCATCTGCGGCGGCCCGCTGTGGCTGATGCCGACGCCGTAGTGCGTCGCCAGCGCCGAGAGCCCGGCGCGCAGCCGCTCCCCCATCGCCGCCATCAGCGCCGGACCGTCCACGCGCTGCAACTCCCGCAGCGTGGCCAGGCTCGCCGCCATGCTCGTGGCCTCCGCCCAGAAGCTGCCGGTGGTGAAGACGCGCGCCGCCGCCGCACGCCACTTCTCCGCGCCGGTCACCGCCGAGAGCGCGTAGCCATTGGCGATCGCCTTGCTCCAGGCCGAGAAGTCCGGGCGCACGCCGTACGCCTCCCAGCTGCCGCCCAGGTGCAGGCGGAAGCCGGCGCGCACGTCGTCCAGTATCAGCGCCGCGCCGGCCGCGTCGCACAGCGCGCGCAGCCCTTGGGCGTAGTCGCGCGTCGGCAGTTCCAGCGCGCGCGCCATGTCGTGGCGGAAGGCGCTGGCCAGCACCGCGGCGCAGTCGCCGCCGGCCTCCGCCAGCGCGGCCCGCACGCTCTCCAGGTCGCCATAATCGTAGTGGATGATGTGCGCCCGGTCCTCGGCCGTCACGCCGACCAGCGAAGGCGAGCACCACGGCGCCGCACCGTGGTAGCTGCCGCGCGCCAGCAGCACCTTGCGGCGCCCGGTACCGGCGCGGGCAATGGTGACGCAAGCCGTCGTCGCATCCGTGCCGTTCTTCTCGAACAGGCACCAGTCGGCCGCCGGCAGCATGCCCGTCAACTGCTCGGCCAGCTCCACCAGCACGGCGCCGGGGCCGTTCATCGTGGCGCCCTGGGCGGCCTGGGCGCGCACCGCCTCCTCCACCGCCGGGTGGTGGTGGCCCAGCACGATCGGCCCCCAGCTGCACATGAAGTCCACCACCTCGTTGCCGTCCACGTCCCACAGCCGGCAGCCCTGGGCGCGGGCGAAGAACTGCGGGTAGCCCTCCGGCAGGTTGGCGGCGTTCAGGTGGCCCCACATGCCGCCGGGGATGACTTTTGCCGCCCGCGCGCGCAGGGCGGTGTCCGCTGAATTCAACCGCTCGGCCATGGCCACGCTCCTTCACACTGGGCCATACTAACCGGCCCGCCGGAGACGACCACCATGCGCCGCATCCTGCCCCTGCTGTTCTGCCTGCTCGCCTTGCCCGCCCTGGCGCAGACCTCGCTGCGCATCGGCCTGGCGAGCGACCCCGACGTGCTGGACCCCACCCTGTCGCGCAGCGTCGCCGCCCGCCAGGTCTTCGCCGCCATGTGCGACAAGCTGGTGGACATCAACGAACGGCTGGAGATCGTGCCGCAGCTGGCCACCGCCTGGGAATGGCAGGACGGCGGCCGCGCCCTGCTGCTGACGCTGCGCGCGGGCGTGCACTACCAGGACGGCGTGGCGATGGACGCCGCCGCGGTCATCGCCGGGCTGCAGCGCCACCTGACCACCAACGGCAGCACCCGCCGCGGCGAGATGGGCCCGGTACGCGGGATCGAGGCCGTGGGCGACATGCAGGTGCGCATCCTGCTCAGCGAACCCTTCGCGCCGCTGCTGGCGGCGCTGAGCGACCGCGCGGGCATGCTGGTCTCGCCGCGCCAGGCGACCGTGACCGGCATCGACTTCCAGCGCGACCCCGCCTGCGCCGGGCCGTTCCGGCTGGTGCGGCGCGTCGCGCAGGACCGCATGGACCTCGAACGCTTCGATGGCTACTGGGACGCCGCGCGCATCCACATCGACCGCATCACCTACCGGCCGATCCCGGACGCCACCGTGCGCGGCGCCAACCTGCGCGCCGGCCAGCTCGACGTCATCGAGCGCGTGCTGACCTCGGATGTCGCCACCATGCGGCAGGATGCGCGCGTGCGGCTGCTGGACGGCCCGAGCCTCGGCGCCGTCTACATCGCCGTGAACATCGCCAATGGCCCGGCGGCCAACAGCGCCATCGGCCGCGATGCGAAGCTGCGCGAGGCGCTGGAGCTCGCCATCGACCGCCAGGTGCTGAACCAGGTGGCGTTCGACGGCCTGTTCCGCCCGGGCAACCAGTCGGTCCCGCCGGACAACCCGTTCTATGCCAGGGCGCTGCCCGTTCCCGCCCGCAACCTGGAGCGCGCCCGCGCCCTGCTGCGCGAGGCCGGCTACCCGAACGGCCGCGCGAAGATGCGCATGAGCGTGCCCAACACCACCGAATACGTCCAGGCCAGCGAGGTGATCCAGGCCATGGCGGCCGAGGCCGGCATCGACATCGAGCTGCAGGTGATCGAGGTGGCGACGCTGCTGCGGCAATGGACCCAGGGCGAGTTCGAGAGCCTGATCATCCTGTGGTCCGGCCGCACCGATATCGACGCCAACCTGTGGAGCTTCAACGCCTGCGGCGAGGCGCTGAACGGCGGCAGGTACTGCAACGCGGAGGCCGATGCCGCGCTGCGCGAGGGCCGCACGCTGGTGGAGCAACCCCGCCGCGTCGCCGCCTATGGCCGCGCCATGGACATCCTGCTGCGGGACCGGCCCTACATCTACCTGTACCACCCGACCAATTTCTTCGGCACCTCGGCGCGGCTGCAAGGGCTGCACCTGGTGGCGGATGGGCTGATCCGCCCGCAGGACCTGCGGCTGCGCTGAGGGATGACGACGATGACCCACCCCCTGCCGCAGCTGGACGGCACGCTGACCCTGCCCGGCCTGGCCGCGCCCGCGACCGTGCTGCGCGATGCCGAGGGCGTGCCGCATATCCGCACCGCCACCGCCCACGACGCCTGGTTCGCGCTCGGCTTCGTGCACGCGCAGGACCGGCTGTTCCAGATGGACCTGAACCGCCGGCGCGGCCTCGGCCGTTCCGCAGAGTTCCTCGGCGCCCCGGCGGCGGATGCCGATGCGCTGAGCCGGCGGCTCGGCGTGGCGCAGGCCAGCCAGCGCGACTACGCCATCGCCACGGCGGAGACGCGCGCCATGCTGGACCGCTATGCCGAGGGGGTGAACGCCTTCATCGCGCAAGGCGCCCCCTGGGCGGTGGAATACACGCTGCTGGGCGCCACGCCCGAGCGGTGGGAGGGCTGGCACAGCATCGCCACCATGCGCCGCCTCGGCCTGCTGATGGGCAGCGTCTGGTTCAAGCTGTGGCGCGCGGCCGCCCTGCCGGTGGTCGGCGCCGACAACATCGCCAAGCTGCGCTACGACGACAATGGGCGCGACCTGCTGATCATCCCGCCCGGTGTCGAGGCCGAGCGCTGGGTGGCGACGCTGGCGGAGCTGCAACCGGCCATCGCCGCGCTGCTGGAGGCCGCCGCGCCGGATGCGGCGGGTGGCGGCAGCAACAACTGGGCGCTCGGCCCGGCGCGCACCGAAGCCGGCCGCCCGCTGCTGGCCGGGGACCCGCATCGCGTCTTCGAGATCCCCAACATGTACGCGCAGCACCACCTGGCCTGCGATGCCTTCGACGCCATCGGCCTGACGGTGCCGGGCGTGCCGGGCTTTCCGCATTTCGGCCATAACGGGCGCGTCGGCTGGTGCGTGACGCATGCCTTCATGGATATCTACGACCTCTACATCGAACGCTTCGATGCCAGCGGCGACCACACGCAGTTCCGCGGCGAATGGGTGCCGGTGACGCGCCGTACCGAGACCGTGCACATCCGCAACGCGCCTTCCCGCACGGTGGAGATCACCGAGACGCGGCACGGCGCGATCATCGCCGGCGACCCCGCGCACGGCACCGCGCTGGCGCTGCGCAGCATGC
>CAIMOR010000126.1 GCA_903843125.1 uncultured Rhodospirillales bacterium
GCGCCGCAGCTGCGCCACCAGGGCCGGTTCCGCCAGCACCTGCTGCAACGCACCGGACAGCCGCGCCAGGATCGGCGCCGGGGTACCGGCCGGGGCCCAAAGCCCGAACCAGGCATCCACCGCCAGCCATGGGGCGCCGGCCTCGGCCGCGGTCGGCACCGCCGGCACCTCGGCCAACCGGGCCGGGGCGCCCACCTCCAGGCAGCGCAGCCGGCCATCCTTCACCAGCTCCACCACCTGCGGCCAGGTGGAGACGAAGTAGTCCACCACGCCGGAGACGGTATCCGTGGTGGCCTGCGCCCCGCCGCGATACGGCACATGCGTCGCCTCGATCCCGGCGCGGCGCGCGAAGGTCTCGCCGATGACATGGCTGGCGCTGCCGACGCCCGAGGACGCATAGGTCAGCCGCTGGCCACGCCCGCGCGCCGCCAGCTCCGCCAGCGTCCGCGCCGGCGAGTTGGCGGGCACCACCAGCGCATGGTGCACCTCGGCGATGCGGCCGATCGGGGCGAAGTCCTCGACCGGCCGGTAGGGCAGGTCCTTCAGCATCGCCGCATTCGCCGCGTGGGTCTGATTGGTTGCGAGGGACAGCGTGTAGCCATCGGCCGGTGCCTGGGCGACCGCGATGGTGCCGACCACCGCCGCGCCGCCGCCACGGTTCTCCACGACGAAGCCGGGGCCGCCGATCAGGGCGCCAAGGCGCTCCGCCACCGCGCGGGCCAGCACATCGGTCGAGCCGCCGGGCGGATAGGGCACCACCACTCGCACCGGCTTGGCCGGCCAGGCGTCCTGCGCTCGCGCCATCAACGGCAGCAGCAGCGGGGCGGCAAGCAGCGAGCGGCGTTTGGCCATGGCGTTCGGTTTCCTCGGGCGAGGCGCCTGGTGTGCCGCAACATCGCGCGCTGTTGAAGCGTTAACCACGCCTCGCTGATGCTGCGAGATATCAATCGTCACAGGCGGACGGTTACCTTTCGTCTCAATCCTGCCGTGGAGCCGACACAGATGGAGGCCAGGCTACCCTTCACCGGAGACAGCACCGGGAGCGAGAGCAGGATGCCGCACGCAGACCCCGCCACCAGCCCGCCACCCTCGCCCGCCGAGGTGCTGCCGCCGACGCCCGCCGCCGTGCAGGCGCAGGGCAACCTGTGGAACGAGTTCCTGCGTCGCAACCTGCTGTTGGCCGGCCTGGCCAGCGCCGGCAGCCTGCGGCGCGCCGAGCCACGGGACCAGGGCGCTACCGACGCGCGCTGAAGAAGCCGCGCAACAGCGCGGCGGCATCGCTTTCCCGCACGCCGCCGACCACCTCCGGCACATGGTGGCAGCTCGGCGCCGCGAATACCCGGGCGCCATGCTCCACCCCGCCGCCCTTCGGGTCATAGGCGCCGAAGACCAGGCGCTTCACCCGGAAGAAACTGGCCGCCTGCGCGCACATCGGGCAGGGCTCCAGCGTCACCCACAGCGTGCAGCCCGGCAGCCGCGGACTGCCCAGCGCGGCACCGGCGGCGCGCAGTGCCAGCATCTCGGCGTGGGCGCCGGCGTCGTGGGTCGCCTCCACCCGGTTGCCGGCCTGGGCCAGCACGGCGCCATCCGGCCCGGTGACCACGGCGCCCACCGGCACCTCGCCGCGCTCGGCCGCCGCCCGGGCTTCGGCCAGCGCTATTTCCATCGGAACCATGCACGCTCCTTGCCCCCGCCCGGTGTCGCGGTCTAGCAACGCCCGCATGACCAAGCGTCCCATCATCGGCGTCACCCTGGATGCGGAGGAGCCTGGCGGCTACTCCAAGCTGCCCTGGTACGCGCTGCGCAAGAACTACTTTTCCGCCCTGGCCGAAGCCGGTGGCCTGCCCGTCGCCCTGCCGCACGACCCGGCCCTGGCCGAACAGTACCTGGACATGATCGACGGGCTGCTGATCACCGGCGGCGCCTTCGATGTCGATCCATCGCTGTACGGCGGCGGCCCGACCCACCCGACCGTGACGCTGAAGGCCGGCCGCACCGATTTCGAGCTGGCGGTGACCCGCGGCGCGCTGGCCCGCAACATGCCGGTACTGGGCATCTGCGGCGGCCAGCAGCTGCTGGCGGTGGCCTTCGGCGGCACGCTGATCCAGCACATACCCGACAGCGTGGCGAATGCGCTGGAGCATGAGCAGCCGACCCCGCGCCACCTGCCGGGGCATGAGGTGACGGTGGCGGCGGAGACGCTGCTGGCCCGCATCGTGGCCAAGCCGGTGCTGGCGGTGAACAGCGCGCATCACCAGGCCGTCGCCACGGCCGGGCCGGGCGCGGTGGTGAACGCGGTGGCGCCGGATGGCGTGGTGGAGGGCGTGGAGCATCCCGGCTTCCGCTTTGCGCTCGGCGTGCAGTGGCACCCGGAATACGCGGTGGATTCGGCCGACCCCTTGATCATGAAAGCCTTCGTCGATGCCTGCCGTGGATGAGGACGCCGAGGCCGGCGCGCGCGGCGAGCGCATCGCCAAGGTGCTGGCCCGCGCCGGCATCTCCAGCCGGCGAGACGCCGAAAAGCTGATCGCGGAAGGCCGGGTCAAGCTGGACAACAAGGTGGTGACCACGCCGGCCACCTTCATCCAGCCCGGCGACATGCTGACAGTGGACGGCAAGCTGGTGGCGGAGGCGCAGAAGACCCGGCTGTTCCGCTACCACAAGCCGGCCGGCCTGGTGACCACGCACAAGGACGAAAAGGGCCGGCCCACGGTCTTCGAGAAGCTGCCGAAGGAGATGGGCCGCGTCATCAGCGTCGGCCGGCTGGATTTGAACAGCGAAGGCCTGCTGCTGCTGACCAACGACGGCGAGCTGGCCCGCAAGCTGGAACTGCCTTCCAACGGCTGGATCAGGCGCTACCGCGTGCGCGTCCACGGGGCGCCGACCGACCGCGACCTGGCCGCGCTGGCCGGGGGCATTACGGTGGAGGGCGTGCGCTACGGGCCGATCGAGGCCGGGCTGGACAGCCGCCAGGGCGCCAACTCCTGGCTGACCGTGGCCTTGCAGGAAGGCAAGAACCGCGAAATCCGCCGCGTGATGGACCATCTGGGGCTGGACGTCTCTCGCCTGCTGCGCACCGCCTATGGCCCGTTCCAGCTCGGCACGCTGCCCAAGGGCGCCATTGAGGAAGTGAATCCCAAGGTGATGCGCGAGCAGCTGGGCCTGAGGAGCGAAGCCGCCGAACAGCGCGCCGCCGACCGCAAGGCCCGGCGCAAGCCGGCGGCCGAGGCGTGAGCGCGGCGCAGGCCGTGGCTGACCGGCACAGGCCCGGACATGACGGGTGCCGGGGCGCTTCCCCCCGAACAGGCGCACGGCCGGGCGCCCGCCGCGCCTGCGGGGAACGCGAAGGCCACGGAAAGCTCACCTGGGCGGCCCGCCAGGGCCGAGAGGGCGAATGGCCGACGCGGACTGATGCCCGCGCAAGCCAAGCCAGCGGATGCCGGCGCCGGCGCCTGAGGTCAGCATGAGAATCGCCGCCGGCCGCCACAAGGGCCGCACCATCGTGGCCCCCGACGGCCTGACGACGCGCCCCACCGCGGACCGCGTCCGCGTCTCGATGTTCGACATGCTCTGGCACGCGCCCTGGGCGGGGCGGGACATCGTCAACGGCGCCCGCGTGCTGGACGTGTTCGCCGGCACCGGCGCGCTGGGGCTGGAGGCGCTCTCGCGCGGTGCGGCGCACGCCACCTTCGTCGAGAACGATGCCGCCGCGCTGGCCTCGCTGCGCATCAACATCACCCGCTGCGCCGAACTTACCCGCACGCGCGTGCTGCCGGCCGATGCGCTGAAGCCGCCGCGGGCGCAGCAGCCCTGCACGCTGGTCTTCCTCGACCCACCCTATGGCCAGGGCTTCGTCGGCCAGGCGCTGGCGGCGCTGGCCAAGGCGGGCTGGATCGCTCCGGGCGCGCTGGTTGCCTGCGAGTTCGGCCGCGAATTCGCCGAGACGCCGGAGGGCTATACGCTGCTGGCGGAACGCTCGCACGGCCTGGCCAGCCTGCTGTTCCTGCGCGCCCCGTGACGCCGGATGCCGGCGGCCCCGCCAGCACGCTGCGCAGCCTGCTGGTATTGCTGCCAGGGCATGGCATCGGCGGCGCGGAGCTGCAAACGCTCGAGATCGTCCGCGCCGCGGCCATGCTGGGGGTGCAGGTGCGGCTGGCGGCGGAACCCGCCTTCATCGCACCGCTGGCGGCCCGGCTCGGCCGAACGCCGGGCCTGACGCTGCATCCGGCGCCGGGGCTGGGCTGGTCGCCCGAGCGCTTCCACGAAAGCCCTGTCGATCAGGCCCGCGCGACTGCCAGCCTGATAGAGGAGACCTTTCCGGACGCCGCGCTGCTGCCGCTGCCCTGGCCCACGGCCGGCATCGGCCCGCGCCGTGCCCTGGCGGCGGCGGAGGTTCCCAGCCTGCTGGTCGGCCACCTGGTGCCGATGGATGGCGACGCCAATGCCGTGCGCGCACTGGGTGGCTTTGCCGCCGGGCCGGGCCGGGTGGTGGCGGTTTCGGCGCCGGCGGCGCGGCGGCTGGCGGTGGCCTACGGTCTGGCGCCCGGCCAGGTGGGTGTGGTGCCCAACGGCGTGGTGGTGCCGCCGGAGGACGCGGCGGCGCGCGCGGAGGCACGATTGTTCAAGCGGCGCTGGCTCAACCTGGCGCCGGACGCGCCGATGCTGGTCTTCGCCGGGCGCCTGGACAAGCAGAAGGGCGCCGACCTGCTGCCCGCCCTGGCCCTGGCGCTGTGGCAGCGGCGCGGCGCCACCGTGGTGGCCCTCGGCCAGGGCGAGATGCTGGACCAACTCTCCGGCCTCGGCGAACCGCTGCGCCTGCCCGGCCAGGTGGCGGATGTACCGGAATGGCTGCTGGCGGCCGATGCGCTGCTGATGCCCTCTCGGCTGGAGGGGTGCCCGCTGACCTTCCTGGAGGCCGCGGCGCGGCGCTGCCCGGTGCTGGCCAGCCCGGCCGCGCTGGAATGCCTGGAGCAGCGGGCCGGCGAGATGGCCACGCTGCTGGACCTGGACAGCCCCGCCGGCCTGCTGGCGGATGCCTGCGACGGCTTCCCGCCCGGCCCGCATGGCGCGCTGCGGGTGGCCACGGCCTGGCTGCACGCGGCGCAGCACGACCAGGCGGCCATGCTGCGGCGCTACCTCGGCCTGCTGCGGGGGCTGGTGGCATAGCATGCGCCCGCGCGCCGATTTCGCCGCCGCGGCAATGTCGCCGCAACGCCGTTTGCGCTAGGGATTGGCGCGATGCTGCCGCACCCCTTCCTGCCCTGGTGGCCGGCCCTGCCGAAGCCGGTGCCTGCTTCCACCGCCGCGCCGCTTGCGGCCGGGGATGTGCTGCTGGCGGTGGTGATCCCCGCCCATGGCCAACCCGGCCTGCTGCCGGAAGCCATCGAGAGCGTGCTGACCCAGCAGGGCGCGCCGCCCCTCGCCGCGGTGGTGGTGGATGATGGCTGCCCGGACCCCGAGACCAGCCGCATCGCCAGCGCCTACGCCACTGCCCATCCCGGCCGGGTGCTGGCGGTGCGCCAGCGCAATGCGGGCCTGTCCGCCGCGCGCAACACCGGCATCGAGGTGGCGCTGGCCAGCTTCCCGGCCTGCCGCGCAGTGTATTTCCTCGACGCCGACAACCGCGTGGCGCCGCATCTGCTGGCCCGCGCCGATGCGGCGTTGCAGGCGGCGCCGGCCGGCATCGGCTGGGTCTACCCGGATTTCGACATGTTCGGCCTGCCGATGAACGGCAGCGGCGCCGGCCCCTACGCCCTGCTGGCGCAGCTGGTGGACAACCTGTGCGAGGCCGGCAGCCTGGTGCGGCGCAGCCTGCTGCAGGCCGGGCTGCGCTTCGACGAAAGCTTCCGCGCCGGCTTCGAGGACTGGGACTTCTGGCTGCAGGCGGCCGGGCGCGGCTTCCGCGGCCAGCACCTGCCGAACTCCGGCTTCCAGTATCGCCGCCGGCCGGAGAGCATGCTGGCCGAGGCCGAGCGCCAGCGCCCGATCCTGGCCCACGCACTGCGCCGCAAGCATGCGGGGCTGTACCACCCGCGCAACCTGCTGCGGCTGGAGGCGGCGGAGATGCCGCGCTTCGCCTGGTTCCGCAGCGGCGAGCCCGGTGCGGACCTGCTGCTGGACCCGACCCGGCCGGCCACCGAGACGCTGACCTTGCCTGCGGCGCGCGAGCGCCTGCTGGCCGCCGCCGAGACCCCCTCGGCCGCCTTCTTCCCGCCGGTCTGCCTGTTCGCCGAACCGGCGGTGCTGGAAACCTTGGCCCGCTTCCGCCTGCTGCACGGGCTGTTCTGGCAGGCCGACCTGACGCTGCGCGATGCCCAGTTCCTGGGCGTGGAACTGCTGCCGGGCGCCGAGGCCGAGCTGCGGCAGGAGATGCTCGGCGGCAGCGGTGGCCTGGCCGCCTGCCAACTGGTCTTCGCCCGCACCCGCACCGTGCTGGAAAGCATCCGCGACCCCTCGGGCGATTGGCTGGACAGCCTGCGCCGGGAGGCGCCTCGCCCGGCCACGCGCCGGCTGCGGCTGACGCTGCCGGATGGCGAACGCCCGCCGCCACCCGCCACGCTGCCGCCGGTACACCTGCTGGCGCAGGAGGTCGGCGCGCTGGCCCGCACCGAGCGCCGCGCCACCGCGCTGCCACGGCAATGGCGCAGCGATTTCCGCCGGCCGCGGCACCAGGTGGTGGAGCATTGCCAGCACGAGAACGGCCTCGGCGTCTCGCTGCCGCTGCTGCCGGCCGCGGGCAGGCGGGACATCGCGCTGCTGGTGCCGGTGTTCAGCTTCGGCGGCGTCGAGAAGGTGGTGCTGGCCTATGCCGAGCAGTTCCGCGCCGCCGGCTGGCGGCCGCACCTGTTCCTTGTCGGCAGCCGGCAGATGGCGTTGACGCCGGAAGCCCGCGCCGCGTTCGAGAGCATCACCCTGGTGCATGGCCTGGGCGAGGATGGCGAGGACTGGTCGGCCGGCTATTTCGGCGGCGGCACCCCCAGCCTGGGCAACCGCCGCGAAGCAGCCGACGTGCTGGGCCTGCTGGCCGGCATGCACGCGGTGCTGAACACGCATTCCTTCGCCGGCCATGCGCTGATGGCGCGGCTGCGCCGGCTCGGCGTGCGCACCCTGGTCGGCCTGCACCTGGTGGAGCGCAGCGACTGGGGACAGCCGAGCGGCAACCCGCATCATGCCCTGGCCTATGAGCACGCCTATGACGGCTTCGTCGTCATCAGCCAGGCGCTGCGGGACTGGTGCCTCGGCCAGGGCATCCCCGGCTACAAGCTGCATCTGGTGCGCAATGCCCCAGGCTACGCCACCACCGCTGCCCAGGTGGCGGAGGTGCTGGCCGCCCGCCGCCACCGGGCGCCGGGGCCGCTGCGCGTGCTGTACCTCGGCCGGCTGGACCAGCAGAAGGGCATGGACCGGCTGGCCGCGCTGGTCGCGGCGCATCCGACGCTTGACTGGCTCGTGGTCGGCGGCACCGTGATGGCGGATACCGGCATGGCACCGGACGTTGGCGTGGCGGTGGAGCCGCCGGTTAGTCGCCCGCGCCAGCTGGATGCCCTCTACGCCTGGGCCGATGCCGTGCTGCTGCCCTCGCGCTTCGAGGGGGTGCCGCTGACGGTGCTGGAGGCACAGCGCCTCGGCTGTGTCGTCATCGCCACCGAGGTCGGCGCCGTCGCCGAGATCATCGCCGATGGCGCCGACGGCGTGCTGGTTGGTCATGACCAGCCGGAGGCCGCCATCGTCGCCGCGTTCGGCGCGGCACTGACGGCACTGGCCGACGACCCAGCCCTGCTGGCCCGGCTAAGCCAGGCGGCCGCGGCCCGGGTGGCCGGCGCCGGCTGGGCGGCAACGATGCGCGACTTCCTCACCTGGCTTGCGGCAAGCTGCCCGCTGGATGCCGAGACATGACCGTGACGCCATGCCCGTAACCCCGTTGGCCGCGCCCCCCACCGCCCTGGCCGACCTGCTTTCCGGCCAGCCGAGCCTGCTGCTGCTGGACAGCATCCCCGGTGCCGAGACCCTGGCCGCGGCGCTGCCGACGCTGCGCTGCTGGCGGGTGTGCGGGCTGCGGCTGGAGGGCTTCGGCGCCGCCGAGACCGGCGCGGCGCCGCTGCCCGCGCTGCCGGCCGGCGTGCTGGCGATACTGGCGCCGAGCGAGGCCGCCGCCGCGCCGCTGCTGGCCTGCTGGGAAGGCCTGACGCCGCCGCCGCTGCTGGTCGTCGCCGATGTCGCCGCGGCCTGGGCGCCCTTGGCGCAATTGGCACTGGCCGAGACCGCGGCGGCCGCTGGGCGCGCGGCCGGGTTGCATCGCGCCCTGGTCGCCACGCGCCGGGACTACGAGGAAACCCGCACCGCCATGGCGGTGCTGATGCAGTCAAGCGGCTTCCGCGCGCCGCTGGCGCTGGAAACCGCGCTGGCCAGCGAACCCGGCCCGGTGCTGCGCACCGAGGCCGGGCACCTGGCACTGGGGCAGTTGCTGACGCTGTCGGTTGAATCGCTGGCCGCCGTGGCGCTGCACATCGCCGCGGCCGAGGTCTCGGCCGACACTCGGCTGCGCCTGCGGCTCTACGGCGCCGAAAGCGGCCGGGTGCTGGCCGCCTGGCTGGTGCCGGCGGCGGCGCTGCGGCCCGGCTGGCTCGCGCTGGACCTGCCGGCGCCGGTCGGCCCGGTGCGGGAAAGCGCCTGCCTCGACCTGGTGGTGGAAGGCGGCGTTGCGGACATGCTGGCGATCTCGCTGGAGGACGCCGCCGCCGACCCCGCCCGCAGCGCCCACCAGGACACCGGCGAGGCGCTGCCGGTTTCGCTTGGCCGGGCGTTGGCGCTGCGGCTGTGGCAGGCGCCGTTCGGCCGGCGCTTCACGCTGCCGCTGCATTGGCACTGGGAGCAGGGGGACCTGCCGTTGGCCCCCGTTGCCCTGCCGGTGGCGATGGCCCAGCAGGTCTGGCTGCTGGCGCGCCTGCCGCTCGGCGGCAGCAACGTCTCGCTGGGGGCCGAGGCGCCGCGCCCGCTGCTGGTGCTGGCGCCGGGCGCCGAGGCGATGGCCGTGCTGCCCTGGGTGCCGGCCCTGGGGCTGGACCTGCTCGAAGCGACGCTCGCCCTGCCCGAAGGCGCCGCCGAGGGGCTGGAAGTGGCACTTTGGCTGCAAATTGCCGGTTGCGCGGCCGAGAGCCCGGCCGAACTTGACCTGGCCGCGCCCGGCGCCCGCTGCTCCGGCTGGCGCACGGTGCCGGCGGATGGCGGCGGCCTGGTGCTGGCGCTGCGCCTGCCGCTGGAGGCGCCGCCAATGCTGGCGGTGGTGCTGGTGGCGCGGCTGGCCGCCACCGCCCCCGCCGCCTGCCGGCTGGAATGGGCGGACCTGTCCGGCCGTCACCTCGGCCGGATGGCGCTGCCGGAACCCCCCGCCGCGCCGCTCGTCAGCAAGCCGCGCCCGGCCGAATGCGGCGCGGTACGCATGCACGAACACTACAGCACCCCGGATGGCGGCTACCGCCATCTGGACATGACGCTAGAACAGGTGCGCCTTGGCGGCACCGCCTGGCCCAGCATGCGCTTCAAACTGGCGCTGAACGGCGCCACGCCGAACCTGGAATTCCGGCTGCGGCCGGACTGGCCGGTGGTGTTCCAGCACTGGCCTGGCGACGTGGTGGACCAGCACGGCCCGGTCTACCTCATGCCGGAGGACCGGCTGCCGGCGTTGCTGGCCGCCATGCGGTCGGCGCGGGATGCCCAGGCGGTGCGGGCGCTGGTCCAACTGCTGCCCAGCGTGGTCCGCGGCCTGCCACGCGAGGCCGGCGACCCTGGCCCCTGGCTGGAAGCCGCACGGCGGCTGAACGCGCTGCTGGGGTAGCTGCTCGCGGGGCTGGGCTCCGCCGCACCGGCCGCTGCCCGGGGCGGCCGAGCGCTACCTTCGCCCGAACAGCTTCTCCAGTTCGGCCGGGCCAAGCTTCAGGAAAGTCGGCCGGCCATGGCTGCAGGTGGCGGCGCGCGGCGTCGCCTCCATCTGCCGCAGCAGGGCATCCATCTCCGCCGGCACCAGCCGGCGCCCGGCGCGGACGCTGCCATGGCAGGCCAGCCGGGCGATGGCGGCATCGAGCCGTGCATCCAGGGCAGTGCTCTCGCTGGTCTCGGCCAGTTCCTCGGCCAGGTCGCGCAGCAGCGGCGCCGGGTCCGGGTTGCCGAGCAGCGCCGGCATGGCCCGCACCAGCACTGCGCCGGCGCCGAAGCCGTCGATATCCAGCCCCAGCCGGGCCAATTCCGGCGCGGCATCCAGCAGCCGGGCGGCGGCGCTGGCGGGCAGGTCAACCACCGCGGGCAGCAGCAGCGGCTGGGCGCGGACGCCGCCTTCCAGGTATTGCGCGCGCAGCGCCTCGTGGGTCAGGCGCTCATGCGCGGCGTGCTGGTCCACCAGCACCAGCGCACCGTCGCTGGCCTCGGCCAGGATGTAGGTTTCCAGCACCTGGCC
>CAIMOR010000127.1 GCA_903843125.1 uncultured Rhodospirillales bacterium
ACCATGCGGGGCCGCGGCGGCACGATGACCGGCCGTGGCGGCGCCAGCGGCACCGGGTCTGGTTGGCGCTTCGGTTTGCGCTTGGGCGGCCCGAAGCTCATCCGGAAGCGATCCGGCGGCAGGGGGTCGTCTTCGTATCCGACGTAATGAGGTGGCGACATCGGCCTCGATCGTTGCGACTGCTGGACTCTGCCTAGCATCCCGAGTCGCCTCAGGTCGAGAGGTTCTTCACAGGAATTCGACCAGGAGTCAGTGGCTTGGTAGTGACTCCTGCCATGTGACTACGGGTAATCTGCCGCCCTCGGACAACCATTGCGCTGCACTGCACGCGCCATGGTGGGCGTCGGCCGTATCATGGCTCGACGCCCACGCTATTATTGAGACGTTTGCGCGACTTATTCCGCGGCCTGGGCCTCATCCTCGCTGTCCGGCCCGGTCATCATGGCATTGGCGACCACGCCGGCCTGCGCCCGCACCCGCTGCTCCACCGCCGCCGCCATGTCGGGATGGTCGCGCAGGAATTGCTTGGCGTTCTCCCGCCCCTGGCCGATTCGCTGGCCATCGCAGCTGAACCAGGCGCCGGACTTCTCCACCACATTGGCCTTCACGCCGAGGTCGATCAGCTCGCCGACCTTCGAGATGCCCTCGCCATACATGATGTCGAACTCCACCTGGCGGAACGGCGGCGCCATCTTGTTCTTCACCACCTTCACCCGGGTCTGGTTGCCGGTCGCCTCGTCGCGGTCCTTGATGCCGCCGATGCGGCGAATTTCCATGCGGCAGCTGGCGTAGAACTTCAGCGCATTGCCACCGGTGGTGGTCTCCGGGTTGCCGAACATCACGCCGATCTTCAGGCGGATCTGGTTCAGGAAGATCAGCAGCGTGTTGGAGCGCGAGACGGTGCCGGTCAGCTTGCGCAGCGCCTGGCTCATCAGCCGGGCATGCAGGCCGACATGGCTGTCGCCCATCTCGCCCTCAAGCTCAGCCCGCGGCACCAGCGCGGCGACGCTGTCCACCACCAGCACGTCGATCGCGCCCGAGCGCACCAGCGTGTCGCAGATCTCCAGCGCCTGCTCGCCGGCATCCGGCTGGCTGATCAGCAGGTTGTCGATATCCACGCCCAGCTTCTTGGCATAGCCGGGGTCCAGCGCGTGCTCGGCATCGATGAAGGCGCAGGTGCCGCCCTTCTTCTGCGCCTCGGCGATGGCGTGCAGCGCCAGCGTGGTCTTGCCCGAGCTTTCCGGCCCGTAGATCTCGACGATGCGCCCCTTCGGCAGCCCGCCGATGCCCAGCGCGATATCCAACCCCAGCGAGCCGGTGGAGATCACCTCCATGTCGCCGTCCAGCGTCTGCTTGGCGCCCATCCGCATGATGGAGCCCTTGCCGAAGGCCCGCTCGATCTGCGAGAGCGCCGCGTCCAGCGCCTTGTTCTTGTCTGCTGCCATGATCCCGCAATCCTCGCTGCTGCGTCGCCCCGGTTCAACCCTGGCGCGAAATGCCCTTGGTTGTGTCGCCCGTAACCCTAACACGCGCCGGTCGTTTCAGAACAACTCGAAAACGAAAGGTTAAGGTCTCGATTAACCAACTGGCCCTAATATGTTCCCATCGCTGCGCGAAAACAAGAACATTTAGGGTACGGTTGCCGCTGCCATCGCCCGCCCTACCGCCGCCAGCAGATCCGCCGGCGCATAGGGCTTGGCGACGAACACGATGCCTTCCGACTCCAGGTCGGTGCCTATGGTACTCGCGGCGTAGCCGGAAAGCAGCAGCACCGGCAGGGCCGGCCAGCGCTGCCGAAGCGTGCGGGCCAGCGCCAGGCCATCCAAGCCGGGCATCGAGACGTCGCTGACCAGCGCCGCCGGCTGGTCGGCGCCGGCCATCTGTTCCAATGCGTCCTCGGCGTCCTCGGCTACAATCACGGCGTGGCCGGCGCGGGTCAGGGCGCGCTCGGCCAGTCGGCGCAGCGGCGCCTCGTCCTCCACCAGCAGCAGCGGGCGGCCAGCCGCCGCCGGCGCCACCACCGATGGCAGGGGCGCCGCGGCCGGCGCCGCCAGCGGCGGCTCGGCCGGCATTTCGCCCTCGTGCCGCGGCAGGTAGATGCGGAAGCAGGTGCCCTGCCCCGGCGTGCTCTCCACCGTGATGTGCCCGCCGGACTGCGCCACGATGCCCTGCACCGTCGCCAGCCCCAGCCCGGTGCCGGCGCTGCCCTTGGTGGAGAAGAACGGGTCGAAGATGCGCGCCATCACCTCCGGTGGCATGCCCTGGCCGGAATCCGCCACCTCCAGCACCGCGTAGCGCCCGGGCGGCAGCGCCGCACGGCCCTCACCTTCCGGCCGCAGCACCAGCCGGTGCCCGGTGCCGATCCGCAGCCGGCCGCCGTCCGGCATGGCGTCGCGCGCATTCAGCGCCAGGTTCATCACCACCTGGCCCAGCTGCGCCGGGTCCACCTTCACCAGCCGCCCCGGCTGTTCCAGCGCGAACTCCAGCACCACCCGGCCGCTCAGGCTGCGGCCGAGCAGGTGGATGGTGCCGGCCACCACCTCGTTCAGCGCCACCACCCGCGGCACCAGGGTCTGCTGCCGGGCGAAGGCGAGCAGGTTCTTTACCAGCTCGGCCCCGCGCCGGGCGGCCGCCTGCACCTGGTCCAGTTCCACCAGCGCGGCACCCGGCAGCCCCACGCCGCGTGCCGCCTCCACCCCGCCCAGGATGGCAGTCAGCAAATTGTTGAAGTCATGCGCGATGCCGCCGGCCAGCCGCCCGACCATCTCCAGGCGGGAGCCACCGGCCAGCCGCGCCTCGGCCCGGCGCACGAGTGTCACATCCGTGACTCGCAGCAGCAGCGCGTCGCTCGCCTCCACCGGGCCAAGCACCAGTTGCCAGCAGGCATCCTCGGGCGCCGAGGGATCGGCGGGCCTGGCCTCGAATGGCGCGATGGCCTGCGGCGCGGCCAGCGCGGCGGCCAGCTTGGCCCGGCCGGGCTCGGCCAGCAGCGCGGCGGCGGGCGTCCCCTCCCGAAACGGCAGCGCCGGCCCGGCCAGCCGGCGCAGCGCGGCATTGGCGGCCAGCAGCACGCCGTCGGCGGACAGCAGCGCGGTCGCTTCGGGCGCCGCCTCGAACAGCCGGCGGAAGGCGGCATCGGGCGGCACGCCGCGGCGGCGCCACAGGCCGCCGCGCTCAGCCACGCGCCACCTGGCGGCCCTGCAGCCGGAAGACGTAGGAAATCACCTCGGCCACCGCCTGCCAGTGCTCCGGCGGCACTTCGGTATCCGGCTCCAGCCGATGCAGCGCGCGCGCCAGGGGCGGATTCTCCACGATGGGCACGCCATGCTGCGCCGCCACCTCGCGGATGCGCAATGCCAGGCTGTCCATGCCCTTGGCCACCACCCGCGGCGCCGCGGCCTGCCCGGCCTCATAGGCCAGGGCCACGGCGTAATGGGTCGGGTTGGTGATGACCACGCTGGCCTTGGGCACCTGCTGCAGCATCCGCCGCCGCGCCCGCTGCATGCGGATCTGCCGCTGCCGCCCCTTCACATGCGGGTCGCCGTCGCTCTCGCGGGCCTCCTCGCGCATTTCCTCGCGGCTCATCCGCAGCCTGCGCATGTGGCGCAGCCGCACCCAGACCATGTCCGCGGTGCCGAGCAGCGTATAGACGATCAGCGCCGCCGTCATCAGCCGCAGGGCGTGGCGGCCGACTTCCGCCAGCAGGCCGCCGGCGGGGCGGTGCAGCGCCTGCTGCAGGGCCGCCAGGTCCACCGCCCGCCACAGCGCGGCGCCCAGCAGCACCAGCTTGACCAGCGTCCGGCCCAGCTCAACAACGCTGTCGATGCTGAGCAGCCGCTTCAGCGCCGCCATTGGATTGATCCGCGCCGGGTCGGGCATCAGCGCCTCCACCCGCAGCAGGAACCCGGTCTGCAGCAGCGTGGCGCCGGCCGCCCCCAGCAGCGCGCCCGCCGCTACCGGCAGCGCCGCCAGCAGCCCGGCGCGGAGGACCTCGTGCAGTGCCAGGAAGGGGTCCAGCTGATGCGCACCGCTCAGCATGCCCCGCAGCATGGCCAGCAGCTGGCCGCCCATCGGCGGCAGCGCGATGGTCGCGGCCAGGGTGGCGCCGGCCAGGCTGGCGAAGCCCACCGCCTCCCGCGAAAGCGGGACATTGCCTTCCTCCCGCGCGCGCTCCAGCCGCCGCGGTGTGGCGGCCTCCGTGCGGTCATCGGCGTCGGCCTGGTCGGCCATGGCTCAGCCGAGGCCGGGCATGTGGCCGAGGCTGCTGCCGGCCTCGTCCAGCCAGACCCGCAGCAGCGCCGGCAGGATCAGCGCCAGCAGCATCAGCCCGAGCAGGATCTGCCCTGGCGCCGCGATGGTGTAGGCCGGCACCTGCGGCGCCACGCGCGCCAGCAGGGCCAGCGCCAGGTTGGAGAGGATGGCCGCCAGCAGCAGCGGCGCCGCCAGCCGCAGCGCCAGCGAAAAGCTGTCCGCCACCGCCTGGGCCAGCGCATCGGCCGTGGCGCCCAAGGGCAGCGCGGCGCCCGGCGGCAACATCGAATAGCTCTCCACCAGCGCGCGCAGCGGTACGGCGTAGAGACCGGTGGACAGCATCAGCACCGCTGCCAGCAACCCGAACAGCCGCGCCGGGGCCGTGGTCTGGCCGCCGATGGAAGGGTCGGTCTGCAGCGGGCTGGACAGGCCGATCATCAATGCCGCCGCCTGCCCGGCCTGGACCAGCGCCAGTGCCACCAGCCGCGCGGTCAGCCCCAGCCACAGGCCGATGAGGATTTCCAGCGTCAGCAGCCGCACCAGCGCCGGGACCGCCTCCGGCATCGGCGGCAGCCCCGGCCCCAGCACCGGCAGCAGCAGCACCGGCAGCGTCAGCCCGAGCGCGAGCCGGACGTTGGCCGGGATATCCTGCTCGCCCAGGCCCGGCAGCAGCAGGCTGGCGGCGCCGAGCCGGCAGAACAGCAGGATGAAGTTGAAGGCCTCGGCCGCCAGCTCCGGCGGCACGTCACGGCGCCCCGCCGGCGGCCACCACCCGGTCGAACATGCGCCCGGCGAAGCTGCGCATCGCGCCGCCCATGCTCGGCCCCAGCAGCGCCAGCACCAGGCCCATGATGACGAGCTTGGGCAGGAAGGCCAGCGTCGACTCCTGGATCTGCGTCAGCGCCTGCACCACCGAGATCACCACGCCAACCAGCAGCATGGCGATCAAGGGCGGCCCGGCCAGCTGCACCGCCAGCCACAGCGCGTCGCCGGTCGGTTCGATCAAATCGGCATCCGCATCACGTCCTGGTAGGCCGCCACCACACGGTCGCGCACCGCCACCGCCGTCTGCAGCGCCAGCTCCGCCTTGGAGACGGCCATGACCACTTCGGTCACGCCGCCCTGGCCGGTCAGCGCCGCGGCCGAGGTTGCGTCCGCGGCATGGCCGGCATCCAGCGCGCCATGGGTCACCTGGTCCAGCAGCGCGCCGAAGCTGGTGCCGCCGGCCGGCGTCGCCTCGGCACCCGTACCCACCGACTGCGCTGCCCGATAGGCCGCCGCCGCCGCGCCCGGCCCAACCGGCGCGACCATCAGCCGAGGGCCTGGATGGTGCGCGTCAGCATGCCGCGGGTGGTTTCCAGCACCGCCAGATTGGCGCTGTAGGTGCCCTGGGCCTCACGCATGTCCATCGCCTCGATCGCCGGGTCGACATTCGGCGTCTTCACGTAGCCATTGGCGTCGGCCGCGGGGTGGGACGGGTCGTAGCGCTGCGGGAAGGCGTCGCTGTCCGTGCCGATGCGGTTGGCGCGCAGCGTATTGGCGCCGATCGAGCGGTCCATGGTGTTGGCGAAGGTCACGGTCTTGCGGCGATACGGGTCGGCCCCCGGGGCATTGCCGGTGCTGTCCGAGTTCGCCAGGTTCTCGGCCACCACGCGCAGCCGCGTGGACTGTGCCTGCATGCCGGCGGCGGAGATGCGGAGGGCGCGGTCTAGGTCCATGACGATGTTCCCTTCAGGATGCGCGGCCCAGCGCGGTGCGGTACATCGCCGCATAGCGCCGGTAGAGGTTGATCGCGAGGGCGTGGGCGGTATCGGTTTCCGCCATCTTCACCGCCTGCTGGTCCAGGCTGACGGCGTTGCCGTCCGGCGTGCGTTCGCTGACGTTGCGGTCGGCCTGCGCACTGGCCTCGCCGCCACGGCCGCCGAGATGGCCGGCCTGGGTCTGCGCCAGTGTCACCCCGGCGCCGCGCACCGCGACCAGCTGGGCGAAATCCTTCAGGTCCTGCGGCTGGTAGCCAGGCGTATCGGCATTGGCGATGTTCTGCGCCAGCACGCCCTGGCGGCGTTCCAGCCAGCCGAGCCGGCGTTCGGTCAATGCGAGAAGCGGGTCGGCCGGGATATCCATGGCCGCAACCTGCCCCGGCATGGGCAAAGCTTCGGTTAACGCGGGCGGTGGCAAGGCCAGGGAAATGCCGCGCCGCCACTAAGCATTGGGTAATCGGCCCATGCGATTCTGCAGGCCATGAGCAAAGGCCCGACCGACAAGGCGCTCGCCGCCATCGACAGCCTCCGCGGCACCGTCACCATGGCGCGCGTGCTGGTGCAGAGCGGCCGCGACGTGGACCTGGCCGGGCTGGACGGGGAAGCGGCAACGCTCTGCGCCCAGGTGGCCAAGCTGCCCGCCGCCACCGGCCAGCGGCTGCGCCCGGCGCTTGAAGCCCTGGTGCGGGATGTCGAGGGGCTGGCCGCCACGCTGCCCTACCCGCCCACGCTTCCGCCGGGCCGCCCATGAGCCTGGCCAGCTGGGTCCAGGCCCTGGCCGCGCTGGGGCTGGTGCTGGCCCTGGCCTGGGCGGCGGCGCGGGCGCTGCGCGGTAGCCGCTTCGTCAGCCCGCAGGGGCGCTCCCAGGGTCGCCGGCTGCACCTTGCCGAATCGCTGGCGCTGGACCCGCGCCGCCGCCTGCTGCTGGTGCGCTGCGACAACCGCGAGGCGCTGCTGCTGACCGGCGGGCTCAACGACGTCATGCTCGGCTGGGTCGAAGCGGCGCCATCGGCCGAAGCTGCGCCGCAGGCACCGCCGACGCCGGGGCCGCGGCTGATGGCTGGGCTGACGGGACTGGGCCTGACGGGACTGGGCCTGACGGTGCTCGGCCTGCTGGTGCTGGCCAGCCCGGCCATGGCGCAATCCGTCGCCATCGACCTCGGCGCCGCAGGCCAGTCCGGCAGCACATCCCGCCTGGTGCAGTTGACCGCGCTGATCGGGCTGCTGTCGCTAGCGCCTTCCCTGCTGGTGATGGTGACCGGCTTCGCCCGCATCACCATCGTGCTGTCGCTGCTGCGCAGCGCCATCGGCGCGCAGGGCGTGCCGCCCAACCCGGTGCTGATCGGGCTGGCGCTGTTCCTGACTTTCTTCGTGATGCAGCCGACCTTCGAGGCGAGCTGGGAGCGCGGCCTGGCGCCGATGATGGAGGGCCGCATCACCGAGCTGGAGGGGCTGCGGCTGAGCGCGGAGCCGTTCCGCCAGTTCATGGTGGCAAATGTGCGGGACGCCGACCTGGCGCTGTTCCAGGACCTCTCGCAGCTGCCGCCGGCCGCCAGCGCCGAGCAGACCAGTTGGCGCGTGCTGGTGCCCGCCTTCCTGGTGGGTGAGCTGAAGCGCGCCTTCGAGATAGGCTTCCTGCTGTTCCTGCCCTTCCTGGTCATCGACATGGTGGTGGCATCGCTGCTGATGTCGCTGGGCATGATGATGCTGCCGCCCAGCGTGGTCAGCCTGCCGTTCAAGCTGATCTTCTTCGTGCTGGTGGATGGTTGGCGGCTGGTGGCGGGCAGCCTGGTTCAGGGCTTCGCCAGCTGAATCCTTATCCTTGACCAGCGGACGACCGGCGCACCGTGGCGCCGGGTATCTGCCCTGGCAAGTCGGGCGTGGAGCGCGCTTTGGCCGCGACCTCCCGCATTCCATGAAGGCCAGCCAACGCGCGTACTGCTTTCCGGCATGCGCCACCGCCGCGCGTCTGCCATTTGCAACGGATGGCGGCGGCCCTGCTGGGTGTGCCAACTGCCGTCGGTTTTGCATATTGTATTCTATTCTTGCGCGAGCTGGCGTTCCCGCTTATGGTGCTCTTGCTCGCGGGTTCGTGATGTTCCTGCCGGGTATGTGATGCCAATCGCAGGGGATACGAGAATTGTCCGCAGCTTCCTCCAACATCCGGTTTGGGCGGGCGCAACAGCAGGGTCGCCGCAACGGCACCTGCTACCGCCGGCATACCAGGCGCGTGATGCTGCCGTCCAAGGCGTCAACCGACCCCTCCGCGTAGCCGCACTCCTGGCGGCGGCGGTGCCGGCCTGACCGATCGGGCCGCCCCTCCGGCCCCGCCATCCCCGCAAGCCAAGCCGCCCGCAGCGCCTTCGATTCCCGGCCTTCGCGCCGTGGCTGACCAGCTGCGGGTGCCGTCCTGCGCCGTCCTGCCCAACCGGCGGTGGACGTAGCGCGGCAACCCACATCGCCGCGGCGAAGCGCCCGGCCATCCGGCTTGCCACCCGCCCGTCGCGCCCCGCGCGAAGGCCGGAGCATGCCGCACGCCAATCCTTCACGGAAACAGGAACATCCACATGTCCGGTTCAACCACTGCGCTCAGCAATTCCTTCGACAACGGCCTTGGCACCCTCGGCAATGCCTGGAACGTGGACCAGTCCGTCCCCGGGCAGATCACCCTGGCCGGCAGTTCCTCGGTGATGGAATGGGCCACCGGGCCCGCTTCCGGCCACGGCTACGGCACCTACACCATCGAGGCGCAGGTCAATGGCAACCAGCCCGGGCCAGGGATCGTGTTCTGGCCTGGCGACAACCAGTGGCCAGGCCAGGAGATCGACCTGATGGAGATCACTCCCAATGGCAATGGCGCGCAGTACGGCACGCTGCACTGGAACGACGGCGGCGACAGCTACAGCCCGATCGTGTTCTGGGGCGTTACCAGTGGCGTGCCGCACGAATACCAGATGGTCTGGGAACCCGGCAAAATCACCATGAAGGTCGATGGCCAGGTGGAGGCCACCTACACCGACCACGTTCCGGTCGACTACGCCCATGGCGGCATGAACGACACCATCGGCTTCCTCAACAACAGCAGCCACACCTCGCTGACGGTGTTCTCGGTGGACTATGCGCCGCTCGCGGCCAGTGCGCCGGTCGTCAGCGCGCCGGTGGTGACGGCGTCAGTGGGCAGCACAGCCGTGGTCACCACTGCGGCGAGCAGCAGCGGGGCCGCACCGGTGGACTGGAACGCCCTGGCCGCCCAGGTGGAAGCCAACTTCGCCGCGACCGGCAGCTGGGACCTGACCGCCACGGCCAGCCCCGGCGTCGCCGCGGCCCCGGCTGCGCCGCACGTCGACGCGGTAGTGGACTGGAACGCCTTGGCCGCCCAGGTGGAAGCGACCTTCGCCGCCACCGGCAGCTGGCACCTGTAGTGCCTTGCGAGGGCTCGGGCCGCCGGCACCGCCGTGCGCGCCCGGCCCTTGCAACTCCGGGCCGCACGGCCTGCGGTTACAAAGGATGTCCAGCAGCACTGACATATCAGGTTATGATGTTACCGTATCGTATATTTTATTCAATACTTGTATTGGTCTGCCGCTTCGGGTTAGGGTTTCCTGGTTCGCGGTGCCGTGATGGCACCATGGCATCAACAGCCTGGGGAAGCCCTTGCCTTGAACGCCACCATGCTTTTCGCCTGGTTCAGGCTGCGTCGCGTTGGCCGTGCCACGCCGCAGCGCCACCAGCGTTGCCAGCCCCCACGGGCCGATGGCGGCCACGCCGCCTGAACCATCGCCGACCGGCGACGGCGGCTTCGCGACCCACATGCGCCTACGAGGAAAACCGCGCGGCAGCCATTTGCCGCTGGCGTAGCCGCATGCCCGCCACCTGACACCGCCAGCGGCAGACCCGCTTGGCTGGAGGGCTGCCCTGCATCGCGGGGCTGCCACGGGCGCCTGCGCCCTTCGCCCGGGCGGCAAACCCCGGGCTTCACGCACCATGCGCCGAGCCCTGCCTTCTGGCGGCGCCGACGCATGGCGCTGCCTGCAAACCGCCATTCAAGGAAACCTGCATATGGCCAACGGCAACGATCCCCTCAGCATCAACTTCGACAACGGCCTGGGCACGATGAGCAATGCCTACAACGTCGATACCTCGGTCCCCGGCCAGGTCACGCTTTCCGGCATCTCGGCAATGATGGAGTGGGCCACCGGCCCCGCCTCCGGCCATGGCTACGGCACCTACACGGTGGAGGCGAAGCTGACGGGCAGCCAACCCGGCCCCGCCATTGTCTTCTGGCCCGGGGACAACCAGTGGCCTGGCCAGGAGATGGACCTGGTGGAGCTGCTGCCGAACGGCAACGGCCAGCAATACGGCACCGTGCACTGGAACAACGGCGGCGACAGCTACCTGGGCCAGATCTACAGCGGTGTCAGCAGCAACGCCTGGCACCAGTACCAGATGATCTGGGAGCCCGGTAAGATCACCATGAACGTCGACGGCAAGACGCTGGCCACCTTCACCGACCATGTGCCGGTGGACTACGCCCACGGTGGCATGAACGACACCATCGGCCTGCTGAACACCAACGCGAACACGTCCATCACGGTCAGCCACGTGGACTACGTACCGCTGGGCGGCAGCGCGACATCCACGGTCAGCACGGTCGCCAGCAGCGTCGTCAACACCGCGACGACCGCGACCACCGCGGCGGTGAACGCGCTGGGCGAACCCTTGCTGGCCGATGGCAGCGTCGATTGGTACACGCTGGCCGCGACGGTGACGGCGAACTTCCAGGCCACGGGCCAGTGGCACCTGTAGCCTGAACGGTGGCGGGAGGCATCGCCTCCCGCCATCGCTGCGCAGCAACGGCCGCCGCCTCGCGCCTCGCCCAGCGGTACACGGCATATGCCGCGGACCAGGCCGCCCATGGTGCTGCACACCAGAGGAGCGACCGCACGGTAGAAGGCTGCGCAGGCAGCGGCCGTATCGGGTGGCGCCGGGTGGTGGCCCGGCGCCCTTGCCACGCTACCTCGGCAGATGCTGCGCGATGTAGGGTGGCAGGTTGAACGCGCCGCAGTGGATCTCGGGCGTCCAGTATTTCGTCGTTCCCAGTACGCCGGCGGCTGCGGCCCGCGCCCGGATCGTCGCCACGTCGTGCTGGCGCATGGCGGCATCCTTGGCCGACCAGCCCAGCGTCATGAAGCCGCCGACATAGGTCGGCACCGCCGCGACATACGCGTAGATGTCCGGGAAGAACTTGCCGCGACGCAGGCTGGTCTCGCGCAGCTCGTCGGCCTGCATGGCCGGCACGCCGCACTGGTTCACGATCACGCCACGCTCGCTCAGGACGCGGGCGCAGTTCTCATAGAACTCGTCGGTGAACAGCACCTCGCCGACACCGATCGGGTCCGTGCTGTCGACGATGATGGCGTCGAAGCTGCCGGTGGCGGCCTTGCGGACGTAGTCGATGCCGTCGCCGACGATGACGTTGGCGCGCGGATTGGTCCAGGCGTCGCCGGCGATGTTCGGCAGGTGCTCCTTGCACAGCCGGATCACCTCGCCGTCGATCTCGACCATCACGGCTTCCTGCACGCCGTTGTGCTGCAGCACGCGCTTCAGCACGCCACCGTCGCCGGCGCCGATGATCAGCACGCGCCTGGCATCGCCATGCGCCAGCAGCGGCACATGGGTGATCATTTCCTGATAAGCGAACTCGTCGCCCTCGGTGATCTGGATGACGCCGTCGAGCACCATCACCCGGCCATGGGTGTAGCTCTCGAAGATCACGATGTCCTGGAAGTCGCTCTGCACCCGCGCAAGCTCGCGCTTCACCATGAAGCGCTGGCCCCATTCGGCGTAGAGCGATTCGTTGATCCAGCTGTCCGTCGTCATCTGTCTCGCACCCTCAAAAGAAGAAAGGCCGGACCCTAAGGCCCGGCCTTGGTTCCTTCACGCTCGGCTATGTGTCAGCCGACCATGCCGCGCTTGTGCTCGTTCAGCTGGATGCTGCCGGGCTGGAAGCCCTTCTTCAGCACCGGCAGCGCCAGGTACGGGTTGCAGGCGCCGCAGACGAAGATGTCCAGCGCCGCATAGTCGCGCTCCGGCCAAGTGTGGATCGACACGTGGCTCTCGGCCAGCACCAGCACGCCGGAGACGCCCGAGCCGGGCCCGAAGTGATGGAAATGCCCGTGCAGGATCGTCGCGCCGGTGGCGATCGCCGCCTCGCGCAGCACTGCATCGATATGGTCGGCGTCACCGAGGTTGGTGGCGTCCCACAGGTCGATGATCAGGTGCGTGCCGGCGAACTTAACGCCATCACGAACAACGAAATAATCCTTCGCCTCCGGAGTGGAGGTTTCGGACATCTGGGCTTCGCTCGGAAGATCCGAGACCATCCCCAGTGTGATGGAAGCGTCCATAGCAGGGCCCCTTTCGCACCAGCAGATGACCTTGGTGATCGGGTATCGATCAGGTCAACGGGGGGCGCATATGAGGCACGGGGTCCCGGGGCGCAAGTGAATTTAGCCCCCCTGCCCCATATTTTTTCCCGCTACCCCCCGGGGGCAGCCGGTTCCCTACCGCGTAACCGGCGCGCCGGCCCGCAATGCCTCCAGCCTTCTGGGCAGGTTCCGGAAAAGCTGCTGTTCACGCGCCAGCCGCGGCAGGTCCACCAGGCCCTTCAGGGATTCGGCCGTCAACGCGGCAAAGCCCTCGGCCACTGGGCCAGCCGGCAGCCGTGCGGCCAATGGCCGCAGCGCGCCGACGCCGGCCTCGTCACCCGCCAGTACCAGCATCGCCGCCTGGCGCAGCACGGCCCGCTGCTGGTCGGCGTCCAGCACGGTCGGCGCCGATGGCAGTGCCGCCAACGCGCGCGCGCCGGCGGCAGCGGCGGCAGGCCAGTCCTGCGCCTCGGCCAGCAGTTCCGAAAGCGGCACCGCCCCGGCTTCGCCCAGCGCTTCCAACCCCTCCACCGCACGGGGCAGGTTGCCGCGGCGCGCCTCGGCCCGCGCCGCCAGCACCACGCGTTCGCGCGAAAGCGTTTCGGGCAGCGCCTCCGCCCTGGTCGATTCCAGCGCCGCCAGCGCGGCGGCAGCATTGCCTTCCTCCAGCTTCAGCCCGGCCAGCCGCAACCCCAGCGAGGCCCGCGTTGCCGGCTCGGTCGCCCGGTCCGCGGCGCGGGCCAGCAGGGTGCCGGCGCGCTCCGTCAGGTCCAGCGAAACCAGCCGGTCCGCCAGCACCAGCGCCGCGTCCTCGGCACGCGGGTCGCCCTGCAGCAATTCGGCATTGGCGTCGTGCAGCGCCACGGCCGCCAGCGGCGGGTCGTCGCGCAGCGCCGCCAGCAGCGCGCCGACCATCGCCGGCCGCAGCGCCGCCGCCTGGTCCGGGAACAAGGCGGCGGTTTCCTGCAGCAGCGCCAGCGCGTCCCGTGGCGCCTTGGCCAGCACCTGCAGCTCCGCCAGCCGGCGGCGCGCGGCCATCTCCACACCATCGCCACGCCAGGCGTACAGCGCCGCATCCAGCGCCTTGGCGGCGCCAGCGGCATCCAGCTCCCCGGCCTCCAAGCGCAGGTCTATGGCCCGACGCAGCGCCAGCGCGCGCGCCCGCCTGTCGGTGCCGGCCGCCACCGCGTCGTAGGCCGCCAGCGCCTCTGCCGGCTTGCCCTGGGCCTGCAGCAGCATGGCCCGCGGCAGGGGCAGACCGGCCGGCACCGCGGCCAGCAATTGCGCCAGCGCCGCGGTATCGCCAGCCTCCGCGAGCGCTTCGGCGGCCAGTGGCAGCAGCCGATCGCGCAATGGCTCGGGATAGTCCAGCAGCAGCGGCAGCGTTGCGGCGAAGCCGGTTGCGGCCCGCTCCGGCTGATGTTCCAGCATGGCCAGGGCGGCGCGCCACAGCGTCGCCTCGTCGCTGTCGGGCAGGCCGCCATCGCGCAGCGGCCGCGCATCGGCCACCCGCCCTGCCAGCACGGCGCCGGCCGCCGCCAGCCCGACCGTGTGCGGGTCCGCCGCCGCCGCCGGGTCCTCGGCCATCGCCAACCCGGCCATCGCCTGCGCTTCCTGGCCCATGCCCAGCGCCAGCAGCGTCTCCGCCGTGTCTCGCCGGGCCGGCGCGCGCGCCAATGGTGCCGCGCCGGCAATGCTGCGCTGCTGGCCGCGCAGCCGGTTCAGCATGGCCGGCACCGTGGCCGCACCCAGGTCGAAGCTGCGCGTCATCGCCGGCGCGCCGCCCACCGGCGCCGCTGCCGCCGGGTCCAGCGCCAGTTCCGCGCCACCGGCCGCGGCGATCACGAAGCGGTCGTTCAGTGGTGCCAGCGTCACGCTGTCCGCCCGCGCCAGGACCGCCAGGCCGAGCAGGGTTGGCGGCAGTTCGAACTCGGCCAGCCGTCGCGGCAGCGCCACCAGTTGCGCCGGCTCCAGCACGGTGCCGAGCAGCAGCGGCAAGCCGGTCTCGGGGTCGCTCAGGCTCAGCACCAGGCCGGGCTTCGCGGCGCGCAGCACGAAGCGCGGCGGGGTGCCGGCGATGGCCTCCGGCGCCAGCGCGCGCGGCTCCGCCTCGCCGGTGAGGCGTTCGTCGCCGCGGGTGAACTGCACCACCCAACCCGGCCCTTCGCGGCGGGCCTGCACGCCGGCCGGCGCGGCGAGCGGCAGCCGCAGCACCACACCGCCCGGCACCGTCATCGCCTCCAGCGGCGCGAACAGCGGCGTCGCCCGCAGCGCCGCCAGGTCCAACGGTTGGGCTGAGGCGAAGGCCAGCAGCAGCGCGTCGCCCCGCCGCAGCATTGCGGCACCGGCGGCCTCGTTGAAAGGCAGGTACAACGCCGGCGGCTGGCCCGGCGTGGCGATGGCGCGCGCCTGAACCGCGGCCAGCGGCGCCAGGACCGCCACCGGCGCGACTGCGGGCGCAGCCGGTGCCACCGGCACCGGCACGGTCGATGCCGCGACCATGGCAGCGGTTGGCACCGCGACACCGCGTGCCGGCGCCGGCAGGTTCAGCTGGCTAGGGGCTTCGCGCGGGGCGGCGGTGAACACTGGCTCCCGCGCCGGCGCTGCGGGCCGCGGTGGCGCCGGCTGGCGCAGGATCTGAGCCGTCGCCGGGGCTGCGGCCGGCATCGGTACCGGCGCCGCAACCGGCGCCAGCACCGGCACGGGGCGCGCCGGCGCCAGCGGCGGCGG
>CAIMOR010000128.1 GCA_903843125.1 uncultured Rhodospirillales bacterium
CCGCCACCGCCCCGCCCGCGCTGCGCGCCCTGGCCCCCTGGTACGAGACCGCGCGCGATTTCGCCCGGCTGGTCTCCCAGCGCGGCGGCGCGCTGGCGCCCGAGGGCCGGCTGCGCGACAACGTCATCGCCACCGGCGGCGGCCCCGGCATCATGGAGGCCGCCAATCGCGGCGCGGCGGAAGCCGGCGCCCCCAGCATCGGCTTCAACATCACCCTGCCGCATGAGCAGAACCCCAACCCGTACAGCACGCCGGAACTGACCTTCCGCTTCCACTACTTCGCGCTGCGCAAGATGCACCTGGCCATGCGGGCCAATGCGCTGGCGGTCTTCCCCGGCGGCTTCGGCACCTTCGACGAGATGTTCGAGATCCTCGCCCTGCTGCAAACCGGCAAGGCCCCGCCGGTGGCCGTGGTGCTGTTCGGCCGCGACTACTGGCAGGAGGTCATCAACCTGCCCGCCCTGGCCCGCCACGGCATGATCGGCGAGGCCGACCTGGCGCTGTTCCGCCTGGTCGATACCGCCGAGGAAGCCTGGGCCTGGTTCACCACCCACGGCCTGAAGGCCCACGCGCCGGACCCGCTGGACGGCGGCGAGGACTGAGGCGGCCGACGTCGCGCAATCGCTATCGCCACCGGCGCCGCGCCGGGAACCGGCCCAGGCGCGCCACGTTCAACCCAGCAACCGTCGCTTCCCCCCAGCGACGGCCTGGCAGGCGGCGGCGCGGAAGCGGTCCCACCCGCGTCGCCGCCCGCCCCCCTTTCTGCAAAGCCCCCTTTTTCCACGTGCAGAGGTCCTCCCGATGTCCATGGGCAACCCCACTGGCTCCCCCGAAACCTCGCCCGCCACCGACGAGACCACCCGGCTGATCGCGGCCGAGAAGGTCAACGGCACCTCGGTCTACAACCGCCAGGGCGAGCATCTCGGCACCATCGAGGACGTCATGCTCGACAAGGTCTCCGGCAAGGTGGCCTACGCCGTCATGGGCTTCGGCGGCTTCCTCGGCATCGGCGAACGCTACCACCCGCTGCCCTGGTCGGTGCTGAGCTACGACACGCGGATGGGCGGCTACGTGGTGGACCTGGACCGCGACCGCCTGTCGGGCGCGCCGACCTTCGCCGCCAACGAGGACGTTGATTGGAACGACCGCAACTGGGGCCAGCGCGTCAACGACTACTACGGCACCACGCCGTGGTGGTCCGTGCCGCCGGCGGCGTAGCGCCCGGTTCCTGGCGCGGCCAGGCTGGCTCGCTGAACAGCCAGCCGTCCCGCGTGGAGCAACTACCTGCCACGCCGAAGCCTTGACCCCGGCGCCGGGGCGGCGGAGTTTCGCCGCCCTTTCGCACGTCCGGGGCAAACGCACATGGCCATCCGCATCGGCATCGCCGGCATAGCCGGCCGCATGGGCCAACTCCTCGCCGAGGAAGCCGCGGCCGCTGGCGCCACGGTCTCAGGCGGCCTGCGCCGCGGCGACGACCCCGCCGCCCTGTTCGCCGCCAGCGACGTCGTCATCGACTTCACCCATGCCAGCGCCGCCGCCCCGCATGCCGCCGCCGCCGCCGCCGCCCGCCGCCCCTTCGTGCTCGGCTCCTCGGGCCTGAACGCCGAGCAGGAAGCCGCCGTCGCCGCGGCCGCCCAGCGCACCGCCATCGTCTACGCCGCCAACTTCGCGCCGGGCGTGAACCTGTTCCTGGCGCTGGCCGAGCGCATGGCCGCCGCCCTGCCGGCCGAAGCCTACGATGCCGAGATCGTCGAGCTGCACCACCGCCAGAAGGTCGACGCGCCCTCCGGCACGGCCGTCGCCCTCGGCCGCGCCGTAGCCCGCGGCCGTGGCACCACGCTGGAAGCCGCCGGCATCGAGAGCGGCCGCGACGGCCACACCGGCGCCCGCCGGACCGGCGCCATCGGCTTCGCCGCGCTGCGTGGCGGCCAGGTGGTCGGCGAGCACACGCTGCTCTTCGCCGCCGGGTCGGAACACATCAGCCTGACCCATCGCAGCTTCGACCGCCGGGTCTACGCCACCGGCGCCGTCCGCGCCGCGCTGTGGCTGCAGGGCCGCCCGCCGGGGCTGTACGAGATGAAGCACGTGCTGGGCATGGCCTGATTCGCCACGCCGCAGCGCCTGCCTGCCGCCTGGGCGCTTGACCCCCCGCCCCCGGCTTGCCAAACAGCCCCGACCCGGCGCCCGCCGGGTTGACCACGCGCGGTGATGGCTTCCGCGCGGCCATGAAGGACCAATGACGCCATGCGCGATACCGGCGAATACCTGTTCACCTCGGAGAGCGTCTCCGAGGGCCATCCCGACAAGGTCGCGGACCGGATCAGCGACACGGTGCTGGACACCTTCCTGTCGGCCGACCCCTATTCCCGCGTCGCCTGCGAAACGCTGTGCACCACCAACCGCGTGGTGCTGGCCGGCGAAGTCCGCGGCCCCGCCTCGATCACGCCGGAACTGCTGATCCACAACGCCCGCATGGCGATCAAGGAGATCGGCTACGAGCAGGACGGCTTCCACTGGGCCAACGCCCATATCGAATGCCACCTGCACGCCCAGTCCGCGCACATCGCCCAGGGCGTCGACGCCGCCGGCAACAAGGACGAAGGCGCCGGCGACCAGGGCATCATGTTCGGCTACGCCACCAGCGAGACCGCCGACCTGATGCCGGCGCCGCTGTACTACGCCCACGGCCTGCTGCGCCGCATCAAGGAGCTGCGCTCCATCGGGGACCGCCGCGTCGCCGGCCTGCTGCCGGACGCCAAGTCCCAGGTCACGCTGCGCTACGTGGACGGCAAGCCGGTCGCGGCCACCAGCGTCGTCATCTCCACCCAGCACGAGGAAGGCCTGGACCAGGCCCAGATCAAGGCGCTGCTGCGCCCGATCCTGGCCGAGGTGCTGCCGAATGGCTGGACCGTGCCGGATGAGGAGTTCTACGTGAACCCGACCGGCACCTTCATCATCGGCGGCCCCGATGGCGATTGCGGCCTGACCGGGCGCAAGATCATCGTCGACACCTACGGCGGTGCGGCCCCGCATGGCGGCGGCGCCTTCTCCGGCAAGGACCCCACCAAGGTGGACCGCAGCGCCGCCTACGCCGCGCGCTATGTCGCCAAGAACGTGGTCGCGGCTGGCCTGGCCGAGAAGTGCACCATGCAGGTCAGCTACGCCATCGGCGTTGCCAAGCCGCTCAGCGTCTACTTCGACCTGCACGGCACCGGCCACGACGTGGACGAGGTGAAGCTGGCCAAAGTGATCGACGGCCTGATCAACCTCAGCCCGCGCGGCATCCGCGAACACCTGCACATGAACCGCCCGATCTACGCCGTCACCAGCGCCTACGGCCATTTCGGTCGCACGCCGGATGAGAGCAAGGGCACCTTCAGCTGGGAAAAGACCGACCTGGTGGACGAGCTGAAGCGCGCCTTCGGTCGCTGAGCCACCACCGCACGTCAGCAGGGGGGCGGTGCCACCGGCGCCGCCCCTTCGCAATTCAGGGGCGCCGCCCCTGCGCAATCGAGGGCCGATGACCAACCCCCGCCCACCCATTGCCGAAGGCGTCCCCAACCGGCTCTACGGCCGCCGCCGCGGCCATCCGCTGCGCCCGCGCCAGCAGCTTCTGCTTGATGCCACCCTGCCCCGCCTGCGCCTGACCGCCGAACAGGCCGCCGCGCCGCGTGCCGCCTTCGCCCAGCCGGTCGAACAGGTTTGGCTGGAAGTCGGCTTCGGCGGCGGCGAACACGCCCTCGACCAGCACGTCGCCAACCCGGCCGTCGGCTACATCGCCTCCGAGGTCTTCGAGAACGGCCTCTGCTCCCTGCTCACCCGCCTGGCGCCGGAAGGCGAGGAAGCCACCGCGCCCCTGCCGCCCACGCTCCGCCTGTGGAACCAGGACGCCCGCCAGTTGCTGCACCTGCTGCCGGATGCCTCGCTGGACCGGCTGTTCCTGATGTTCCCCGACCCCTGGCCCAAGCTGCGCCACACCAAGCGCCGCTTCGTCCAGCCGGCCATGCTGCCCCTGCTGGCCCGCGTGCTGAAGCCCGGCGCCGCCTGGCGCATCGCCAGCGACGACCCGACCTACCAGGCCTGGGTCACCGAAAGCTTCCAGGCCCAGACCCTGTTTGCCCTGCCCGAGCCGGCCACCACGCGCCCCCAGGGTTGGCCGCCGACACGCTACGAGCAGAAGGCGCTGCGAGAGGGCCGCCAGCCGCTCTACTGGGAAGCCACCAGGACCTAGAGCAATATCCGTTCTGACGGAATCATCAGGACGGATTTCTTGTTTTCGTTTCAATCAGTTATAAGCACCATGCGCCCCAAAGGGCGCATCGTGCTCTGGCCGGCCCTCCGCCACGCCCGATTGCCACGCCAACCGCCCGCGGCGCACACTCCGGCAAAACACCCGGAGGATCGTCATGGAACTCACCCGCCGCACCGGGCTGGCACTCGGCCTGGCCCTCGCCGCCCCTGCCCTTTGCGTCCCCGCCCTCACCGCCAAGGCACAGTCGATGGATTCCGTCGTCAACCGCTACGCCACCATCCGCGATTTCCGGCTGCGCAACGGCACGGTGATGCCCGACGTCACCCTGGCCTACGAGACCTACGGCGCCCTGAACGCCGCCGGCGACAACGCCATCCTGATGACCCATGGCTTCACCGGCAGCCACCACGCCGCCGGCCGCTACGCCCCGGGCCAGGCACCGCCCGGCCTGGCCGAGGACGCCGCCCCCAGCTGGAGCCTGATGATCGGCCCGGGCAGGCCGATCGACCCGGCCCGCCATTTCATCGTCAGCTCCAACATGCTGGGCTCCTCCTACGGCTCCACCAGCCCCCGCAGCACCAACCCCGCCACCGGCCGCCCCTACGGCCCGGATTTCCCGCACATCACGGTGGCCGATATCGTCACCGCCCAGCGCCTGCTGCTGGAACAGGTCGGCGTCCGCCACCTCATCGCGGTCATGGGCACCAGCTATGGCGGCTACCAGGCCTGGACCTGGGGCACGCTGTTCCCGCAGGCGATGAACGCCATCATCGCCGTCAACACCGCGCCCAAGGCCACCGCCGGCCCGGCCGGCACCGCCGCCCAGATCGCCCGCCTGGCGCAGGACCCCAACTGGAATGGCGGCTGGTACTACGACACCCCCGGCGGCATCAGCCAGGTGATGACCGAAATCCGCGTCGCCACGCTGAAGAACTACGGCATCGAGGCCCAGCTGGAAGGCCGCTTCCCGCCCGGCGAAGCGCGCGAGGCCGAGATCCGCCGCCTCGCCGCCCCCTGGGTCCGCGCCTTCGACGGCAACTCCATGGTGGTGCTGCGCCGCGCCACCGAGAGCTACGACGCCGAAGCCAACTTCGGCGCGCTCAAGGCGAAAGTGCTCTACGCGCTGACCACGACGGACAAGCTGTTTCCGCCCAGCATCGCCCCCGCCGTCATGCAGAAGCTGACGGCGGCGAAGAAGGACGCGAGATTTTTCGAAATCCGCAACCAATTCGGCCATATCGGAGCCAACACCGAAAGCCCGGACTGGGTCCCGACTCTCGCAGCCTTCATCACATCCGCCGGGGGATAGCCGCGCCATGCAGATCGCGATGACCGAGCACGAGCAGCTGATGCTGGCCGGCCTGCTGCGCTGCTCCCACCGCTACCTGGAATTCGGCAGCGGCGGCAGCACCGTGCTGGCCAGCCGCCTGGTACGGGACAGCGTCATCGCGGTGGACAGCTCGCGCGACTGGCTCGACAACGTGGCCGCGGCCTGCCCGGCGGAGCGCAGCGCCCGCCTCGACCTGCACCACGTCGATATCGGCCCGCTGGGCAACTGGGGCGTCCCGACGGACGAGGCCACGCGTCCGCGCTGGCCGGACTACCATCTGGGCGTCTGGGCCAATCCGGCGGCCGAGCGCGCCGACCTGGTGCTGGTGGACGGCCTCTTCCGCGTCGCCTGCTTCATCCAGGCCGCCCTGCGCTGTGCCCCCGGCACCACGCTGCTGATCCACGACTACCCGGAGCGCGCCCACTACCACCCGGTCGAGGAGATCGCCCGCCCGATCATGGCGCTGGATACGCTGGTGGCGTTCCAGCGCCGGCCGGGGTTCGACCCGCGCCGCGCCACCGCCATCCTGGAACAATACTGGACCGACCTCGGGTAGCCACCACCGGTCCCGGGCCGGTCGGCCACCCGATCGGCCCTCGGGCTACCGCCCGCCGAACCCGTCGAAGAACTCCTTCACCTTGGCGAAGAAGCCCTCATGCTCGGGGCTGTGCTTGCCGCCCTTCACCGCCTCGGATTCGAAGGCCTCCAGCAGCTCGCGCTGCTTCGGGTTCAGGTTCTGCGGCGTCTCCACCGAAACCTGCACGTACATGTCGCCCCGCGCCGCGCTGCGCAGCACCACGAACCCCTTGCCGCGCAGCCGGAACTGGTCGCCGGTCTGCGTCCCCGCCGGAATCGTCACCCGCTGCTTGCCGCCGTCGATGCTCGGCACGTCCACCGCGCTGCCCAGCGCCGCCTGCGTCATCCGCAGCGGCACCCGCACATAGATGTTGTTGCCGTCGCGCTGGAACAGCGGATGCGGCTTCACGCCCACGTCCACGTACAGGTCGCCCGCCGGCGCGCCGCGCATGCCGGCCTCGCCCTCCCCGGTCAGGCGGATGCGCGTGCCGTCCTCCACGCCCGCCGGCACCTGCACGTTCAGCGTGCGTTCGCGCTGCACCCGGCCGGCGCCCTGGCAGACCTTGCAGGGGTTCTTGATGGTGCGCCCGGCGCCGCCGCAGGTGGGGCAGGTCCGCTCGATCAGGAAGAAGCCCTGCTGCGCCCGCACCTTGCCCTGGCCCTGGCAGGTCGGGCAGGTGGTCGCATTGGCGGTGCCGCCTTCCGCGCCGCTGCCGGAACAGGCCTCGCAGGCCACGCTGGTCGGCACCCGAATGGTCTTGCGCACGCCGGAGAACGCCTCCTCCAGCGTCACCTCCACCCCGGTGCGCAGGTCGGAACCGCGCCCGCTCGGCCGGCCGCCGCGCTGCCCGCCGCGGCCCATGCCGCCGAACATCTCCTCGAAGATGTCGGCGAAGCCGCCGGCGCCGCCGCCGAACGGGTTGCCCTGCTGGAAGCCGCCGCCGCCGCCCTGCTCGAACGCCGCGTGCCCGAAGCGGTCATACGCCGCCCGCTTCTCCGAGTCCTTCAGCACGTCATAGGCCTCGTTCAGGTCCTTGAACGCGGCTTCGGCCTTGGCGTCACCCGGGTTGCGGTCCGGGTGCAGCTTCATGGCCTGGCCACGATAGGCCTTCTTCAGGTCATCCTCGGTGGCGTCCCGCGCCACGCCGAGAATCTCGTAGTAATCCCTCTTGGCCATCGTCGGGCCCATCCCCCTTGGGAGGTTTATGCCGTACGGCGCCCCTGCCTTGCGCGACCGCATGACCGCTTCGGCTGCTCAGCCTCCGCGGTTCAGGCGCTATCATGGCAGCGCCCGGCCCCTTGCGGGAACCGGGCGCCTTCACGCGTCAGGAACGCAGCGATTCCACCCGGATCAGGAAGGCTTCTTCTTGGTCGGGTCGACTTCCTCGAACTCGGCGTCGACCACCTTGTCGTCCTTCGACGCCCGGCCGCCGGGGGCCTCACCGCCCTGCGGCGCGGCGGCTTCCTGCGCCTGGGTCGCCTTGTAGATCGCCTCGCCCAGCTTCATCGAAGCCTGGCTCAGCTTCTCGCTGGCCTTGGTGATCGTCTCGGCATCGGCGCTGTCGAGCGCCGCGCGGGCTTCAGTCAGCGCCGCCTCGACCTCGGCCTTCTCGGCCGGGCCGACCTTGTCGCCGTTGTCCTTCAGCGTCTTGTCGGTGCCGTGGATCAGGCTGTCCAGGCCGTTGCGGGCCTCCACGCTCTCGCGGCGCTTCTTGTCCGCCTCGGCATTGGCCTCGGCGTCCTTCACCATCCGCTCGATATCGGCGTCGGAAAGCCCGGACTTCGCCTGGATCTTGATCTGCTGCTCCTTGCCGGTCGCCTTGTCCTTCGCGCTGACGGAGACGATGCCGTTGGCGTCGATGTCGAAGGTCACCTCGATCTGCGGCACGCCGCGCGGGGCGCCGGGAATGCCGGTCAGGTCGAAGTTGCCGAGCAGCTTGTTGTCGGCCGCCATCTCGCGCTCACCCTGGTAGCACTTGATGGTCACCGCGGTCTGGTTGTCGTCCGCGGTGCTGAAGGTCTGGCTCTTCTTGGTCGGAATGGTGGTGTTGCGGTCGATCAGCCGGGTGAACACGCCGCCCAGCGTCTCGATGCCCAAGGACAGCGGCGTCACGTCCAGCAGCAGCACGTCCTTGACGTCGCCCTTCAGCACGCCGCCCTGGATCGCGGCGCCGATGGCGACCACCTCATCCGGGTTGACGTTGCGGGCCGGCTCCTTGCCGAAGAACTGCTTCACCACCTCGATGACCTTGGGCATGCGGGTCATGCCGCCCACCAAAATCACCTCGTTGATCTCGCCGGCCGAAAGCCCGGCGTCGCGCAGCGCGTTGCGGCAGGGGTCCAGCGTCTTCTGGATCAGGTCGTCCACCAGCGCTTCCAGCTTGGCCCGGCTCAGCTTCATCACCAAATGCTTCGGTCCGCTGGCGTCGGCGGTGATGAACGGCAGGTTGACCTCGGTCTCCTTGGAGGAGGACAACTCGATCTTCGCCTTCTCCGCGGCTTCCTTCAGCCGCTGCAGCGCCAGCTTGTCGCCGCGCAGGTCGATGCCCTGCTCCTTGCGGAACTCGTCCGCCAGGTAGTCGATGATGCGCGCGTCGAAATCCTCGCCGCCCAGGAAGGTGTCGCCGTTGGTCGACTTCACCTCGAACACGCCGTCGCCGATCTCCAGGATCGAGACGTCGAAGGTGCCGCCGCCCAGGTCGTAGACCGCGACGATGCCGCCCTTCTTCTGGTCCATGCCATAGGCCAGCGCCGCGGCCGTCGGCTCGTTGATGATGCGCAGCACTTCCAGCCCGGCGATCGCGCCGGCTTCCTTGGTCGCCTGGCGCTGGGCGTCGTTGAAGTAGGCCGGCACGGTGATGACCGCCTGGGTCACCTTCTCGCCAAGGTAGGCCTCGGCGGTTTCCTTCATCTTTGTCAGGATGTTCGCGCTGATCTGCTGCGGCGCGTATTTCTGCCCGTCGATCTCGACCCAGGCGTCGCCATTGTCGGCGCGGGCGATCTTGTACGGCACCAGCGCGATGTCCTTGTTCACCACCGGGTCGTCGAACCGGCGGCCGATCAGGCGCTTCACCGCGTACAGCGTGTTGCTCGGGTTGGTCACGGCCTGGCGCTTGGCGCTCTGGCCGACCAGGCGTTCACCGTTCTTGGCGAAGGCCACCATCGAGGGGGTGGTGCGGGCGCCCTCCGCGTTCTCGATGACGCGGACGTCCTTGCCTTCCATGATGGCAACGCAGGAGTTCGTGGTACCCAGGTCGATGCCGATGACCTTGCTCATCCGTAGTGCTCCTTGGCTGGCGGCGAGGGACGGCCCGAAGTTGGCACCGCGCCCGGCCCCGATGTTGATCGGATGGGAAATCGGGGCCGGATGGCCCCTTACCCGGCGATGTATTCAGCCCCGGCCGCCGGGACAAGACCCAAGCGGCCGGATTTTATTCTTAATCGTCGACGGCGCCACAACCCGTGGCTGCCCCGCCCTCGTCCCGCGCGTCAGCCCTTGGCTGCCACACCCAGGTTTCGCGCGTCAGCCCTTGGCTGCCACGCCCTGTTTCGCGCGTCAGCCCTTGGCTGCCACGACAACCATGGCCGGCTTCAGCAGCCGCCCGTTCAGGGTCCAGCACGGCGTCCAGGCCTGGATCACCGTGCCCGGCTCCACACCCTCCGGCGCCGGCTGCTCGGCCATCGCCTGGTGATGCTCGGCGTCGAAGGCCTGGCCCATGGCTTCCTTCTTCGCCACGCCATTGCGCTCCAGTATGCCGATGAAGCTGCGCTCCACGCCCTCGAAGCCCTCGCGCAGCTTGGTCAGCAACTCCGGCTCGCCCTCGGCCTTGGCCGGCAGCGCGTCCAGGCCACGACGCAGGTTCTCGGCCGCCTCCACCACGTCGCGGGCGAACTTCTGAATGGCGTATTGCCGCGCATCCGTCGCTTCCTTGGCGCTGCGGGTCCGCACGTTCTGCGTCTCCGCCTCGGCGCGCAGCCAGCGGTCGCGCATGTCGTCGCGCTCGGCGGTCAGCCGCTCGATCGCCTGTTCCGGGGTCTCCGGCGCGGCCTGGGCTTCGGCGGTTTCGGTCTGGTCAGCCGGCGTGGAGGCCGGCGTGGTCTCGGCAGGGTCGCTCATGATGTCTTGCTTGCGGTCCGGCGGTTTGCTCATGCCCGGCCAGGGGCCGGGTACGTGCCCCAGGTAGTCCCTGGCGAGGGCCGCTGCAACCCGTGCGGCCTGGGCAATGGCACGGTCAGTCCGGCCGTATCCCTGCTTCCCGCACCAGCCTGCCCCACTTGGCCATCTCGGCGGCGAAGAAGCTGGCCGCTTCCTCCGGCGTATTCGCCCGCATCTGCAGGCTTACCGCCGCCAGCCGCTCCCGCACCCGGGGCTCCGCCAGCGCCTGGTTCAGCCCGGCATTCAGCCGCATCACAATGGCGTCCGGCACGCCCGCCGGCGCGAACACCGCATTCCACTCCAGGGCCTCGAAGCCCGGCAGCGTCTCCGCCACCGCCGGCACCCCGGGCAGGCTCTCCAGCGGCCCCAGCGCGGTATGCGCCACAACCCGCACCAGGCCGCTCCGCACCTGGCTGTTGGCCGTGGCGGCGTTGGAAAAGCCGAACTTCACGTTGCCCGCCATAACGTCGGTGATGCTCGCCGCGCCGCCCTTGTAGGGCACGTGGTTCAGCTTCACCCCGGCCATCCGGGCGAACATCTCGATCGCCAGGTGCTGGATGCCGCCATTGCCGCCGCTGGCCCAGTTCAGCCCCTCCGGCGTCGCCCGGGCCAGCGCGATCACCTCCGGCACCGTCCGCTGCGGCACGCCCAGGTTGGCCAGCAGCAGGTTGGGCAGCGTGCCGGCCAGGAACACCGGCCGGAACGCGCGCACCGTGTCGAACGGCAGCCGCCCCTCGAACAAGGCCGGGTTGACCGAAAGCGCGGTCGCGTCGTGCAGCAGCGTATGGCCGTCCGGTTGCGCCTGGGCGACCAGCGCCGCACCGATGATGCCTGCCCCGCCGCCACGGTTCTCGATGATGAAGCTCTGCCCCCACAGCTCGCCCAGCCGCCCCCACAGCGTCCGCGCCACCACGTCGGCGCCGCCGCCGGGGGCATAGGGCACCACCACGCGCACCGGCCGTTCGGGCCAGGCAGGTTGGGCCAAGGCGGGTTGGGCCAGGGCTGGTGGTGCGAAGCTTCGCCCGGCCAGGCCGGCCAGCGCCAGGGCCAACACGCCGCGACGGTGGTGCATGGGCTGTCCTCCACCGGGCTTGCTGCCCGTGCCGGCCCATGCTCCGCCCCGCCGGCAGGGCTGGCAAGACGCTACCCCAACAGCCGCCCGATTACCCGCGCGGTGTAGTCCACCACCGGGATCACCCGGCCGTAGTTGATCCGCGTCGGCCCGATCACCCCGATGGCGCCGACGATCCTCTCCTGGCCATTGCGGAACGGCGCCACCACCATGGAAAGCCCGGCGGTGCTGAACAGCCCGCTCTCGGCGCCGATGAAGATCTGCACGCCCTCGCCGCGCTGCGCCAGGTCCAGCAGCCGCAGCACCGTCTCCTGCGCCTCCAGCCGGTCGAACAGCGCCTGGATCTCATGCACCCGGGCGAGCTGGTCCAGGTTCTCCAGCAGCTTGGCCTGGCCGCGGATGATCAGGCTGCCGCCGGCGGCACCGCCCGCCCAGGTGGCCAGCCCGGCTTCCACCACCTGCGTGGTCAGCGCATCCAGCGCGGTGCGGTTGGCCAGGATTTCCCCGCTGACCGAAAGCCGCGTCTCATCCAGCGTGCGGCCGGCCAACCGCGCGTTCAGGTAGTTGCTGGCCTGCTGCAGGCTGCTCGCCGGCAGCCCCGGCGGCACCTCGATGACCCGGTTTTCCACCTGGCCATCGGCCGCCACCAGCACCACCAACGCCTTGCCGGGGCCGAGCGCCACGAACTCGATATGCCGCACCGGCGCCTCGCCCTTCGGCGCCACCACCAGCCCGGCGGCACCGGCCAGGCCGGAGAGCATCTGCCCCGCCTCGCCCAGCGTTTCCTGCAACGAACGGCCCGAAGCCGCGCAGCGTGCACTGATCGATTCGCGCTCGGCCTCGCCGAGGTCGCCGAACTCCAGCAACCCATCGACGAACAGCCTGAGGCCCCGATCCGTCGGCAACCTGCCCGCCGAGGTATGCGGCGCATACAGCAGCCCGGCTTCCTCCAGGTCCGCCATCACGTTGCGGATGGAAGCCGGCGAAAGCCCCAACGGCAGGCGGCGGGAGAGCGAGCGGGAGCCGACGGGTTCGCCCGTGGCGATATAGAGCTCCACCAGCTCCCGCAGGATGCTGGCGCTGCGATTGTCCAGGCCCGCCATGGAAAACCCGGTGCTGGCGGCGGTGAGTTTGGGCGGCTGCTGCATGCGGGAAGGTTAGGGCCTGGCCGGGGCGGAAGGGAAGCGGCGCCTTTGCCCCCCCTCGCCCACCCCACCCCGGCATGCTACCTCGCCGCGCATGAACACCTCCGCCCGCCCCTCCGGCCGCGCTCCGGAAACCCTCCGCAGCGTCTCCCTCGAACCCGGCTTCTCCCACCACGCGGAAGGCAGCTGCCTCATCCGCATGGGCGGCACCGAAGTGCTGTGCACCGCCAGCGTCGAGCCCAAGGTGCCCCCCTTCCTGCGCGGCCAGGGCCAGGGCTGGGTCACCGCGGAATACGGCATGCTGCCCCGCGCCACCCACACCCGCGGCCAGCGGGAAGCCGCCAAGGGCAAGCAATCCGGCCGCACCCAGGAAATCCAGCGCCTGATCGGCCGCGCGCTCCGCGCCGTGGTGGACCTCAAGGCGATGGGCGAGATGTCCGTCTCCATCGACTGCGACGTGCTGAACGCCGATGGCGGCACCCGCTGCGCCAGCATCACCGGCAGCTGGGTCGCCCTGCACCTGGCCTTCAAGCACTGCATGAAGATGAACGTGCTCACCACCATGCCGCTGCGTGAACAGGTCGCCGCCATCTCCTGCGGCATCTTCGAAGGCACGCCGGTGCTGGACCTGGACTACCCGGAGGACAGCAAGGCGGACGCCGACGCCAACTTCGTCCTCACCGGCTCCGGCGGCCTGGTCGAAGTCCAGGGCACCGCGGAAGGCGCCCCCTTCTCCGAAGCGCAACTGCTGGAACTGCTGCGCCTGGCCCGTCTCGGCACCGACCAGCTCTTCGCTGCCCAGCGCGCCGCGGTCGGCCTCTAGGCGCGCCGATGCCCCGCCAGCTCGCCCCGGGCCGCCTCGTCCTGGCCACCCACAACAAGGGCAAGCTGCGGGAAGTCGCGGCGCTGCTGGCCGGCCACGGTCTCTCCCTGGTCTCCGCCGGCGAACTTGGCCTGCCCGAACCCGCGGAGACCGAGACCAGCTTCATCGGCAACGCGCGGATAAAGGCGCTGGCCGCCGCCCGCGCCGCCAACCTGCCCGCCCTGGCCGATGACAGCGGCTTCAGCGTGGCCAGCCTGGAAGGCGCCCCCGGTGTCTACACCGCCGACTGGGCGCAGCTTGCGGATGGCACGCGCGACTATGCCCAGGCCATGGCCAAGGTCGCCGCCCTGGCCGAACAGCATCCCGGCCGCCTCGCCTGGTTCAGCTGCGCCCTGGTGCTGGCCTGGCCGGATGGCCACACCGAATGCTTTCTCGGCGAGGCCCCGGGCCAATGGGTCTGGCCGCCGCGGGGCCTGACCGGCTTCGGCTACGACCCGATGTTCCAGCCCGAGGGCCACGCCCAGACCTATGGCGAGATGGACCCGGCCGCGAAGCACGCCATCAGCCACCGCGCCCGCGCCTTCGCCCAGTTCGCGGCGGCCTGCCTGCCGAAAAGCCGCCTGCCCGCCTGATCGACGGCGTCGGCCAACCACCGCCGCCGCGCCTCCGGCCCCCCCAGGCGATCAGGCGTCGCCCCGCCACATCGCCCGCAGCACCGGCCGCCCCTGCGCATGGTGCCGCAGCGCCATCAGCGCATGGCCCAGCGCCAGCGCCACCAGCCCCACCGCCAGCCACAGGTGCACCAGGCGCAGCAGCGCGAAGCGCGCCGCGTCCGGCCCCACCACATGCGGCACCGGCACCAGCAGGAAGATCATCGTCGGCACCTGCCCCGGCGCGCTCGCGGCGCTGAGGTAGCCCAGCACCGGCACCATCAGCAGCAGCCCGTACAGCACCGCGTGCACCATCCCGGCCGCCCGCACCTGCCAGCGCGGCAAGCCAGCATCCGCCACCGGCCGCCCCCGCCGCCAGCGCAGCACCAGCCGCCACGCCACCAGCCCGAAGACCACCAGGCCGAACGACTTGTGGGCCTGGTACGCCAGGAATTTCGGCGCCAACGGCCGCAGCGGCAGCTCCACCATCAGGAAGCCCAGGGCCAGCGTCAGCGGCACCAGCAGCGCCACCCACCAGTGCAGCCGCCGCTGCGCCCGGCTCCAGCCGCCCCGGCCCATGCCGGCCGGGGCAAGGCCCGCCTCGCTCAGCCCCGCCTGGCTCAAGCCGGGCCGACCAGCAGCCGCACCTGGACGTCCAGCCGCACCCGGTCCGAGATCGTGGTCCGGTCATCCACCATGCCGAACTCAAGCCGGTTCAGCGACCCGCTGGCGCTGAACTCCGCCGTCTCCGCCCCTTCGGCGGCATCGCGCCCGCGCCGCAGCAACCGCGCCTCCATCTGCATCGGCCTGGTCACCCCGCGCAGCGTCAGCGCGCCGTCGATCCGGAACCGCTCGGCCGGGTCGCGCCCGCGCGCCACGCCGGTCGCCCGGCCGTTGAACTCGGCCTTGGGGTGCGTGTCCGAATCGAAATACGCCGCCGAGCGCAGCAGCTCCGCCGCCCCGGGCCAGGCCAGGTCGATCGAGCCGGTTTCGACCGAAACCGCCACCTCGGCCCGGCTCGGGTCATCCGGGTCCAGCGCCACCTGCGCCTCGAACCGGCCGAAGCTGCCGGTTGAGCTCAGCAGCCCGAAATGCCGCGCGGTGAAGCTCAGCCGGCCGAAATTCTGGTCGAACCGGTATTGCCGAAGCTGCGCCCGCGCCGGCCGCGCCAGCACCAGGCCCATCCCGGCCAGGGCAAGCTCGCGGCGAGGCATCGGGCGGGTCGGTCGGGTCATGCAGGTGCTTCGTCCGGCGGGGCAGGTTGGCAACGGCGGCAGGTTATCACGACCGCGCTTCCGCCACCGCTGAATTGCCGGCAAGGTCCGCCGCCCGCCGGAGAGCACGCCATGTCCCCAAGACCGATCTGGCTCGCGCTGCTGCTGCTGCTGGCGGTGGCCGGCCACGCCGAGGCGCAGCCGAGCTGGAGCCGCATCTATGGCGTGCAGCCGGATGGCACCGCCGCCATCCCGGTGCCGCCCGGCCCGGTGCACTACCAGGTGGAGCCGCTGGACGGCGGCCCGGCGCTCCGCCCCTTTGCCCCGGCGGAGCCCGACGGCACCATCCGTGCCCCGCTCGGCGGCTGGTACCGCCTGCTGCAGCGCGACCGCAGCGGCGCGGTCAGCCAGCTCGGGCATCGCTTCGCGGTCGGCTACCTCATCGTCGTCACCGGCCAGTCCCAGGCCGATGCGCTGTTCTTCAGCGGCGCGCCCGAGGCGGGCGCCTTCCGCGCCACCGCCGAGGACCCGCCGGCGCCCCCGGTGCATGCCGTGCTGTATGATTGCCTCGGCCGCCCCGGCTGCGGGCCGGATGGCACCCATTGGGGCCAGGCCGAGGACAATTACGGCGCCCGCATCCTGCTGGCCGAGCTGTCCTGGCGGCTGAACCGCGCCCCGGTGGCGCTGGCCGGCGCGGCCTGGGGCGGCGCCACCGTGGCCCAGCTGGCGGACGCGCATGGCCCGGCCGGCCGTCGCCTGCGCCGCGTCATCCACGCCGCCGCCCCCGCCTCGGCCGCCCTGATCCTGGCGCATGGCACCACGGATGCCTTCCTCGGCACCGCCCCTGGCGAATACGTCGCCGGCCTCGGCGTCGTGGTCTCGGCACTGCGGGCCGGCGGCGCGCCGGGCATGCCGGTGCTGCAAACCCCGCTCGGCCCGCTGGATGGCCGCTACCGCATCCTCGGCAGCGCCCAACTGGCCGCCTGGTTGGCGCCGGAGGGGCGGGACGCCCTGCTCGCCCGCCTGGGCCTGTCCCGCACCGCCCCGCTCGGCCGCGACGCCGCCATCGACGCCAGCGCCATCCGCGGCGCCCAGGCCGATGCCGCCCGCCAGTTCGGCCTGGCCCCCGGCGGCGACCTTTCGCGCCTGGCACCGGGTGCCGATGGCGTGCACTGGAGCCGCGACGGGGTGCGCTACGCCGCGCACGAGGTGGCCGAGGCGATCGTGGCCGCGTTGCGGCCCGGGAATTAACCCCGCGTTGCGGCCCGGGAATTGACGTCGCCTTGCGGCCCGGGAATTAGCCCCGCCTTGCGCAGCGGCAACCAGCCACGCCCTGCGGTCCGGAAACCCGCTTGTCGGCCGCTGCTCGCCAGACTATATACACCCCACAGACATCATCCGTTTCTCGGGGGGTGGCCTTAACGGGCCGCCTTTTTTGTTTTTATGGCTACCATGCCCGACCAGATCGAACGCCCGCACCACGAAGGCCTTGAGGCGCGCATCGCCGATGCGATCACGCCGACGCTCGAACACATGGGCTACGAACTCGTGCGCGTGCAGGTCCAGGGCAAGGAACGCCCGACCGTGCAGATCATGGCGGACCGCGCCGACGGCACGCTGTTCACCGTCTCGGACTGCGAGAACATCAGCCACGCCGTCGGCGCCGTGCTGGACGTGGACGACCCGATCAAGGGCGAATGGCAGCTGGAGGTCTCCTCCCCCGGCATCGACCGGCCGCTGACCCGGGCCAAGGACTGGAACCGCTACGCAGGCCACGTCGCGACGCTGGAACTCAACATCCCGCAGGACGGCCGCAAGCGCTTCCGCGGCATCGCGCTGGGCGCCGATGCCGAGGTGGTGCGGCTGCGGCTGGAGGACGGCACCGAGGCCAGCTTCCCCCGCGGCAACATGCGCCGCGCCAAGCTGGTGCTGACCGACGAACTGATCGCCGCCACCGCCGCCGAGCGGGGCGTACCCGCCCCCGATGACGCTGAGGCCGAACCGGAAGCCGCCGCGCCACCCCCTTCGAAGAGGAACTGAGCCATGGCCGTGGACATCACCATCGCCCGCCCGGAGCTGCTCCAGGTTGCCGACGCGGTCGCGCGCGAAAAGATGATCGAGCGCGACGAGGTGCTCGAAGCCATGGAGCAGGCCATCCAGAAGGCCGGCCGCGCCAAGTACGGCCATGAAAAGGACATCCGCGCCTTCATCGACCGCCGCAACGGCGAAGTGAAGCTGTCCCGCTGGACCGAGGTGGTGGAGGCCGAGCCGGTCGAGAACGAGGCGACGCAGATCCCGCTGCGCATCGCGCTGAAGATCAAGCCGGGCATCAAGCTCGGCGAGTTCATCATCGATCCCCTCCCGCCGATCGACTTCGGCCGCATCGCCGCCCAGACCGCCAAGCAGGTCATCGTCCAGCGCGTGCGGGAGGTTGAGCGCGGCAAGCAGTTCGCCGAATACAAGGACCGTGTGGGCGAGATCATCAACGGCATCGTCAAGCGCACCGAGTACGGCAACCTGATGGTCGATCTCGGCCGCGCCGAGGCCCTGCTGCGCCGCGACGAGACCATTCCGCGCGAAGCCTTCCGCAACGGCGACCGCGTGCGCGCCTACATCTATGACGTGCGGGAAGAACCGCGCGGCCCGCAGATCTTCCTCAGCCGCACCCACCCCGGCTTCCTGGCGAAGTTGTTCGCCCAGGAAGTGCCGGAGATCTACGACGGCATCATCGAGATCAAGGCCGTGGCGCGCGACCCCGGCAGCCGCGCCAAGATGGCCGTCATCAGCCGCGACAGCAGCATCGACCCGGTCGGCGCCTGCGTCGGCATGCGCGGCTCCCGCGTTCAGGCCGTGGTGCAGGAACTGCAGGGCGAGAAGATCGACATCATCCCCTGGTCCGGCGACAACGCCACATTCATCGTCAACGCGCTGGCGCCGGCCGAGGTGACCAAGGTGGTGATGGACGACGAAGGCCGCCGGGTTGAAGTCGTGGTGCCGGATGACCAACTCTCGCTCGCCATCGGTCGTCGCGGGCAGAATGTCCGGCTTGCCTCGCAGCTGACCCGCTACGATGTCGATATCCTGACCGAAGCCGAGGAATCGGAGCGCCGCCAGGAGGAGTTCCGCAAGCGCAGCGGATTGTTCGTCGAGGCGCTGGACGTCGACGACGTGATCGCCGGCCTGCTGGTCACCGAAGGCTTCACCAGCATCGAGGACCTGCTCGGCGTCGAGGACGAGGAGTTGGCCGAGATCGAGGGCTTCGACGAGAACGTCGCCGCCGAGCTCAAGCGCCGCGCCCAGGGCTTCCTGGACCAGCGCGAGGTGGAGCTGGACGACAAGCGCCGCGAGATGGGCGTCGAGGACGCGGTGGCCGAGGCCGGCGGCTTCTCGCCCGCCATGCTGGTGGCGCTGGGTGAGAAGGGCGTGAAGACGCTGGACGACCTGGCCGACCTGGCCGCCGACGAACTAATCGAGATCCTCGGCACCGAGGCGATCGACGAGGAGACCGCCAACGCCGTCATCATGGCGGCGCGCGCGCATTGGTTCGAGGGTGAGGAGGAGGCCGCTGGCGAAGCGGCACCGGACAACGACAGCAACGCCTGAGCCCGAGCCTGGAAGCGACCCTGGAAGCGACTCTGGGGACCACCCTGGGCACGACCCTGGGCACGACCATGGGGACGGGTTGCCCGACGAACCCGAGAAGGGTCCGCTGCGGCGCTGCATCGTCACGCGGGAAAGCCAGCCGAAGGAACGGATGCTGCGCTTCGTGCTCGGACCCGGCCGCGAATTGGTGCCCGACCTTGCTGGGCGCCTGCCGGGCCGGGGAATGTGGTTGAGCGCGAAGGCCGATGTGTTAGAACGCGCCCTGGCTCGCGGTGCCTTCAGCAAGGCAGCCCGTGGGCCGGTGGTATTTCCCCCCGACCTTCGCAAGCGGATCGAGGATGGATTGCGGTCCCGGGTTCGGGACCTGATGGGTTTCGCCCGTCGCGGCGGCCAGGCGGTGGCCGGGTGGCAGGCGGTGCGGGAAGTGGTGCTGGCAGGCCGCGTTGGCCTGGTGGTGCAGGCCTCGGACGGCAGCCTGGCGGAACGCGCCAGGGTGTTGGGGGGCAGGAATTTGCCGGTGGTGGCACCACTGCCGGGGGCCGCGCTGGGCGCGGTGTTCGGGCGCGACCACGCGGTTCACGTGGCGGTCGCACCCGGGCGGATGGCGGACAGCATCGCGGCGGAAGCCGCCAGGCTGGCCGGCTTCCAGGTGCAGGCTGAGCCAGGCCAGGGCGATGACAAGCCCCAGGGTCCGGCGGACACACGGGTTTAGGACACGCCTGCGGGCGTGGTGGGCATGACGGATATCGGATCGGGTTCGGACCAGCGGATGAGCGACCAGAACGACCAGGACGCGGGCAAGAGCAGGCTGAGCCTTCGGCCGGCCGGCGGTCGCCTGGAGCTGGGCAAGACGGTGGACGCAGGCAGCGTACGCCAAAGCTTCAGCCACGGGCGCAGCAAAACCGTGCAGGTTGAGGTGGTGAAGAAGCGCGTGGTGGTGCCAGGCGCCGCCGCGCCGGCACGCCCGGCAGGCGCCGGGCCCGCGCAGGGGTCGGGCCAGGGCGGCAACCAGGGTCTTTTCAACAACTGCCATCGTCTCATCAACATGTTTGTATCGGGGGCACGCTTAAGAGACTATCGCTTTGATTATCTCGGTTA
>CAIMOR010000129.1 GCA_903843125.1 uncultured Rhodospirillales bacterium
ACGCCATCAGGCGTTGGCGCGGAGGGGCGCGACCAACGCCATCAGGCGTTGGCGCGGGGAGTGCGACCAACGCCCTCAGGCGTTGGCGCGGGGGGCGCGACCAACGCCCTCAGGCGTTGGCGCGGGTCATGAACACTACCGGCATCGCGGCGCCGTCGAGCATCTGCATCTCGCCCGGCCGGTCCGCAACGTAGCCCAGCTTGGCGTACAGCGGCACCGCGTCCAGGTAGGCGCGCAGCATGAACCGGGTGCAGCCCTGGGCGCGGGCGCGGGCCTCGGCCGCCAGCACCAGGCGGGTGCCGAGGCCCTGGCGTGCCGCATCCGGGTGGACGAAGACCTTGCGGATGCGGCCCTGGCCCGGCGCCGCATGGATCCAGCCGGCGCTGCCGAGCAGCCGGCCGTCGCGCTCCGCCAGCCAGACATCGCTGCGCAGCACGTCGGCGGCGTAGTCGGCGGTGCGGACGAAGGCCGCGTGCGCCGCCTTGTGCGCCGCCGTGTAGGCCGCGCCCAGCGCCTGGAAGGCGGCGTCGTGCAACGCCGTCACCGCGGGCAGGTCGGCCACGGTCACCGCGCGCAGCGCGACGGCGCTGCGGTCTTCGGCCGGCATCACGCCGTGCGGTCGGACTTCTCGCCGGCCAGCGCGGCCTGCGCCGCCGCCAGCCGCGCCACCGGCACGCGGTAGGGCGAGCAGCTGACGTAGTCCAGCCCGACACTTTCGCAGAAGGCGATGCTGGCGGGGTCGCCGCCATGTTCGCCGCAGATGCCGAGCTTGAGGTTGGCCTTCACCGCGCGGCCCTTCTCGGCGGCAATCTCCACCAGCGCGCCGACACCCTCGACATCGATGCTGACGAAGGGGTCGCGCGGCATGATGCCCTTCTCGACATAGAGCGGCAGGAACTTGCCGGCGTCGTCGCGCGACAGGCCGAAGGTGGTCTGCGTCAGGTCGTTGGTGCCGAAGCTGAAGAAGTCGGCGACCTCGGCGATCTTGTCGGCGGTCAGGCAGGCGCGCGGCAGCTCGATCATGGTGCCGACGTAGTATTCGATGTGGGTGCCGGATTCGGTGAACACCTGCTGCGCCACGGCGTCCACCTGGGCGCGGGTGATCTCCAGCTCGCGCCTGGTCGCCACCAGCGGGATCATGATCTCCGGCACGGGCGCGCGGCCGCCGGCCTTGGCCACCTCGACCGCGGCCTCGAAGATCGCGCGGGCCTGCATCTCGTAGATCTCGGGGTAGGAGATGCCGAGCCGGCAGCCGCGATGGCCGAGCATCGGGTTGGCCTCCGCCAGTTCGGCGCCGCGGCGTTGCATGGTGGCCAGGTCGCTGCCCAGCGCATCGGCCACCTCCTGCATCTCGTGGTCGGCGTGCGGCAGGAACTCATGCAGCGGCGGGTCCAGCAGGCGGATGGTGACCGGCAGCCCCGCCATGATGGTGAAGAGCTCCGCGAAATCCTTGCGCTGGAACGGCAGCAGCCGCGCCAGGGCGTCGCGCCGGCCGCCCTCGCTCTCGCTCATGATCATCTGCCGCACCGCGCCGATGCGCTGGGGGTCGAAGAACATGTGCTCGGTCCGGCAGAGGCCGATGCCCTCGGCGCCGAACTTGCGCGCGGTGTCGGCGTCCAGCGGTGTCTCAGCATTGGCGCGCACCTTGAGGCGGCGCACGCCGTCGGCCCATTCCATCAGGGTGGCGAAGTCGCCGCTGAGCTTGGGCTCGATCATGGCCACGCTGCCGATGAAGACCTCGCCGGTCGCGCCGTCCAGCGTCAGCGTCTCGCCGGCCTGCACCACCTGGCCACCGGCCGAGAGCTGCTGGCTGGCGTAGTCGATGGTGATGCCGCCGGCGCCGGCCACGCAGGGCCGGCCCATGCCGCGCGCCACCACGGCGGCGTGGCTGGTCATGCCGCCACGCGCGGTGAGGATGCCGCGGGCGGCGTGCATGCCGTGGATGTCTTCCGGGCTGGTCTCGATCCGCACCAGGATGACGGCCTCGCCCTTGGCCGCGCGGGCCTCGGCCTCATCGGCGTTGAACACCACGGTGCCGCAGGCGGCGCCGGGGCTGGCGGGCAGGCCCTTGCTCAGCAGCTTGCGCGGGGCCTTGGGGTCCAGCATGGGGTGCAGCAGCTGGTCCAGCGCCTTGGGGTCGACGCGCCTGATGGCCTCGGCCTGGTCGATCAGCCCCTCGCGCGCCATGTCCACCGCGACCTTCAGGCTGGCGGCGGCGGTGCGCTTGCCGTTGCGGGTCTGCAGCATGTACAGCTTGTTCTGCTGCACCGTGAACTCGATGTCCTGCATGTCCCGGTAGTGCTTTTCCAGCGTGGCGCGCACCTGCACCAGCTCGGCATAGGCGGCGGGCATGGCGGTTTCCATGCTGCGCTCGTGCGGCTTGGCCTTCAGCTGCGCCATCGGCTGCGGCGT
>CAIMOR010000130.1 GCA_903843125.1 uncultured Rhodospirillales bacterium
GATTGGTGGGAATTCCCCACGCCGGACCTGCTGCCGCTGCTGCGCCGCCGGCCGGAGCTGGCGGTGGAGAACCCTGACCCCGCGGGCTTCCTGGCGGTGCTGCGCTTCAACCAGCTGCGCGGGCCGTTCGACGACCCCGCACTGCGCCGCGCCGTGCTGCCGGCGGTGAGGCAACGCGACTTCATGCAGGCGGTTGCCGGCACCGCGCCGGGCGCATGGGCGGAGGGGGTCGGCTTCTTCCCGCCCGGCTCGCCTTCCGCCAGCGAGGTCGGCCTTGCGGCGCTGAGCGGCCCGCGCGACCTGGCCGCCGCCGGCCGCGCGCTGGCGGGCGTGCCCGTCAGCATCATCGGCCCAACCGATTATCCCAACGTGCAGGCGCTGACGGAAGTGGGCGCCGACCTGATGCGCCGCGCCGGCGCCAGGGTAGACTATACGCCGAGCGACTGGGCCACGGTGGTGCAGCGCCGCGCCAATCGTGGCCCGGCGGCGCAGGGCGGCTGGGACATGCTGTTCACCTTCTTCTCCGGCGTGGACTTCCTGAACCCCGCCGTCCACCTGATGCTGCGCGGCAATGGCACCGCGGCCTGGCCGGGCTGGCCGACGGCGCCGAAGGTGGAGGCGCTGCGCGACGCCTGGCTGGCAGCGGATGCGGCGGCGCAGCCGGCGTTGGCGCAGCAGGTGCAGGCGGCGGCGTTCGAGGAACTGCCCTATATTCCACTCGGCCAGTTCTTCCAGCCCACCGCCTTCCGGCGGGAACTGACGGGAATGCTGCAGGGCCCCACGCTGTTCTGGAACATCCGCCGCGGCCAGTGACAAATCCCGTGCGGGGCGACCCCGCCAGGCCTGGTCCGCCAACGTCAGCGCCGCGTGAACCGCCCCCTCAGGCCCGCGTTGCACGGCCACCACAGGCGAGGCAAGGCGATGATCAAGCTGGGCTACAAGCTGATGTCGGAGGAGCATGGACCGGCCGACCTGGTCCGCAACGCGGTGCTGGCGGAACAGGCCGGCTTCGACTTCGCCGCCATCTCGGACCATTTCTCGCCGTGGGTCGAGGAGCAGGGCCACGCCCCGCTGGCCTGGTCGGTGCTTGGCGCGGTGGCGCAGGCGACCGCTCGCCTCGGCCTGATGACGGCGGTGACCTGCCCGCTGCTGCGCTACCATCCCACGATCATCGCCCAGGGCACCGCCACCATCGCGCTGCTCAGCGGCGATCGGTTCACCCTCGGCCTGGGTGCCGGCGAAAGGCTGAACGAACACGTCATCGGCGCCGGCTGGCCCGGCACGGGGGAACGGCACCACCGCCTGGCCGAGGCCACCGAGATCATCCAGGGCCTGCTTCGGGGCGACCTGACCAACTACCGCGGCGACTACTACGACCTCGACCACGCCCGGCTGTTCGACCGCCCGGCGACCAAGCCGCCCGTCATCATTGCCGCGGGCGGGCCGGAAGCGGCGCGGCTGGCGGCGCAGGACGCGGACGGCCTGATCGCCACCGAAGCCAAGCCGGAACTGGTGCAGGCCTACCGCGACGCCGGCGGCACCGGCCCCTGCTATGCCGAGGTGGCGATGTGCTGGGCCGCCGACGAGGCCACGGCGCGCGCCACCGCCCACCGGTTGTTCCGCTGGGCGGTGACCGGCTGGCCGGTGCAGGCGGAGTTGCCGACGGTGGAGAGCTTCGCTGCCGCCACCAGGCACATCACGCCGGAAATCGTCGCCGGGCAGGTCAGCTGCGGACCTTCGCCGGAGGTGCACCTGGCGGCCCTGGAGAAGTATCGCCGGGCCGGCTTCGACCACCTGATCCTGACCCAGATCGGCCCGGAGCAACCCGGCTTCGTGGAGTTCTTCCATCACCATCTGGCGCCGCAACTGCGCGCGGCATGAAGCCGGCTTGACCGCAGCCCTGCCCCGGTCCCGAATCCCATCGGGAACGGGGGGAGCGGCATGGAGACGGACTACCTGGTCATCGGCGCCGGCTCGGCTGGCTGCGTCGTCGCGGCGCGGCTGAGCGAAACCGGCGCGCGCGTGACGCTGCTGGAGGCCGGCCCGCCGGACCGACACCCCTGGATCCACATTCCCGCCGGCATGATCAAGCTGCTGCAGAACCAGAAGCTGGTGAACTGGGGCTACACGACGCAGCCGGAACCGGCCAGCAACAACCGCGAAATCCGCTGGCCGCGCGGCCGCACGCTGGGCGGCTCGTCGTCGATCAACGGCATGCTCTACGTCCGCGGCAACCCCGCGGACTTCGACGGCTGGGCGCAACGGGGCGCGCGCGGCTGGAGCTATGACGAGGTGCTACCGTTCTTCCGCAAGAGCGAGACCTACCACGGCAAGGGCGAGCCCGAGTTCCGCGGCAGGGACGGCCCGCTGCAGGTGGAGGACTACCGCACGATCCTGCCGCTGACGCATCGCTTCGTCGAGGCAGCGCAGCAGGCCGGCCACCCGTTTCGGCGCGACCTCAACGGGCGCGAGCAGGAAGGCGTGGGCTATTCGCAGATGACCCGCATCGGCCGCTGGCGCGGCTCGACGGCGCAGACCTTCCTGAAGGCCGCCAAGGGCCGCGTGCGGGTGGAGACGGAAGCGCAGGCGACGCGGCTGCTGTTCGACGGCCGCCGCTGCATCGGCGCCGAGTTCCGCCAAGGCGGTAAGCTGCGCACGGTGCGGGTGACGCGGGAGGTGGTGCTGTCCGGTGGCGCGGTGAACTCCCCGCACCTGATGCAGCTCAGCGGCCTCGGCCCCGCCGAGCACCTGCGGGGCCTCGGGATCGAGGTGCGCGCGGATATGCAGGGTGTCGGCGCCAACCTGCAGGACCACTACGTCACCCGGGTGCAGCACCGGGTCAAGGACGCCATCTCCACCAACCAGCTGGCGCGCGGGGTGCGGTTGGCGGGCCAGGTGGCGCGGTTCTTCGCGCTGGGCAATGGCGCGCTGACCTTCGGCGTCACCACCGCACAGGTCTTCGCGCGCAGCCGCGAGGGCTTGGCCAGCCCGGACCTGCAACTGCTGTTCACGCCGGCCACCTACGCCAGCGGCGTGATCAGCCAGCTGGAGAAGCTGCCGGGCATGACGGTGGCGATCTGCCCGGTGCGGCCGGACAGCCGCGGCAGCATCATGGCGCAGTCCGCCGACCCCTTTGCGCGCCCGGCGATCCGCCCCAATTATCTCAGCGCCCGCAGCGACCAGCAGGTGCTTGCGGCCGGCCTGCGTATGGCGCGCGCCATCCTGGCGCAGCCCGCCATCGCCCGGCACAGCGTCGAGGAGATCATGCCCGGCCCCCAGGTGCAGACCGAGGAACAGATGCTGGCCTTCGCCCGCGAGGTCGGCACCACCATCTATCACCCGGTCGGCACCTGCCGCATGGGCGAGGACCCGCGCGCCGTGGTGGACAGCCGGTTGCGGGTGCACGGCATCCAGGGCCTACGCATCGCCGATGCCAGCGTGATGCCGACGCTGACCACCGGCAACACCAATGCGCCGACCATCATGATCGGCGAGAAGTGCGCGGCGATGATGCGCGAGGAGGCTGCATGACCGAGGACATCACCGCGCTGCGCGACCTGCTCGCGGCCAGCCGACGCGCCGTGATCTTCACCGGCGCCGGGATCTCCACCGAAAGCGGCATTCCGGATTTCCGCAGCCCGACGGGCATGTGGGCCAAGGTGAAGCCGATCATGTACCAGGACTACGTCAGCTCCCCGGCCTGGCGCGCCGAGGCCTGGAAGCGCAAGTTCGAGCATGAGCACACCATGCGCGCGGCCGAGCCGAACCGCGGGCATCGCGCCGTGGCGCGGCTGGTGCGGGAGGGCAAGGTCAGCGCCGTCATCACCCAGAACATCGACGGGCTGCACCAGGCCAGCGGCATTCCCGAACGCCAGGTGATCGAGCTGCACGGCAACAGCACCTACGCACGTTGCCTGGACTGCGCCGAGCGCTACGAGATCGACGACCTGCGCCTGGCCTGGGAGCGCGATGGCTTCGTACACGACTGCCTGAGGTGCGACGGGCTGATCAAGACCGCCACCATCAGCTTCGGCCAGGCCATGCCGGAAGCCCAGATGATCCGCGCGCGGGAGGCGACCCTGGCGGCGGACCTGTTTGTCGTGCTCGGCTCCTCGCTGGTGGTCTACCCGGCGGCGGGCTTCCCGGAGGTGGCCAAGCGCAAGGGCGCCACGCTGGTCATCGTCAACAACGAGCCGACCGGGCTGGACGAGATCGCCGACCTGGTGATCCACCGCGGCATCGGCGACGTCATGGGCGGTGCGGTGGGCGTGAATTGAAGGCAGCGGCGGCGGCGATCCAGCGCTCCGCGGCTACGGCTTCGGGTAGCTGCCGCCCATGCCCAGGCTCGGGTCCATCTGGATGCCATAGGGCGGGATCGGGTAGCGCAGGCCGTTCTTCGCCAGCGCCTTCATGCCCTCGACCGCAACTGCCAGGTCGGCCGGGGAGAGTGCCATCAGCATCTCCTCGTCCGGCACGCCGCCATA
>CAIMOR010000131.1 GCA_903843125.1 uncultured Rhodospirillales bacterium
CACCGGCGGGCCGATGCAGTCGGTCTTCGCCAGCAACAAGGACATCCGGGTGGAGGGCGCCACCATCCACTTCAAGGTGGAACCCTGGCGCGCCAACATGCTGGAGCGGCTGAGCTTCATCAGCTGCTACCTGATCCCGCCGCACTACTACGAAAGCGTCGGCGCGGCCGGGTTCGAACGCGCACCGATGGGCTGCGGGCCCTACCGGTTCGACCACTACGAACGCGGCTCCTTCCTGCGGCTGAAGGCGTTCCCCGGGCATTGGGCCGGCGCGCCGGCCTTCGACACCGTGATCTACAAGTTCCTGCCCGACAACGCCGCCCGCATCGCCGAGGTGGAGCGCGGCGGCGCCGATGTGGCGGTGGATGTCTCCTACGAGGAATACGACCGGCTGCGCCAGCGCCAGGGCCTGGCGGGCAACTGCTCGCCCATCGCCGATGTCGCGCTGATGTTCATCAACAACGACGGCCCCTTCAAGGACCCCAACGTGCGGCGCGCCGCGGCGATGGCGGTGGACAAGCAGGCCATCGTGCAGCGGCTGCACCGCGGCTATGCCAAGGCGCTCGATACCCTGCTGGCGCCGGAGTACAAGGGCTACGACGCCGGCATCACCGCGCCGCACGACCCCGCCCGCGCCGCCGCGCTGCTGGCGCAGTCCGGCTTCTCGCCGGCCAATCCGGTGCAGCTGACGGTGCAGACCACGCGCGGCTACAAGCCGAAGGACTACGAGACGGTGCAGGCCATCGTGCAGATGTGGCGGCGCGTCGGCATCAACGCCAGCATCGAGGTCTACGAGATCGCCAAGCACTTCGAGCTGCGCACCCAGCACCGCCTGGCGCCCGCCGCCTTCTACGACTGGGGCAACGCGACGGCAGACCCGGAAAGCTCGCTCGGCACCGCGCTGCTGTCGTCCTCGCCGCATTCATCTTGGAAGGGCGGCGAGCTGGACGCCGGCCTGACCGCGCTGTTCAGCGAGCATGACGAGGCCAAGCGCCTGGCGGGCTACCAGGCGTTGAACCGCCGGGTGGCGGAGGAAGCCTTCATCCTGCCGCTCTACCAGCTGTACCAGCCGATCATCCATCGCGCCGACCTCGAGTTCACCGCGCATCGGGCCGGCTTCGTGATGCCGACGCAGTTCCGCCGGGCGGGCTGACCCGGCCGGATGACCGCCAGCACCGTCCTGCGCCGGCTGCTGCAGGCGCTGCCGACGCTGTTCGGCGTGGTGCTGATCATCTTCGTGCTGCTGCGGGTGGTGCCGGGCGACCCCATCAGCATGATGGTCACCGGCGAGTCCACGCCGGATGACATCGCCCGGCTGCGCCGCGCCTACGGGCTGGACCAGCCGATCCCGATGCAGTTCGCGCTCTACCTGGCTGCGCTCGCACGCGGCGACTTCGGCACTTCCATCACCATGAAGCAGGACGTGCTGGGCCTGGTGCTGCAGCGCCTGCCGGCGACGCTGGAGCTGGCGCTGTGCGCCTTCGTGCTGGCCACCACCACCGGCATGCTGGCCGGGCTGGCCGCGGTGCGCTGGCGGCGACACTGGCCGGAGGCCGCGGTGGAAGGCGCCAGCGCGGTGGCGCTGGCCATTCCGGAATTCCTCTGGGCGCTGATCCTGGTGCTGGCGCTGAGCGTGGCGCTGCCGCTGTTCCCCAGCTCCGGCCGGGTGGACCCGGTGGTGGCAACCGCGTTCCACACCCAGTTCTACCTGCTGGAAAGCCTGGTCACGCTGCAACCGCATCTGGCGGCGGAGTTGCTGAGCCACCTGGCGCTGCCGGCACTGGCGCTGGCCATCCCGCTCGCCGCCATCATCGCCCGCGTGCTGCGCACCGCGCTGCTGGAGGCGATGCGCCAGGACTACATGCTGCTGGCCCAGGTGAAGGGCCTCTCGCCCAACGCCGCGCTGCTGCGGCACGCGCTGCCGAACGCGCTGATCCCGACCGTCACGGTGGCCGGCGTGCAGGTGGTGCTGCTGCTGGGCGGCACGGTGCTGGTGGAACTCATCTTCGCCTATCCCGGCCTCGGCAACATGCTCTACCGCGCCGCGGTCAACCGCGACCTGCCGGTGATCCAGGGCGTCACGATGGTGTTCTCGGTGCTGTTCGTGCTGCTGAACCTGGCGGTGGACCTCAGCTACGCGCTGCTGGACCCGCGGATCCGCCAGGCATGAGGCCACGCTGGAACCTGCCGCTGCTGCTGGGCGGCGGTGGCGTCGCCGTGCTGCTGCTGGTGGGCCTGCTGGCGCCCTGGCTGGCGCCGCACGACCCGATGGAGCAGGACCTGCTGGCGCAGAACCTGCCGCCGTTCTGGAGCGCGGCGCGCGACCCGGCCTACCTTCTGGGCACCGACAGCCTGGGGCGGGACCTGCTCTCGCGCCTCATCTGGGGCGTGCGGCCGGCGCTGCTGGTGATGCTGGCGGGCACCAGCCTCTCGGGCGGCGTGGGCATGCTGCTCGGCCTGGTGGCCGGCTACCTCGGCGGCTGGGCCGACGCGCTGGTCAGCCGCACGGTGGAGGTCTTCATGTCCTTCCCGCCGATGCTGCTGGCCATCGTGCTGGCGGCGGTGATCGGCCCCGGGCTGAACACCGTGATCCTGGCGGTGGCGCTGATCGGCTGGACCCGCTTCGCCCGGGTGATGCGGGCCGAGACGCTGAAGCTGCGCGAGCAGGACTTCGTGCTGGCGGCGCGGCTGATGGCCGTGGGTGGCGGGCGCATCCTGTTCGGCGAGATCCTGCCCAACCTCACGCCCATCGCGCTGGCGCTGCTGAGCCTGGAGATGGGCCGCGCGATCGTGGTGGAGGCGGTGCTGGCCTTCATCGGCTTCTCCTCCAGCGACATCCCCACCTGGGGCGGCGTGGTCGCCGATGGGCGCGACACCTTCAACCAGGCCTGGTGGGTCATCACCTCCGGCATGGCCTGCATTTTGGCCAGCGTGCTGCTGCTGAACCTGCTGGGCGACGGGCTGCGCCGCGCCACCCAGCGGGGCGACGAATGACCCCGCTGCTGCGCGTGGAGCAGGTGCGCGCCGCGCTGCCGGGTGGGCGCCCGGTGCTGCGCGGCGTGGACCTGGCGGTGGCGGCCGGCGAGGTGCATGGGCTGGTGGGTGAATCCGGTGGCGGCAAGACCATGCTGGCCCGTGCCGTGGCCGGCGTGCTGCCCGAGGGCGTGCGCGTCACCGCGGGCCGCATCGGCTTCGCCGGGCAGGACGTGCTGGCGCTGCCGCCGCGGTCGCGGCGGGCGCTGCTCGGGCATTCCATCGCGATGATCCTGCAGAACCCCTCGGCGGCGCTGAACCCGGTGCTGCGGGTGGAACGCCAGCTGGCCGAGGTGCTGCGCGCGCAGGGCCGGTCGCGAGCCGAGGCGCGCGACACGGCGCTGGACTGGCTGGAGCGGGTGCAGATCCGCGACCCCGCCCGGGTGCTGGGCCAATACCCGCACGAACTCTCGGGCGGCATGTGCCAGCGCATCGTCATCGCCATGGCCTTCGCCTGCCAACCGCAGCTGATCATCGCCGACGAGCCGACCACGGCGCTGGACGTGACGGTGCAGCTGGAGGTGCTGCGGCTGATCCGGCAGTTGCAGCGGGAGAGCGGCGTGGCCGTGCTGTTCGTCACGCACGACCTCGGCGTGGTCGCCAAGCTGTGCGACCGCATGAGCGTGCTGTTCGCCGGCCGGGTGCTGGAATGCGGCAGCGTCGCCGAGGTGTTCGCCCGCCCCGCCCACGCCTACACCGCCGCGCTGCTGGCGGCGATGCCGCGCTACGACGAGCCCGAGCGCGGCCTGCATCCGGTGCCCACGGCGCTGGTCGAGCAGCTCTGGGCCGACACCGCGGAGGCCGACCGTGCCGCCGCTGCTTGACGCGCGCGGCCTGCACCTGGCGCTGCCCGACCGCACCCGCAAGCCGCTGCTCGGCGGCGCGCCGCTGCTGCCGATCCTGCGCGACGTCTCGCTCTCGGTCGGGCGCGGTGAATCGGTCGGGCTGGTGGGTGAATCCGGTTCGGGCAAAAGCACGCTCGGCCGCACGCTGCTGCGCCTGCACCGCCCGCAGTCCGGCAGCATTACCTTCGACGGCCAGGACATCACCGCGCTGCCCGAGCAGGCGCTGCGGCCGCTGCGACCGCGCCTGCAGATGGTGTTCCAGGACAGCCAGGCGGCGCTGAACCCGTGTCGGACGGTGGCGCAGAGCCTGGCGCTGCCGCTGGTGGTGCAGGGGCTGGCGCAAGGCCCGGCACTGCGCCAGCGGGTGGCCGCCTTGCTGGACCAGGTGCAACTGCCCGCTGCCTTCCTGGACCGCTACCCGCACCAGCTTTCCGGCGGCCAGCGCCAGCGCGTCGGCATTGCCCGCGCCTTGGCACTGGCGCCGGATTTCCTGCTGGCGGACGAGGTGGTCTCCGGCCTCGACGTCTCGGTGCAGGTGCAGATCCTCGATCTGCTGCGCGAGTTGCGGCGCGAGAACCACCTCGCACTGCTGTTCATCAGCCACGACCTTTCGGTGGTGCGGGCGCTGTGCGACCGGGTGGTGGTGATGCGGCACGGTGCGGTCGTGGAGGCGGGCGACTGCGCCACGCTGTTCGCCGCGCCGCAGCACCCGTACACGCGGGCGCTGCTCCGTGCGATCCCGTTGCCGGTGGTGGACCCGCACTGGCTCGACCAGCCGGCGCCGGAAGCGGAGCCTTAGGTTGTTGTTGTAATTCGCCAGGGCAGCGGCGAGCATTGCCGCAGGCGAGCGCGAGGGAGTGGGTCCGCACGTGCTGCAATACCGCTACAAGCCCAACCCGGGCCGCCGGGCACCGCCGGGCCAGCCGTTGGCGGGCACCGAATACCTGCCGCTGCGGGGCCGGCCGCCGGTGCAATGGCCGGGCGGCGCGCGGCTGGCGGTGTGGTTCTGCCCCAACCTGCTGCAGTTCGAGTTCGCGCCGCCCGACGACCCCTGGCTGGAGGCCTGGTCGCGGCTCGGCACGCCGGACCCGCTGGCCTATGGCCGGCAGGAATACGGCAGCCGCGTCGGCTTCTGGCGCATGCTGGACGTGCTGGACAAGCACGCGCTGCCGACAACCGCCATCCTCAACCCGATGGTGCTGCAGGTCTATCCGGCGCTTGCCAGGGCGCTGGCGGAGCGTGGCTGGGACCTGGCCGGGCACGGCTTCTGCAACACCCGCTTCCCCTACGACGCCACCGAGGACGAGGAGCGCGCCTATTACCGCATGATCCGCCGGGTGGCGGAGGACCTCACCGGCCTTCGCATGGCCGGCATGGGTGGCCCCGGGCCGCAGGCCAGCACCGCCGCCACGCCGCACCTGCTGGCCGAGGCGGGCTTCCTCTACGCCACGGACTACATGTGCGACGACCAGCCCTTCCCGATCCGCGTGCGGCAGGGCCGGCTGGTGGCCATGCCCTATGCCGGCGAGCTGAACGACACGGCGGTGATCGGCGCCGGGCTGGAATCGGACGACTTCCTCGACATGATCCAGCGCCAGGCCGAGGTGCTGCTGGAGGAGGGCGGCCGGGTGCTGTGCCTGACCGTGCACCCGCACCTGATGGGCCAGCCGCAGCGCATCGGCCACCTGGACGCGGCGCTGGGTTACCTGCGGGCGCTGCCGGGTGCCTGGTTCGCCACCGGCGCCGAGATCGCGCAGCACTACCTGGCACAGCACCACGCCGAAACCCTGGCCTGGATGGACCGGCGGAGCCCGGCATCGGCATGAGCGCGCTGCCGGACCCCACCCCGGCCGAGCATGGGCTCTACGGCCGCACCGGCATCGCGGAACGGCCGCCGCTGGCCTGGCCCGGCGGTGCCCGGCTGGCGCTGGCCGTGATGGTCAGTGTCGAGACCTACGAGATGGCGCCGCCCGAGGGCAGCTTCCAGCCGGCCAACATGCCCGGCGGCTTCGGCCGAGGCCCCTGGCCGGACCTGCGCAGCTGGTCGCAGCGCGAATACGGCAGCCGTGTCGGCGTGTTCCGCCTGCTGGACCTGCTGGCGCGGCACGGCATTCCGCTGACGCCGGCGGTGGACCGGCTGAGCGCCGAGCGCTGCCCCGAGATCATCGAGGCGCTGCAACCCTGGCGCCAGGCCGTGGTGGCGCATGGCGACGCGGTCACGCGCACCGTCTCCCACCGCATGGCGCGCGATGACGAGGCGGCGATGATCGAGGGCTGCGCCGCGACATTGGAAGTGGCCTTCGGCCAGCGGCCGGTGGCCTGGCATGGCGCGGAGTACGGCGCTTCCGCCAATACCCCGGCGCTGCTCGCCGCCGCCGGCTTCACCCGATTGCTGGACTGGCCGAATGACGAGCAGCCCTATCGCATGGCCACCCCCGCCGGAGAGCTGCTCTCGGTGCCGGTCGCCATCGACCACGACGACGCCTACGCCCAGTCGCAGCGCGGCCTCACCCCGGCGCGCTGGGCCGCCGCGGTGCTGGCGGCGGTGCAGCGCATGGCGGCCGAGGGCGGCCGCAGCCTGGTGCTGAACCTGCACCCCTGGCTGAGCGGCCAGCCGCACCGGATCAGCCACCTCGACGGCCTGCTGCGGGCGCTGAAGCAGCAGGACGGCATCTGGTTGGCCGATGTCAGCGGCATCGCGTCCTGGTGGCTGCAGGCAAGCGCGCCATGAAGCCCCTGCTGGACATCACCGCGGACCGGTTCCGCGTCTCCCGCGCCGCCTATACCGACCCGGCCATCTACGCCGCCGAGCAGGCGGCCATCTTCTCGCGCTGCTGGCTTTTCGTCGGCCATGAATCGGAACTGGCGCAGCCGGACGCCTTCGCCACGCGGCGCGTCGGCGGCCGGCCCATCCTGTTCCTGCGCGACAGCCAGGGCGCGTTCCGCTGCTTCCTCAACGTCTGCCCGCATCGCGGCGCGCAGATCACGCGGGAGCGCAGCGGCAAGTCGCGCAGCTTCACCTGCTTCTACCACGGCTGGACCTTCGACAACGCCGGCACGCTGCGCGGCATGCATGAGCCGCACACCTACCCGGAAGGGTTCTGCCAGGCCGGCCTGCACGACCTGGTGCCGGTGCCGCGGTTCGAGAGCTATCGCGGCTTCCACTTCCTGAACTTCGACCCGGGCGCGATGAGCCTGCGCGACTATCTCGGTGGCGCCTGCGCGTACATCGACACCATCGTCGACCAGGCCGAGGGCGGCATGCGCGTCATCGGCGAAGCCCAGGAATACTCGGCCCGCGCCAACTGGAAGCTGCTGGCCGAGAACAGCGTCGACATCCCGCACGTCACCGCGCTGCACCCCACCTACCTGCAACTGGTCGCCACCAACAGCCAGGGGCGGATGAAGCGCGGCGAGATGCCGGGCTACAGCCTGGACCTCGGCCACGGCCACACGGTGGTGGAACGCATCGCCACCTATGGCCGGCCGATCGCACAATGGATCGAGAGCTGGGGCGAGGAGGCGCGGGTCGAGATCGAGGCGATCTACCTCCGCCTGGTGGACAAGTACGGCAAGGAACGCGCCGACCGCATGGCGCATTGCGCGCGCAACCTGCTGATATTCCCGAACCTGGTCATCAACGACATCATGTCGGTCACCATCCGCAGCTTCCAGCCGGTCGGCCCCGACGGCATGGAGATCAGCGCCTGGGCGCTGGCCCCGGCCGAGGAACTGGGCACCCCCGCGCTCGGCCGGCGGCTGACCAACTTCCTCGAGTTCCTCGGCCCCGGCGGCTTCGCCACGCCGGACGACGTGGAGGCGCTGGAATCCTGCCAGCGCGCCGCCCGCGTGGCGCGGGAGGCACCGTGGAACGACCTCTCCAAGGGCCTGTCGCCCGGCGGCGACGACCAGCGGGGCGACACCATGTCGGAACTGCCGCAGCGCGCCTTCTGGCGGGGCTGGCAAGCCTGGCTCAACCAGCCGGGGCGGGCGGGCGATGCCGGCTGACGCGTCCCCCTGGCCGGACCTGCCCGCCGTCGCCGAGTTCCTCTACGAGGAAGCGGCGCTGCTGGACGACTGGAAGCTGCCGGAGTGGCATGCCCTGTTCGCGCCCGATGGCTGGTACCTGGTGCCGAACACCTTCGGCGACCCCTACGCGCCGGTCGAGCAGTCGCTCTACATCATCGCCGACGACCCGCACCACGTATCGGAACGGGTGAAGCGGCTGATGAAGCGCAGCGCGCATGCCGAACAGCCGCGCTCGGTCACGCATCGCCTGATCGGCAATGTCCGCATCCTCGGCCGGGACAGCGCGGAGATGCGGGTGCAGAGCAGCTTCATCACCCACCGCACCAGCCAGGGCGTGACCGACAGCTTCTTCGGCCGGCACGAATACCGGCTGGTGCTGCTGGCCGGCGCGCTGCGCATCCGTGAGAAGCGAACCCTGCTGCGCACCGGCTCGCTCCGGCCGCAGGGCCGGCTTTCGTTGATCGTCTGAGAGGGGCGCGCATGCAGGGTATCGCGGGGCGGGTCGCCATCATCACCGGCGGCGCCAGCGGCATCGGCGCCGGGTTGGTGCGGATCTTCGCCGAGGCCGGGGCGCGGGTGGTCTCGGCCGACATCGCCGCCGAGGCCGGCGCCGCCATCGCCGCCCGCCATGGCTGCGACTTCGTCCCGACCGACCTGCGGCGCGACGCCGATGTACGGGCGCTGGTCGCGGCGGCGGTGGCGCGGCACGGCGGGATCGACTTCCTGATCAATGCCGCGGCCAGCTACGCCGACGAGGGGCTGGAGACCGACCGCGAGACCTGGCGCGCCGGCGTCGACGCCAACCTGATCGGCCACGTCATGCTGGTGCAGGCGGCGCTGGAGCACCTGAAGCGCTCCACCTGGCCCAGCATCGTCAACTTCACCAGCGAGAGCGCCCATGTCGGCCTGGCCGGGCGCTGGGTCTATCCCGCCACCAAGGCCGCCATCGAGCAGGTGACGCGCAGCGAGGCGCTGGACCTGGCCCCCTTCGGCATCCGCGCCAATGCGGTGATGCCGGGCTGGACCGAGAAGCCCTGGCAGGCCACCGCGCCCGCCGAGGTGCAGGAGCGCTACCGCACCATGTCGGACCGGCTGCACATGCTGGGCCGCCAGGGCACCATCGAGGAAGTGGGCCAGGCGGTGCTGTTCCTCTGCTCCGAGCATGCCGGCTTCGTCACCGGCAGCATCATGCGGGTGGATGGCGGGCACAGCGCGCTGGGGCCGCAGGGCAAGGAGAAGCACCTGCCCACCAAGGTGCGCCAGGCCGCCGGCCTCGGCACCACCAACGCATGAGGACGCTGCGCATATTTGCGTTGACCCACGCGTATGGGTGCGCCGTTACTGGCACGTGTCGAGATGAGGGCGATGGCGCGAATGCAGCATAGCGGCCGGCGATCCCTGGCGAGCCTCGTCACGCTGCTCGCGCTGCCCCGCCCCGGCCGCGCCCAGTCCTTTCCGGACCGGCCGATCACCATCGTGGTGCCCTTCACGCCCGGCGGAGGCCCGGACCTTGCGGCGCGCCTGCTGGCCAGCACCGTCATCGCCCGCAGCGGTTGGCGCATCGTGGTGGACGACCGCCCCGGCGCCGGCGGCACCATCGGCATGATGGCCGTGGCGCGGGCGGCGCCAGATGGCTACACGCTGCTGATGGGCAGCACCGGGTCCACCGTGGTGGCGCCCGCGTTGTACGGGGAGGCGAGGGTGCCTGACCCGGTCAAGGCCCTCGCCCCCGTCATCCAGGTGGCCAGCGGCCCGTTCATCCTCTCGGTCCGCGCCGACCTGCCCGCCAACTCGGTGGCGGAACTGGTGGCGCTGGCCCGCGCCCGGCCGGGCGTGCTGAACTACGGCACCGCCGGCGTGGGCAGCCTGCACCACCTGGGCATGGAGCAGTTCCTGCACGCCACCGGCTGCGAGATGACGCATGTGCCGTTCCGCGGCGCCCCCTTGGCCTGGACCGCCCTGGCTTCCGGCGAGATCCAGGTGGTGTTCGACAGCATGCCGGGCCCCCTGGCCTCGCTGCAAGCGGGCCGCGCTCGCGCCATCGCGGTAACCGGCGCGAACCGCCTGGGCGTGCTGCCGGCGGTGCCGAGCTTCCGCGAACAGGGCGTGACCGGCGCCGACGTGACTTTCTTCTACGGCATCCTCGCCCCGGCGGGCACGCCGGGGCCCATCCTGGCGCAGCTCAACCAGGTGCTGGGGGAGGCGATCCGCGCGCCCGAGGTGGTGCGCAGCTTCGGCGACCAGAGCATCGACGTGGCGCCCAACAGCGTGGCCGAATTCACCACCTTCGTCGCGGCCGAAGCCGCGCGCTGGAAGGCCGTGGTGCAGCGGCTTGGCATCAAGGCCGAATGAGCACGACCCACCGCCGCACCGCTTGAGCGGCCGCAGCCAACCGGTGAACCCGGTCGCCCGCCTGGGGTCTCGTGGCCGCCACCGGCAGCACAGGGCGGTCGGCGGCTTTCTATTGAGCGGCTGATCCACGCCGGCGGTCATTCCACCGCCGACGATGAGACGCCAACGCGCGGTGCCGGGGCGCCGCACGGCGGATGAGCGCTCAGGTCCGCCGCAGCCCCCAGGCGATGCAGCCAGCGGCAAGCGCCGCACAGCCCGCACCCACCAGCGCGGCGCCATGCACCCCGGCGAGGAAACGTTCCGGCGCGGCCTCGGCGGCCAGGACGAAGCCCAGCAGCGCCGTGGCCACCAGCCCGCCGACCCGGGCCACGGCGCTGTTGAAGCCCGAGGCGGCGCCGACATGCTCGGGGTCGGCCGCCGCCATGACCGAGGTGGTCAACGGCGCCACGCTGACCGCCATGCCGAAGGAGACCAGCAGCGTGGCCGGCAGCACGTCGCGCCAGTAATCGAGCGTCCCCGCGCCGATGCGCAGGTAGAACGCCAGCCCCAGCGCCACCAGCGCGGCGCCCAGCGCCAGCGGCAGGCGGCCGCCATGCTGCGCGGTCAGCCGGCCCATCAGCCGCGAACCAAGCCCGATCAGCACCGGCAGCGGCAGCAGCGCGGCGCCGGCGGCCACCGCGGAATACTGCCCCTGGTGGATCAGCACATAGGGCAGCAGCACCAGCAGCCCGCCCAGCGCGCCGTAGAGCAGGAAGGTGAACAGCGTCAGGCCCACGAAGCTGCGCGTGGCGAAAAGCGCCAGCGGCATCAGCGCGCCGGCGCCGGCGCGGGCCTCGGCGCGCAGGAACAACGCCAGCGCCAGCGCACCCAGGGTCGCGGTGGCCAGCACGGGCAGCGACCAGCCGGCCGCGCCGGCCTCGGTCAGCGCCCAGGTCAGCAGGCCCAGCGCCAGCGTGGCCAGGGCCGCCCCGGCCCAGTCCAGCGGGCCGGCCGCCTCGGCGCCGCCACTCTCGGCCACGTAGCGCCAGGCCAGCAGCGCGGCGCCGGCCGCCACCGGCAGGTTGATGAGGAAGATCGTCCGCCAGCCCGCCACATCCACCAGCCAGCCGCCCAGCAGCGGCCCCACCGCGCCGGCCAGCGCGCCGGTGGCCGCCCAGGTGCCGATCGCACGGCCGCGCGCCTCGCCGGCGAAGGCGGCGCCGAGGATGGCCAGGCTGTTCGGCATCAGCAGCGCCGCGCCCAGGCCCTGCAGCGCCCGCCCGGCCAGCAGCCAGCCCACCCCCGGCGCCGCCAGGCACAGCAGCGAAGCCGCCGCGAACACCGACAGCCCGGTCAGGAACAACCGGCGCCGGCCGAAATGGTCGCCCAGGCCCCCGCCCAGCAGGGTCAGCGCGCCCAGCGGCAGCAGGTAGGCGTTAATGGTCCAGGCCAGTTGCCCCGCGCTGGCGTCCAGTCCCGCCTGCAAGGCCGGCA
>CAIMOR010000132.1 GCA_903843125.1 uncultured Rhodospirillales bacterium
GGCGACCGGGTGCTGGCGATCGACGGCATCGCGCTGGCGACGCTGGACCTGAACGCCGCGGCGGCGCTGCTGGACGGGCCGGCCGAAACCGAGGTGCTGCTGCGCCTGCAGCGCGGCAACCGCCGGATGGAGGTGAACCTGCTGCGCAGCCTGGTGCCACCCGACTCGGTGCAGTCGGAACGGCATGACGGGGCGCTGTGGCTGCGGGTGCTGGCGTTCTCCTCCGCCACCGACAGCCAGCTGGCCGAGGCCCTGGTGGCGGCCTTCGGCACCCGCGCGCCACCGCCGGCCGGCGTGGTGCTGGACCTGCGCGGCAATCGCGGCGGCCTGCTGGGCCAGGCGGTCTCGGTGGCCGGCGCCTTCCTGCCGGGCGGCGTGGTCGCGCTCACCGGCGGGCGGCACCCCGGCAGCAACCGCACCTACCAGGCGGTGGGGCCGGACCTGGCCGAGGGCGCGCCGCTGGTGGTGCTGGTGGATGGCCGCACCGCGTCGGCCGCCGAGATCGTTGCCGCCGCGCTGGCGGACCGCGGCCGCGGGGTGGTGGTGGGCAGCGCCAGCATGGGCAAGGGGCTGATCCAGGCGGTGGTGCCGCTGCCGAATGGCGGGGAGCTGCTGGTCACCTGGTCCCGCGTGCTGGCGCCGCGGGGCTGGCCGTTGCAGGGCCTGGGCGTGCTGCCGGCGCTGTGCACCAGCCTGGGCGCCGAGCAGACCGCGCTGGGGCTGGCGGCGCTGCGCCGGGGCGAGGCACCGATGGGAGCGGCGCTGGCCAGGCTGCATGCCGCCCGCGCGCCGGTGCCGGCCAGCGAAGTGGCGCAGCTGCGCGCCACCTGCCCGCCGGCCGAGGGCCGCGAGGCCGACACCGAGACCGCCAAGGCGTTGCTGGCCTCACCCGAGTCCTATGCCACGGCGCTGGGGGCGCGGCCGCCGAACTGACGCCCTGCCGCAGGTGCCGGGGGTTCGGCTGCGGGTTTTGCTTGACGTGGCGGCGCAGGCGGCTAGGTTCCGCTCCCTTCCGCCCGGCCGTTGCCGGGCCGCGCCCGTATGACCGGAACCTGACGCCATGGCCAAGTCGAATACCATTCAGATCAAGTTGGTGAGCAGCGCCGACACCGGCTTCTTCTACGTCACCACCAAGAACGTGAAGAACATCACCGGCAAGATGGAATTCAAGAAGTACGACCCGGTTGCGCGCAAGCACGTCGTCTTCAAGGAAGCCAAGATCAAGTAGCCTGCGGGAGCCCTGCGCGGCTGCCGGTCAGTCCGCCATCGGCGACGCACCCGCGGTGGCTGCGCTGCTGGCGGTGGTGAAATCCTCCGGCCTCGCGGTCTCCACCCGGTTCCGGCCGCCGTCCTTGGCGCGGTAAAGCGCCAGGTCGGCCGCCGCGGTTGCGACCGCCGCCGGGGTGTTCTGCGGCGCTACGGCCAGCCCGATGCTGGCGGTGATGTTCAGCCGCAGCGCGCCGATGACGATGGGGTCCTGCCCCAGCGTTCCCAGCAGGCGCTCGGCGACAGCGCCGGCGTATTCGGCCGGGGCGCCGGCCAGCACCACCATGAACTCCTCCCCACCGTAGCGGGCCACCACGTCGGCCGCGCGCAGGTCCGCCTTCAGCCGCTCCGCCACTTCCCGCAGGGCGATGTCGCCGGCGGCGTGGCCGTGGGTGTCGTTGATCAGCTTGAAGCGGTCGACGTCCAGCATCAGCACTGCCGCCGGGCCGCCGCGCAGCACGCCCTCCAGGTGGCGCACCACGTAGCGGCGGTTGCGCAGCCCGGTCAGCGGGTCGGTCACCGCCAGTTCCAGCGACCGGTCCAGGTCGGCGCGCAGGCGTTCCTGGTACTGCTTGCGGCGGATCTGGTTGCGGGCGCGGGCACGCAGCTCGTTCGGGTCGATCGGACGCAGCACGTGGTCGTTGGCACCCAGGTCGAAGCCGCGCAGCACCAGGCCACGCTGCGACGAATCGGCCACCAGCAGCACCGGCATGTCGCGCGTGGTGGCATGCGCCCGCAGGCGGGAGGCGAAGCGCAGCATGGCGGTACCCTTGGCCGAGAGCGCCAGCACCGCCAGGTCGAAGCCGTGGCTGCTCAGCGCCGTCCAGGCCTGCTCCAGCGCCGTGGTGCCGGTGCAGACCACACCGTCCTCGCCCAGGATGCGGGAGACCTGGTCTACCTCTGCCTGGTCGCCGGACAGGATCAGGCAGGTGGCGCCGCGCACGCCGGGCTCCGGCGCCGGCGCCGCCTCGAAGCCTAGGTCGCGGGCGGTTTCTGCGCGCAGGCGCCAGGCGTCCTGCACCTGCTTGACCCGCAGCAGCGCGCGCAGCCGGGCGAACAGCGTGGGGTCGTCGACCGGCTTGGAGAGGAAGTCGTCGGCGCCCGCCTCCAGCGCGCGGACCCGCTCGGCCGCGTCGACCAGCGCGGTCACCATCACCACCGGGATGTGGCTGGTAGCCTGGCTTGATTTCAGCCGGCGGCAAACCTCATAGCCGTCCATGCCCGGCATCATCACGTCCAGCAGGATGACATCGGGCGCCCAGCGGGTGACCATGGTCAGCGCTTCCGGCCCCGAGGCGGCGAGCGCCACCTCGTAGTATTCCGCCAGCAGCTTGGCTTCCAGCAGGCGAAGGTTCGCGGCGATGTCGTCCACCACCAGGATGCGTGCGGTCATGCTGCGACGCACCGGCCTGTGGCGCCACGCCGTGCCTGCACGCCGGGGCGGTGCGCCACGTGGCACAGCCTGCCGGGCTCTGGCGTCATCCGCGCACGCGTTGGAAGCACCGGTACCTCACCCCAGGGTTGTCGTAGGGGGCACCGCGGACAACCGGCACCGGCGGTCCAACTAGCACAGCTTTGCGCACAAGCGGAGCCGGAAGCGGCACTAAATTCGCAACAATCAGCCGCTGCCGAGGGTCACCTCGGCGCCGTCCGGCCGCACCAGGTGCGCCAGCAGCCGCGGGTGTGGGCTGCGGCGCACCTTCAGCACCTCCTCCAGCCCACGTTCCGCCAGGGCGGCGCGCACCGCCTGGTCCTCCGGATGCTCGCCTTCCAGCAACCTGAGCCGGCAATGCGAATCCTTCAGGCGGGAGGAGGCGCCGCTGCCGTTCCACTGGATCAGCGCCGGCACCAGGTTGTCCATGTCCTGGCGCTGCGGCGGGAAGGCCATGCGCCAGTGCAGGTCGCCGCGGCGCATTTCCGTCACCTCGCCGGCGCGCGGGCCGAGGCGCGCGACCAGCGCGTCGAACACCGGGCTGCGGGCAACCCAGGCCAGCAGCCGCGGCTCGGCTTCCAGCATGGTGCGCACGCCGGGGTCGTCCAGGTCGAACGGGCGCGGATGCGCCGGCGCCGGCTGGCCCGGGTCGGGCGCGATCACCTCCAGGTAGCAGGCCGGGCCGAGGCCGAGCAGCATGTTGTGCGTGCCGAAGCCTTCATGCACGCCGCCCTGCTGCGGCCGCACGCCGAGATGGTGTTCCAGGAAGGCGGCCCCCGCCTCCAGGCTGCTGGCGCCCAGCACGATGTGGTCGATCTCGGCCATTGCGGCTCCTTTTGCCCGGCACCGGCCGGGGGACTGATGTGGTCGACGGGCAGCGCTGCCGCCCCCGGGGCCGTCAGCCCCTAGCGGGCGGTGAACTGGGTCTTGCCAAACATGTTTTCGCGTTCTTCCGGCGTCATGGTGCCGCGCCGCTGGTTCTCGGACAGCACTTCCACGCCCCGCTGCACGGCGGGCCGTGCGGCGATGGCATCATGCCAACGCTTGACGTTGGGGTAATGCGCCAGATCAATTCCCCGACGATCCGCATTCCGCACCCACGGGAAGGTGCAGATGTCGGCGATGGTATAGGCCTCGCCGGCCAGGTAGGGCGCCTCGCCGAGCCGCTTTTCCAGCACGCGGTGCAGCCGGGCGACCTCGTTGGTGTAGCGCTCGATCGCGTAGGGCAGCTTCTCGGTCGCGTAGTTGGCAAAGTGGTTGTACTGGCCGAACATCGGCCCGACGCCGCCCATCTGGAACATCACCCATTGCAGGCAGGTGTAGCGCGCCACCGGCTCCTGCGGCAGCAGGTCCGAGCCGGTCTTCTCCGCCAGGTAGATCAGGATGGCGGCGCTCTCGAACAGCTTCAGCGGCTGGCCGCCGGGGCCGTCGGGGTCGATGATGGCGGGGATGCGGTGGTTCGGCGTTATCGCCAGGAACTCGGGCTTGAACTGCTCGCCCTTGCCGATGGCGACCGGCACCACCGTGTAGGGCAGGCCGAGCTCCTCCAGCATGATGTGGACCTTGTGGCCGTTCGGTGTCGGCCAGGTCCAGGCTTCGATAGGCTTGCGCCCCTCCGGGGGGACGGGCTTGCGCCCCTCCGGGGCGACGGGCTTGCGCCCCTCCGGGGCGACGGGCTGCGGCATGACAGCATCTCCTGGCGCGGTTGCCGCAGCTTGGCGAGGTTGCGGCGCCGGGCGCAAGCCCGGGCTGCTCAGAACCGGAACGTCGCCGAGATCAGGCCGCGATGGGAGGCGCCGCTCTTGGCGGATTCGGTCGTGGCGCTGCCGGGCGTGGGCCGCAGCAGGCTGCGCGTGGTGCCGAGATATTCGATGCCGACATCGACGCGGGGCACCGGGCTCCACACCAGGTTGATGACGCCCTGGCCGATGTCGCGGTTCAGCAGGCCCGCGCCGGCGGCGGCGAAGCTGCGGGCATAGGACGGGTAGGACAGCGAGGCCCAGCCGATGGTGGCGTTGCTGCGGATGGTCGGCGCCCAATAGTGGGTCTAGCCCAGCAGCGCCGCCACCATCGGCACCTCGTTGATGCGCACCTGCGTGGTGCCGATGCCGGTGAGGCCGGCATTGGTCACCGCGCCCTGGCCGTTCGCGGTGCTGTCCAGGTAGCGGCCGACGCCCTGGCCGTAGACGAAGCGCAGGAAGGCGCGGTCGCGCTCGAACAGCCGGGCCATCGCCGCGACCTGGAAGCCCCAGCCGGTGGTGGACTGGTGGTAGCGCAGCGCCGGGTTGGTGTCGCCGACATTGGTCAGCTCCATGCTCGGCCGCAGCAGGCCGGTCAGCGCCACGCTGCCGACCTTCTCGTCCTGCCAGTGCAGCCGGGCGAGGAAGTCGGGCGTGCGGTCGATGGTCAGCGGCGGGGCGGTGCCCGTATCCACATCGGCGTAGCGCACGCCGCCGCTGCTGGTCAGGTCGGTGTAGGGCTGCTCGACGCTGCCGGCCAGGCTCAGCCCATGCCCGAAGCTGTGGGTGTAGCGGAACTGCGCCTGGCGCACGTTGGAGGTGGCGAAGGGCGTCGCGTAGTCCAGCCGCTGGGGGTAGTTCTCGTCATAGAACAGCGACCAGTTCTGCCCGGCCAGGAACGGCCCCAGCTCGCCATAGGCCAGGCGCAGGCGCGGGATGTAGCTGTTGGTGCTGGCCTGGGATTGCAGCGATGCCGTGCTCTGGCTGCCGGCGAAATCCATCTCCAGCACCGTACGCAGCCGGCCCCAATCCGTGTCGCTGACGGTCTCCAGCCCCAGGCGGGAGCGGCGGCCGCTGAACAGCAGCTCGCCACCCTGGCGGGAGGCGGCGCTGGGACTGAGCGGAATGCCCTGCGCGGTGACCGCGTCCGAGCGGTTCCGCGGCCCGCCGTCCCGCGTCATGATGCCGACCGCGAAGCCGTAGAGCCGCACCGCGGTGTTGCTGCCGGGCACGCCGATGAAGCCGGGCAGCGTGCCGAGCGTCGCCGCCTGTTCCGGCGGCTGCTGCGACCCCTGGGACGGCACCGGGCCCGCATTGGCCGGCGCCGCAGCGGTGGCGTTGGCGGTGCCGGGCGGCGTGCCTGGCCGGGCCGGCGGCAGCGGTGTGGCCTGCTGCGGCAGCGGGCGGATTCCGGCCTGCGGCTGCGGCGTGGCGGCGTTGGGGGCCGGTGCGGCTGCCGCGGCCGGCACGAGTTGGCGCTGGCGCGCTTCCAACGCGTCCAGCCGCCGCTGCAACTGCTGCATCTGCCGGCGCAGTTCGCGCACCGTTTCCGCATCCGACTGGGCCAGTGCCGGCCCGGCCGTGACGAAACCCAGGGCCAAGGCCGCCGGAAGGATATACGTCCGCTGCATGGGATTCTCCGCCATGGACCCGTGCTGGGTCGCTGGGGCTATCCGACACAGCCGGCAGCGGGCGGATCAACCGCGGGACGGTTGCCCTGACGCCATCGTGAGCAACGGCGCGCTCACAGCTCAGGCATTGCCATTCAGCCAGTCCATCGCCTTCTGCACGCCGCCCGGGGTGATCGGCACGCCGGCGGCGCGCAGCCCCATCTCCACGCCGCTCAGCGCACCGACCAGGTGCAGGTCGCCGATGTCGCCGAGGTGGCCGATGCGGAACACCCGGTCGTTCAGCTGGCCGAGGCCGTTGCCCAGGCTCATGTTGAACTTCTCCAGGATGGTGGCGCGCAGCGCGTTGGCGCTGTGGCCCTCGGGCAGGCGTACCGCGGTCAGCACGCTGGAATAGTGCCGCGGCTCGACGCATTGCACCTCCAGCCCCCAGTGCCGCACCGCGCGGCGGGTCGCCTCGGCCAGGCGGTCGTGCCGGGCGAAGACGTTGTCGAGGCCTTCCTCCAGCAGCATGTCGACGGCCGCGTCCAGCCCGTACAGCAGGTTGGTGGCGGGGGTGGAGGGGAAGAAGCCGGTGGCGTTGCTGGCCAGCATCGGCCGCCAGTCCCAGTAGCTGCGCGGCAGCTTCGCGTTCTCGGCCGCCTTCAGCGCCTTCGGGCTGACCGCGTTGAAGCTGAGGCCTGGCGGCAGCATCAGGCCCTTCTGGCTGCCGCTGACGGTGACATCCACGCCCCATTCGTCGTGCCGGTAGTCGATGCTGCCCAGGCCGCTGATGGTGTCCACCAGCAGCAGCGCCGGGTGGCCGGCGGCGTCGATGGCGCGGCGGACCTCATCGATGCGCGAAGTCGCACCGGTGCTGGTCTCGTTGTGGACCACGGCGACGACCTTGATCTCGTGCGCCTTGTCGTCGCGCAGGCGCTGCTCGATGGCGGCGACATCGGCGCCGCGGCGCCAGTCGGTCCTGATGAGTTCCGGCTTCAGCGTCAGCCGCTCGGCCATTTCCTGCCACAGATGGGCGAACCAGCCGGTCTCGCACATCAGCACGCGGTCGCCGGGGGAGCAGGTGTTGCTCAGCGCGGCCTCCCAGGCGCCGGTGCCGCTGGCGGGGTAGATCACCACCGGGCCGGCGGTGCGGAACACCAGGCGGATCTTTTCCAGCAGCTGCTTGCCCAGCTTGCCGAAATCCGGCCCGCGATGGTCCATGGTCGGGTTGTCCATGGCGCGCAGCACGCGGTCCGGCACGTTGCTCGGCCCTGGAATCTGCAGGAAGTGGCGGCCCGAGACAGGCTTGGACTGGTAGTAGGCCATGTGGGTTTTCCCCCCGTTTGCGTGGCCGCCTTATCGCCCGATCCCCCCGGCGGCGCCAATGAGATCGGCTGTTCCGATCAATGAGGATCGGCGATCCCGACCGCGGCCACCAGCCGGGCGACCTGTTCGCGGCTGGAGACGCCGAGCCGGTTCAGCACGGCGGCCACATGCAGCTTGGCGGTGCCTTCCCGGATGCCGAGCACCACGGCGATGCCGCGGTTGCTGACCCCTTCGGCCAGCAGGCGGGCAACCTGGCGCTGGCGCGTGGTCAGCCGTGAGAGCGGCGAGGCGCTGCCGCCGAGCACGGCCAGGCGCAGCCGCTCCAGCGCCGCGCGGCCGGCCGCGCTGAGCGGCTCGGCCTCCAGCACCGCCACGGCGTCGACAAGGTCTGCAAGGGATGGCGCCGGCGCGGGTTGGGTCGAACTCATGCCATCGCATAGCGCGAAGATCGTGAGGATTACATCTCGCTTCGGCTGAAAACCACGTCAGTTGCAGCCGCGCGGCCGCTGGCAACAGCGGCGTGGCCGCTGCGTTGGGCCTGCTGCAGCACGGAGACCGCAGATGTCCGACCCGACCCCGCCCGAAATGCCGCCGACCCCGCCGCAACCGGCCCCGGCAGACCCCTCCCCGGCGCCTGGCGGTCCGGGCACCGAGATACCGCCGGTGGCGCCACCGGGGCCACGGGACATGCCGCCGCCGCAGGCGTGACGGCGGGCTTCGGTGGCGCGGATGGCCGCGCTGCCGCTGCCGTTGCCAAGTTCGCCCTGCGGAATCATGGCCGCCGCCGGGCAGCAGCCGGCATCCATTCACGGCTCACGGCGTTGTTTGGGGGCAGGTCGCCCTCACCGGCGGCCCGCTAACAGAAATCAGGAGCGCTATCGTCATGGCCAACCAGCATTCCGGCAGCGGCAACAGCAACCCCGGCAACTTCGCCAACGACCCGAAGAAGGCGAGCGAGGCCGGGCATGTCGGCGGCACCCACCAGGGCAAGGAAAACAACCCCGGCAACTTCGCCAATGACCGCCAGAAGGCCAGCGAGGCCGGCCACGCCGGCGGCACGCACCAGGGCAAGGAAAACAATCCGGCGAACTTCGCCAACGACCGCCAGAAGGCCAGCGAAGCCGGGAACACCGGTGGCCAGCACAGCGGCGGCAACTTCGCCAACGACCGCGAGAAGGCCAGCGAGGCCGGGCGCAAGGGCGGCCAGTCCAGCCGCAGCAAGGACTGACCTGATCCCCGGCTGAGCTGAATGGGGCGGAACGGTGCAAGCCGTTCCGCCTTTTTCGCGTGCCCGGTTCGGTGGGGCGGGACGATGCGTGGGCGGCATGGCAGGATGCCGGACCATGCAAGCCAGCCCCTTCGCCGACCTTCTGCTGCCGACGCCGCTCGGCACCCTCATCGCCAGCCTGGTGGTCTTCGGTGGCCTGATGGCCGTGGTGGTCCTGTCCGGCCTCGCCGTGCGCCTGGCGCCGAGGCGCGAGCGCCCGGGGCTCGGCACCCGGCTGCTGCTGGCCCTGCGCGCGGTGGACCGCCGGATGGTCCGCGGCGGTAGCCTGGTCATCGGCACCGCCATGCAGCATTCCTGGCAGCGCGTGCCGCGATTGCTGCTGACCTTCGCGCTGCTCACCGCCGGCGGGGTGGCGCTGCCGTTCCCGGCCGCCATGGTTTCGCTGACCCTGGGGCTGCTGGCGATACTGCTGGTGTTCCGCCACTGGTCGCGCGACGAGACCGAGCGGGCCGCCGTACCCCCAGGCAGCACCCAGCCGCCGCGCATGACCGTGCCGATCGAGGGCGATCTCACGATCGAGATGGCGCTGGCCTGCGGCTACCTGCTGTTCGTGGTGCCGCTGGCCTTCGCCCGGCTGCACGCCGCGGACATGGGGTTCGAGCTGACCAAGGGCGCCGGGCCGTTCGCCTTCGTGTTCTACATGATCATCGAGCTGCTCAAGCTCGGCACCGTGGTGGACTACTACGACCTGTTCGCCGACCAGATCGCCTTCGGCCCGCTGGCCCAGGCACAGCACCCCTCGGCGGTGGCGAAGTACGTCACGCTCGGCTTCCGCGGGGTGTTCGACCTGATCATCCTGACCGCGCTGAAGCGGATGTTCGAGATCGCCGGCCGCATCTCGGCCGGGCAGGACCTGCGCGACGTGCGCGCGCCGCTGGAATCGCCGAACGAGGACGACGACCCGCCGGCGATCGCCCGGCTTGGCCGGCTGACCCGGGACGGCAACCTCAACGCCCGGCTGCTGCTGGAGCAGGTGGCCCGCGGCGAGCTGATCCTGAACGAGGAGCGGACCAAGCTGTTCAGCTCGGAGCTGCGGCTGGCCGCGGCCGCGACCCTGCGGGAGGCCGGCCAGTTCGGGCCGGCGGTGGCCGCGCTGGAAGCGCTGGAGAACGAGAGCGCCGAAAGCGACCCCGACCTGCACGCCCGCGCCGCCGAGCAACTGCAGCTGGCGCGGCGCGAGTTCCGCCGCCAGGCGCTGGAACAGCGCCGGCAGCAGGTGGGCGCCCAGGTGGAGCGGCTGCGCGCGCGGCTGCGCCAGGGCGAAACCACGGCGCTGCGGCAGGAGCTGGCCCGGGCCCTGCGCTCGCTGGCCACGCTGACCCGGCAGCCGGCGCTGCTGCGGGAAGCCGCGGAGACGCTGCGGACGGCGCTGGCCGGCGTTCCGCAGACATCGCGGCCGTTGGAATGGGCGGCGCTGCAACGCGACCTGGCCGGCGTGCTGCGGCGCCTGGGCGAACGGGAACGCGATGCCGCGACGCTGGAGGAGGCGGCCCAGGCGTTTCGCGCCGCGCTGGCGCCGATGCCGGAGGGGTCCGCGGCCGCGCCGGCCGCCGCGCTGCACTACGAACTGGCGCAGACCCTGCGCAAGCTGCACCGCCTGCGACCCGCGCCGGAAACCCTGGCGGCGGCGCGGGAGGCCTTGGCGGCGGCTCTGGCGGCCCGCCCCGGCAATGCTGCCTGGCTTGGCCTGCAGAGCCAGCTGGAGCGCGAGGCCGCGACGGCATCGGCGGCGGCCTGACGCCGCCATACCGCCCGGCAGCCGCGCGGGCTGACGACGCCTGTCCTACCCGTTCGGCCGCAGCAGCTGGCGCAGCACGGTGCCCTCGGCCAGTCGGTCGAAGCCCTCGTTGATCTGCGCCAGGCTGACATTGCCGGCCTTCAGCTTGTCCACCGGCAGCTTGCCGCGCTTGTACAGGCCGAGGAAGCGCGGGATGTCGCGTTCCGCCACGCAGCTGCCCATGTAGCTGCCGCGGATGCTCTTCTCGGCGCCGACCAGCTCGGCGTGCAGGTAGCTGAATTTGGCATCCTGCGCCGGCAGCCCGGCGCTGAACACGCTGCCGCCGCGGCAGCAGATGTCGTAGGCCAGCGCCATCGCCGGCACCGTGCCGGCGGTCTCGATCACCGTGTCGAGGCCGCCATCGGTCGCGTCCCGCACTGCCTTGGCGCAATCGGCGTTGCCGGCCAGGAACACGTCCGTGGCGCCCCATTCCTTGGCCAGGCGCAGTTTCTCGGCGTTGGTGTCCACGGCAATGATGCGCTCCGCCCCGGCCGCCACGGCGGCGAACAGCGCGTTCATGCCAACCCCGCCGAGGCCCACCACCGCGATGTTCTCGCCGGGCTGGAGCTTCGCGGTGTTGAACACCGCGCCGGCGCCGGTCATCACCGCACAGCCGAAGATGGCCGCGACATCCAGCGGCACGTCCTTGTCGATCTTGACCACCGCATTGCGGCTGACGACGCAGAACTGCGCGAACAGGCTGAGCCCGCTGCCGTGGTTGATCGACTGGCCGTTGACCTTGATGCGCTTGGCGCCGCTCAGCAGCGTGCCGGCGGCGCGTGCCGCGGTGCCACTGGCACAGATGTTCGGCCGGCCGCGCACGCAGTAGCGGCAATGGCCGCAGCTGGGCACGAACACGGTAATGACGTGGTCGCCGGGCACGATGCCCTCCACACCTGGGCCGCATTCGCGCACGATGCCGGCGCCCTCGTGGCCGATGACGATCGGCAGCGGGCGCGGGCGCAGGCCCTCGATGGCCGAGAGGTCGCTGTGGCACAGCCCGGCGGCGGCCACCTCGATCAGCAGCTCGCCGGGGCCGGGGCCGTCCAGGTCGCATTCCTCGATCACCAGCGGCTTCGACTGCGCGAAGGGGTGCGGCAGCCCCTGCTGGTACATCACCGCGGCCTGCATCTTCATCGGCTGCTTCCTCTCATCCGGCGGCGCGCACGGGGTTATTCGGACCGGATATTGGCGTCGCGCGCCACCGCGGCGGTCTCCGCCATCTCGTGCGAGATGCGCGCGGCGAAGGCGGCCGGACCCTCGGCCATGATGATGCCGCCCTGGTCGATGATGCGCCGCGCGATCTCCGGCCGCTGCAGCACGCCCTGCACGTCGTGCGCGATACGCTCCACCAGCGCCGGCGCCATGCCGGCGGGACCGATGAAGCCATACCAGGGGCTGGTATCGGGAATGCCGAGGCCAACCTCGTCCAGCGTCGGCACGCCGGGCAGCACCTCCACCCGCTGCGCGCCGCAGATGGCCAGCGCCCGCAGCTTGCCGTCCCGCGCCAGCGGCAGTGCGCCCGACAGGGTGGAGAAGGTCATCGGCACGCGGCCGGTCATGACGTCCTGGAAGGCCGGGCTGGCGCCGCGATAGGCGACATGGGTGAGCTCCACGTGCTGCCGCAGCGAGAACATCGCCGCGGCGAAGTGGCCGGAGGTGCCGTTGCCGGAGGTGGCGTAGACCATGCCCGGGGTGCGGCGCATCTCGGCCATCAGCTCCTGCATCGTGTGCCAGGGGCTGTCCGGGGCCACGAACAGCACGGTGGGGCTGTTGTAGATCGCCACGATGGGGGTGAAGTCGCGCACCGTGTCGAACGGCAGCCGCGGATAGACGGCGGGGTTGGACGCATGGGTGCTGGCGCCCATCAGCAGCGAATAGCCATCCGGCGCGGCCTTGGCGACGACCTCGGCGGCCAGGATGCCGCTGGCGCCAGCGCGGTTTTCGATGACGATCGGCTGGCCCCACAGGCGCTGGAGCGGTTCCTGCAGCAGCCGGGCGGGGAAATCCGTCGGGCCGCCGGCGGGAAAGCCGACCACCACGCGCACCGGCCGGTCCGGCCAGGCCGCCTGGCCGTTGCCCTGGCCCCAGGCCGGCGCCGCCAGCGCCATTGCCGCCGCGCCGAACATGCCGCGCCTGCCGATCATCCGTTTCCTCCGTCGCAATGCGGCGGAGCGGACCACCCGCCTCCCCCGCCGTCAAGCGCGGTGGACGCAACCCAGCCGATCCCCGGCACCAAGGTGTGATCGACCGCAGATTACAACGCCAAGTCGAATTCATCGTCGCCCCTTCTCGACATGAGGGTGATTCTGCTAGGATCGTCCACTGTGGTGAGACGACGCGAAACACTCCGATTGGGAAGCCTCGGCCTGCTGGCGGGGTTGCAGGGCTGTGGCGGCCGCGCCCCGGCCGACCTGGACGCGCCCGAGGCACCCTGGCCGGTGCCGACGGACTACCCGCAGGCCTTCCACACCGACGGCAACCGCATCCTGGACAGCCTGGGGCACGCCCGGGTGTTCCGCGGCGTGGCGGTGCCGGAGGTGGTCTGGGTGGCGCAGCGCCAGGATGACCGGCTGGGCTACTTCGACCGCCGCATGTTCCGCGCCGCCGCCGAATGGCGGGCCGACGTGCTGCGGCTCTCGGTGATGCCCGCGGTCTGGCGCCGGCACGGCGATACCGAGATGTTCCGCGTGCTGGACGCCGCCGTGGCCTACGCCCGGCGCTACGGCCAGTACCTGATCCTGTGCTTCCACAGCATCGGCTTTCCGCCCGATGGCGCCTATGTCTCGCTGAAGGACTGGTACTACGGCGAGCTGTTCCGCACCGACGGCGCCGAGATCTACCGCTTCTGGCAGCGCGTGGCGCAGCGCTATGCCGGTGAACCCGCGGTGGCATTCTATGAACTGCTGAACGAGCCGGCGCGCATCCTGGCCAGCGGCGCCTTCGCCACCGACGACCGGGCCGAGCACTGGGAGCGCTGGCGCGCCTGGTCCGAGCAGCTGATCGACGGCATCCGGGTGTTCGACCCGCGCAAGCCGGTGCTCGTTGGCGGGTTGCAGTTCGGCTACAACCTGACCTGGGCGGAGGCCGCGCCGGTGCGGCGGCCGAACGTGATCTACGCCACGCATCCCTATGCCGGCGCCGACTGGCGGTTCAGCTGGGAGGACGCCTTCCTCAGGCTGTCCCGCCGGCTGCCGGTGATGGCGACCGAGTTCGGCTGGGACGCCGACCGCCACCCCGAAAGCGCCCACAAGGGGCCGCTGCCGTATCGCGAAGCCATCTTCCAGGCCTTCGACGCGGCCAATATCGGCTGGTGCGCCTGGTCCTTCAGCCACGACTTCCCGCCCAGCCTGCTGGCCGAGCCCCGCAACTTCACCCCCAGCGCCTACGGCCAGTTGGTGCGCGCGGCGCTGCAGGCCAGGGCGGCACCGCTCGGCCCCGGGCTGCGCGTTTCGGCACGTTGAAATCCACTGGAGGCGCCGGTAAGAGCCTCGCCTGACGCGCGCGAGGCCGCTGCCGAGCACCCGGGAGACGATCCATGACCCCTGCCCCAAGCCGCCGCCACGCCTTGCGCAGTCTCGGCGCCGCCGCGCTGTCCATCCCCTTCCTGCCGCGTCCGGCCGCAGCCGAGATCCGCGGCCAGATCGTGGTCGGCAAGGATGGCTGGCTGTTCGGTCTGTGGGAGGATATCCGCCGGGTGAACCTGGCGCGCAGCCGCGCCGCCGGCGCCTTCGTCACCCAGGCCGCCGGCGAGTTCCGCCGCGCCGGGATTGACCTGGTGCTGACCGTGGCGCCCGGCCGCTACCGCACCTATGAGGACATGCTGCCGCCGGAGTTCCAGATGAACCCGGACGCGAAGGACCGCTACCGCACCCTGCTGCTGGAGTTCCGCCGCTCTGGCGCGCTGGTGCCGGACCTGGGCGCCAGCTTCGCCGCGCTGCGCCGTGCCCAGCCCGAGCTGCTGTTCTTCAAGGCCGATACCCACTGGACCGGCATCGGCGCCGAGGGCGCGGCGACCGAGGTGGCCAAGGCCATCAAGGACCGCTTCCACCTGGCGCCCGCGCAGAAGCACGGCACCCAGATCGGCGATTGGGAAACCCGGCAGAACCCCGGCGAGTTCCGCCGCCTGATGACCGCGGCCGAAGCCGCCAAGGTGCCGGCGGCGGAAGCCTACCGGGTGCACAAGTCGGCGGCCCGCTTCGCCAGCGCGCAGGGCGAACTGGTGGAGGACGACGCGAACGACGTCGTCATCGTCGGCAACAGCTACATGCTGCCGCAGTTCGGCTTCCCGCAGATGCTGTCCAACCAGCTGGACCGGCCGATCGGGCTTTCGCTGAAGGCGCAGCGGATCGGCCCGTACAAGATCATGCTGGACTACCTGGGCAGCAGCCAGTTCAAGGGCCAGCCGAAGCCGAAGCTGATCATCTGGCACTTCCTGGAAGGCAGCGCCGACCAGTTGCCGGATGCGCGGGAATGGTGGGGCGATGCCGGCGCGATGGCGCCCGATGCCTTCATGGCCGGGCTGCGCAGCGCGCTGGCGGGGCGCTGATGCGCACCGTCGCGCTTGCCCTGGCGCTGCTGGCCGGCCCCGCCGCCGCGCAGCAGGTGCTGTACGAGCCGCCGCCGCCGCCCGGCGCGGCGCAGGTGCGCTTCGTCAATGCCGCGGCCATGCCGCTGACGCTGCGGCCGAGCTTCGGCGCCGCCGTGACGCTGGGCACCGCGCCGGGCGAGCGGGTTGGCCGCTATGCGGTGGTGCCGGCGGTGGCGGGCAAGGCCTTCACGCTGGGCGTGGGCGCGCAGCAACTGCCGCTGACCCTGCCGCCGAACAGCCAAGTGACGGTGGTGCTGGTGCCGGACGCCGCCGGGCTGCGCGCCCAGGCCATTACCGACGAGGTGGAGTTCAACCAGACCCGCGCCCGGCTGCGCTTCTACAACGCCACGGCGGCGTGTGCCGGGGCCGGGCTGGCGGTGCAGCCTTCCGGCACCCGCGTGTTCGGCGAGGTCCCGCCGGGCGAGGCGCGGATGCGCGCGGTGAACCCGGTGACCGCCGAGGTGCAGGCCGGCTGCGCCACGGGCCAGGCGCCGGTGGTGCCGCTGCGCGGGCTGGAGGTGGGCGCCGGCTATTCGATCTGGCTGATGGCGCCGGGCGGGGCGCTGGTTGCCTTCGTCACCGCGGATGGCAACAAGCCCTACGCGCCGTAGGGCATATCCGTTCTGATGAAGCATCAGAACGGATATGTTGGCCTGGTTGCAATCAGTCATGGAGCACGAAATGCGCCCGACAGGGCGCATAATGCCCTAGCGAAGCGGCGCCGCCGGGGCGTTGCATCGGCGCGTCAAGAGACCGGCGCAGCCAGGAAGGCGTGTTCCTCGGCGCTGATCGGCTGGGCGAGTGCGCGTTCCAGCACTTCCCACACCACCAGCCTGGGCGGCGTCTCGCGCCAGGCCGCGCTGGCGAAATAGTCCCGCGCGCTGCCGGCGAAGCCGCCGCCGGCCTTGCCGAAATTGGCCACGCGGGCGCCGAGCGCCTGTTGCAGCGCGCCGTGGAAATTCGCGTTGACCGAATAGCTGCTGCCCAGCAGCACCACCTGCGGGCCGGGCGCCTCGTCCAGCAGGTCGCCGCCGGCGGCCTCGGCCTCCACGGTGCGGGCCAGGTGCTGGCGGTCCGGGCGCGGGCGCAGCCAGGGCGGCAGGCGTTCCAGGCTCATCAGGCGCACCAGGTCGCCGGGGCCGTCGCTAGCCTCGGCCGCGGCCTCGGTGTGGAAGCTGGCGTCGCGCGGCGGCGGCAGCGTGGCGGCGGCCTGGGCGATGGCGGCGGCGACCAGCGCGGCGCCGCGCTGGTTCCAGTGCGTGTCGGTGCGCCAGTACACGTCGCCCGCGGCCTTGCCGGCCAGCAGCGCCCCCAGCGCATCCACCGGCTGCACGCCCTGTTCACGCAGCAGCGCATCGAACGCCGCATGCCGGCCCTGCGCCTGTGCCGACCAGGGGGCGCCGCACAGCGCCTCGGCCTGCACACGGGCCTTGTCCGGCGTCACCGCCACCACCAGCGCAATGCCGCGCGCGCGCAACGCCGCGGCCAGGCGGCCAAGGCCGGCGGCGCGCTCCGCCATGGCGGTCTCGGCGCCGGGCCAGGGGCGCAGTTCCTCGGTCAGGAACAGCCAGTTGTCGCAGCCCAGCCGCAGCTGCGGGCCGCCCGAGCCGAACACGCCCCAGCGCAGCAGCCCGCCGGCGGCGCGCAGCGCGTAGTCGGCCGGCAGGGCGTGGGCCATCACGTGGTTCACCGCCGCGGCGGTGCGGCCGCCGAGGAAGCCCTGCGCGTTCAGCGTCTCCCGCAGCCGCGCCAGGCTTTCCGGCGCCGAAAGCGCGGCGATGCCCTGCCAGACGCCCCACAGCATCACCAGCGCCATGGCGATGCCCTGGCCCCGTGCCGCCGCCCTCGCGCCTTTCCAGTCCATCGCCCGGCTCCTCAGAACTGGAAGTACAGGAAGGGTACGGCGGCGCGGCTGTACAGCAGCACCAGGCCGAGCAGGAAGCCCAGCGTCGGCGCCGCGACCCAGGCCGCGCGCCAGGCCGGGTGCATCGCGTCCACCGGCCGTTCCCAGGGCAGCCAGCGGGCGCCGAGCGGGAGCGCGCAGACCAGCAGCGCGATGGCGCCGGTCCACCACTGGTCCGGCATCACCTGCCAGGCAAGCATGTCCGACAGGCCGAGCCCGTGCAGCCCGGCCATGCCCGCGTAGACGCGGCAGGCGCTGCCGAGGTCCGGCGCGCGGAAGGCGACCCAGCCGACGACCACCGCCAGCATGGTCAGCGCCATGCCCGCGGGATAGCGCATCGGGCCATGCCCGGCCGCACGCCCGGCCCCCTTGGTCCATGCGCTGTACGCGCGATGGGCCGCCAGCAGGCTGCCATGCCAGACCCCCCAAAGCAGGAACGTCCAGTTGGCGCCGTGCCAGAAGCCGCCGATCGCCATGGTGGCCAGCAGGTTCAGGTAGGTCCGCACCTCGCCGTGGCGGTTGCCGCCGAGCGGGATGTACAGGTAGTCCCGCAGGAACCGGCTCAGCGTCATGTGCCAGCGCTGCCAGAATTGCTGGATGCTGCCGGACAGGTAGGGGAAGGCGAAGTTCTCGGGGAAGTGGAAGCCCATCATCAGCGCCAGGCCGATCGCCATGGCGGAATAGCCGGCGAAGTCGAAGTACAGCTGCAATGTGTAGGCGATGGCGCCGGTCCAGCTGTCCGCCAGGCTCGGCGCTTCCAGCGCGAAGACGGCATCGACCACCGGGGAGAGCGTGTCGGCGAAGCAGACCTTCATGGCGAAGCCGACCATGAAGCGGCGGGCACCCAGGCCGAACAGCTCCAGGCTGTGGGTGCGGTGCTTCAGCTCCTGCTCGATCTCGGCGTAGCGCACGATGGGACCGGCAATGAGCTGACTGAAGATGGCCTTGTAGGCGGCGTAGTTGACGAAGCTGCGGCTGACCGGGACATCGCCGCGCCAGACATCCACCAGGTAGCTGACGGATTGCAGCACGTAGAAGCTGAGGCCGATCGGCAGCAGGATCTCGGACCAGCCGAGCGGCTGCAGACCGAGGCCGGCCAGCAGGTCGTTGAAGGCGCCGACGCCGAAATTGGCGTACTTGAAGTAGGCCAGCACGCCGAGGTTGCCGACCAGGCCCAGCACCAGCAGTCGCGTGCCGGCGCGGGTCCGTGGCCCGACGCGGTCCATCATCATGACGGTGGAATAGGTGAAGACCGTGACCGCCACCAGCAGCGCCAGGAAATCCACGCGCCACCAGGCGTAGAACCCCCAGGACAGGATCAGCACCGGCCAGTTCCTGTAGCGGAACGGCGTCAGGTAGTAGACCGCGAAGAACAGCGGCAGGAACAGGAACAGGAACTCGAAGCTGGCGAAGATCACGAAGGGGGGTTTTCCCGCGGGCGTATCGTTAGCCTAGGGTAAATTTGCCCCAAATGTCGAGACTTCGGCTAATTTTTCGACTCAGCCGCGCAGGAACGGGTTGCTCCGGCGTTCCTCGCCGAAAGTGCCGCCGGGGCCGTGGCCGCAGAGGAAGCTGATGTCGTCGCCGAGCGGCAGCAGCTTGGTGGTGATGGCCTCGATCAGCGCGGGACCATCGCCATAGGGAAAGTCCGTGCGGCCGACCGAGCCGCGGAACAGCACGTCGCCCACCAGGGCCACGCGCAGGCCCGCGTTGACGAAGACCACATGCCCAGGGGTGTGGCCGGGGCAATGCAGCACCGAGAACGCCTCCCCGCCGATCTGCACCGTCTCGCCTTCGGTCAGCCAGCGGTCCGGCGTCACGTTGCGCGCGCCTTCGATGCCGTATTTCGCGCCCTGCTCGGCCAGGCCGGCCAGCAGGAAGGCGTCGCGCTGGTCGGGCCCGACCACCGGGGCGCCGGTCAGCGCGCGCAACTCGTCGGCGCCGCCGGCATGGTCCATGTGGCCATGGGTCAGCAGGATGGTGGTCAGCCGCAGCTTCAGGTGCGCCAGCGTCTCCACCAGGTGAGGCACCTCCCCGCCGGGGTCCACCACCACCGCCTCCAGCGTCACGTCGTCCCACAGGATGGTGCAGTTCTGCTGGAACGGCGTGACCGGGACGACTGCTGCCTTCAGGGCCATGGGGGCGCTCCATCGGAGGGGGTTGCGCAAGGCTGTGCGGCGGCGGCGCGGCGGCGTCAACCCGGCTGGACCGCCGCCGGCTTCACCCGCAGGGTGGCCGCATGAGGAAACCCAGCGTCGCCGGCGAATCCGGCCCTTTGCCGCCCGTGGCGGTGGCCACCATGGTCCTGCTCTGCCTGGCCTGGGGGCTGAACATGGTGGCGGTGAAGCTGGGCAATGCCGGCATTCCGCCGGTGCTGCAGGCTGGGCTGCGCAGCCTGGTGGCGGCGGTGCTGGTGGCGCTGTGGTGCCGGGCGCGCGGCATCTCCCTGGCCGGCTGGCGTGGCGCCGCGCTGTGGCCGGGCCTGGCGGCGGGGCTGCTGTTCGCGGCGGAGTTCCTGATGATCTTCATCGGGCTGCGCTTCACCACGGCTGCGCGGGCGGTGCTGTTCCTGTACGCCGCGCCGTTCTTCGTGGCGCTGGGGGCGCATTGGCTGCTGCCGGACGACAGGCTGACCCCGGCGCGGGCCGCGGGGCTGGGGCTGGCCTTCGCCGGGCTGCTGCTGGCGTTCGGCGACAAGGCCGCGGCCGGCGCCAGCGCTACGGGCGACCTGCTGCTGCTGGGCGGTGGCCTGCTGTGGGGGGCGACGACGGTGCTGGTGAAGGCCAGCGCGCTGCGGCGCACGGCGCCCGCGCTGGTGCTGCTGTACCAGCTGGTGGTCTCGGCGGTGCTGCTGCTGGGGGCCTCCCCGCTGCTGGGGGAGGCCTGGAGGCTGGCACTGACCCCCAGCGTGATGCTGGCCTTCGCCTACCAGTCCATCGGCATCGCCTTCGCCAGCTACACCGCCTGGTTCTGGTTGGTCGGGCGCTACTCGGCCAGCCGGCTTTCGGCGTTTTCGTTCCTGACGCCGATCTTCGGCGTTGTCGCCGGGGCGGTGCTGCTGGACGAGGCGCTGGGGCCGCTGCTGCTGGCCGCGATGGCCTTGGTGGCGCTTGGGTTGTGGCTGGTCAACCGGCCAGCCGCGGCATCCTGAAACTGCTCCTGGCCAGGCCGCATACGTGCCTGTTTCGTGGGCATTGAACATATTTTGATCACTTCCGCACGGGTTTCCTCACGAAATCGCCAACGCCTCCGCGCCGCTCGCCCGTGGCACGGCACTCGCATTGGCCGGCGCGGCATGGGCTGCCAGACCAGGCGAACCCAGCCGGAACAAGACCAGCCAAGGAAGGCTTCGAATGACCAACTTCACCCTCACCCGTCGCGGCGCGATCGCCGGCCTCGGTGCCGCGCTCGCCACGCCGGCGATCCCCTCCGCCTTCGCCCAGGGCGCGCCGATCAAGGTGGGCGTGCTGCACTCCCTCTCCGGCACCATGGCGATCAGCGAGACCGCGCTGCGCGATACCGTGCTGATGATGGTCGAGGACCAGAACCGCAAGGGTGGCCTGCTCGGCCGCCGGCTCCAGGCCGTGGTGGTCGACCCCGCGTCCAACTGGCCGCTGTTCGCCGAGAAGGCGCGCGAGCTGCTGCAGGTGGCCAAGGTGGACGTGACCTTCGGCTGCTGGACCTCGGTTTCGCGCAAGTCCGTGCTGCCGGTGTTCGAGGAACTGAAGGGCCTGCTGTTCTACCCGGTGCAGTACGAGGGCGAGGAAGAGAGCCCGAACATCTTCTACACCGGCGCGGCGCCGAACCAGCAGGCCATCCCGGCGGTGGACTACCTGCTTGGGCCGGATGGCGGCAACGCCAAGCGCATCGCGCTGCTGGGCACCGACTACGTGTATCCGCGCACGACCAACCGCATCCTGCGCAACTACCTGCTGTCGAAGGGCTTCACCGCCGACGACATCATGGAGGAATACACCCCGTTCGGTCACAGCGACTGGCAGGGCATCGTCAGCCAGGTGAAGCGCTTCGCCTCGGCCGGCAAGAAGACCGCCATCGTCAGCACCATCAACGGCGACGCCAACGTGCCGTTCTACCGCGAGCTGGGCAACCAGGGCATCAAGGCCGAGGACATCCCCTGCGTGGCGTTCTCGGTCGGTGAGGAAGAGCTGGCCGGCATCGACACCAAGCCGCTGGTGGGCCACCTGGCCGCCTGGAACTACTTCATGAGCGTGAAGAGCCAGGTGAACGACCAGTTCCTGGCGATGTGGCGCGCCTACATCAAGAACCCGCGCCGCGTCACCAACGACCCGATGGAAGCCACCTACACCGGCTTCAAGATGTGGGCCCAGGCCGTGACCGCCGCCGGCAGCGCCAAGGTCTCCGACGTGATCCCGAAGGTGATCGGCCAGAAGGTCGCCACCCCCTCGGGCTACATCGAGGAGATGCTGCCGAACCACCACCTGAGCAAGCCGGTCATGATCGGCGAGATCCAGGCCAACGGCCAGTTCAACATCGTCTTCAAGACCCCGAATGCGGTCCCGGCCGAGAACTGGAGCCCGTACATCCCGGAGAACGCGAGCCGCCGCCGCTAAGCGGTTCGACCAAGGCGGCGCCGGGGTTCTGCCTCGGCGCCGCAGCCTTGCCTGCGCCTCCCCCTCGCGCCAAGAAGCAGAAATGAAGCGCCTCATCTTCGGATTCGCCCTTGCCCTGCTGCTGGCCGCCGGTTCCGCCGCGCCGGCCCGGGCGCAGGATGCCTTCACCGCCGCCCTGCCCGGCCTGGCCGGTGGCTTTGGCCAGATCGCCGAGGCGGTCGAGAAGCTCGGCACCTCCGCCGACCCGCGCGCGCTGCCGCTGCTGCAGGCGCTGCAGGAGGGCCGCCTGCTGAAGCGCGAGGACGGCACGCTGCTGATCCAGACCGACGCCGGCACCACCGAGGCGCTGACCGGCCGCGCCGCCGAACCAGGCGACGCCGAGGCCGTGCGCGTGAACAACCGCGTCCGTGGCGCGCTGCGCGGCGCGCTGGGTTCGTTGCAGATCCTCTCGACCAACCCCGAGGAGCGCCTGAAGGCGGCCGAGGACGTGTTCCGCAGTCGCAGCGCGCAGAACATCGCGCCGCTGGAAGCCGCGCTGGCGCGGGAGACGGTGCCGGCCATCCGCACCCAGCTGGAGCTGTCGCTCGCCGCCTCGCGCCTCGCCTCCCCGGACAACGCGGTGCGGCTGCAGGGCATCAACGCGCTGGCCGAGGTGACCGACCAGAACGCCCGCGCCCTGCTGCTGGAGACCAAGGCCCAGGTGCCCGAGCTAGCGCGGCAGATCGACGCCGCGGTGGCCAAGATCGAAGGCCGGCTGAAGGTTCGCCAGATGGTGGAGACCTTCTTCCAGGGCCTGTCGCTCGGCTCCGTGCTGCTGCTGGCCGCGCTCGGCCTGGCCGTCACCTTCGGCGTCATGGGCGTCATCAACATGGCGCACGGCGAGATGGTCATGCTGGGCGCCTACGCCACCTACATGGTGCAGGAGGCGCTGCACGGCACCTTCCTGGAACCGGCAGCGCTGCCGCTGGCGATCCCCGCCGCCTTCCTGCTGGCCGCCGCCGTCGGCGCCGTGCTGGAACGCGGGCTGATCCGCTACCTGTACGGCCGCCCGCTGGAGACGCTGCTGATGACCTTCGGCGTCGGCATGATCCTGCAGCAGGCGGTGCGGCTGATCTTCGGCGCACAGAACCGCGAGGTGACCTCGCCCGCCTGGATGCAGGGCACGCTGACGCTGGGCGGGCTTTCGCTGACCGCGAACCGCGTCTGGATCATCGTCTTCGGCCTGCTGGTGCTGGGCCTGGTGGTTGCCGCCATCCGCTACACCCGGTTCGGGCTGGAGATGCGCGCCGTAGTGCAGAACCGCCGCATCGCCGCCACCATGGGCATCCGCACCGGCCGGGTGGATGCGCTGACCTTCGCCTTCGGCAGCGGCATCGCCGGCATGGCCGGGGTGGCGCTGAGCCAGATCGACAACGTCTCGCCCAACCTCGGCACCGGCTACATCATCGACAGCTTCATGGTGGTGGTGTTCGGCGGCGTCGGCTCGCTGGCCGGCACGCTGGTGGGCGCGCTGACGCTCGGCGTGCTGAACAAGGTCATGGAACCCTACGCCGGCGCGGTGCTGGCCAAGGTGGTGGTCCTGGTCGGGATCATGCTGTTCATCCAGCGCCGCCCGCGCGGCATGTTCGCACTCAAGGGACGGGCCGCCGAAGCATGAGCGCGACCACCGCAACCCTGCCCGCCATGGGCCGCCTGCCGCTGCGCCTGGTGCTGTGGGGCGCCGTGCTGGTGCTGGCGCTGATCCCGCTGCTGAACCAGCTGCCGGAAAGCTCGGCGCTGCATGTCGGCGACTTCATCGTCACCGTCACCGGCAAGTGGATCACCTACGCCATCCTGGCGCTGGCGATCGACCTGGCCTGGGGCTACACCGGCATCCTCTCGCTCGGCCATGGCGCCTTCTTCGCGCTCGGCGGCTACGCCATGGGCATGCACCTGATGCGCCTGATCGGCCCGCGCGGCGCCTATGGCCACCCGGTGCTGCCGGACTTCATGGTGTTCCTGGGTTATCCGTCGCTGCCCTGGTACTGGCTGGGGTTCGACATGTTCCCCTACGCCTTCTTCATGGCGCTGTTCATCCCGGGGCTGCTGGCGCTGATCGTCGGCTACCTGGCGTTCCGCAGCCGCATCACCGGCGTCTACCTCAGCATCCTGACCCAGGCGCTGACCTATGCGCTGATGCTGGCCTTCTTCCGCAACGACATGGGCTTCGGCGGCAACAACGGCTTCACCGACTTCAAGGAGCTGCTGGGCATGGCGCTGAATACGCCGCTGGCCCGCGCGGTGCTGTTCTATGCCTCGCTGGTCGCGCTGGTTGGCAGCTATTGGGTGTGCCAGCGCATCTCGGTCAGCAAGCTCGGCCGCGTGCTGGTGGCCATCCGCGACGCCGAGAGCCGGGTCCGCTTCCTCGGCTACAGCACCACCCAGGTAAAACTGTTCGTCTTCGTGCTCTCGGCCGTGCTGGCCGGGTTGGCGGGCGCGCTCTACGTGCCGCAGGTGGGCATCATCAACCCCGGCGAGTTCTCGCCCGGCAACAGCATCGAGGCAGTGATCTGGGTCGCCGTCGGTGGCCGCGGCACGCTGATCGGCGCGGTGGTCGGTGCCTTCTCGGTCAATGCGCTGAAGACCTGGCTGACCACGGCGGCGCCGGATTTGTGGCTGTTCGCGCTGGGCGGGCTGTTCGTGGCGGTGACGCTGTTCCTGCCCAAGGGCCTTGTCGGGCTGTTCCGGAAGGCCGAGAAATGACCAGTTCCACCATCCTCTACCTCGACGACGTCTCGGTGGTGTTCGACGGCTTCCGCGCGCTGAACAACCTGTCGCTGTTCGTCGACCAGGGCGAGCTGCGCGCCATCATCGGCCCGAACGGCGCCGGCAAGACCACCATGATGGATGTCATCACCGGCAAGACCAGGCCCAGCGCTGGCACGGTGAAGTTCCGTGACGCCGACCTGACCCAGCTGGACGAAGCCGCCATCGCCACCATGGGCATCGGCCGCAAGTTCCAGAAGCCCACGGTGTTCGACGCGCTGACGGTGTTCGAGAACCTTGAGCTGGCCCTGAAGGCGCCGCGCGGCCCATGGGCCTGCCTCCGTTGGGTGCTCGGCGGCGAAGCGCGCGGCCGCATCGAGACGACGCTGGAGGAAATCGGCCTGACCGCCCGCGCGCATGACCGCGCCGCGATCCTCTCGCATGGCCAGCGCCAATGGCTCGAGATCGGCATGCTGCTGATGCAGGACCCGGAGCTGCTGCTGGTGGACGAACCCGTGGCCGGGATGACCGACCAGGAAACCGAGCACACCGCGGCCCTGCTGCGCCGCATCGCCGGCACCCGCAGCGTGGTGGTGGTGGAGCACGACCTGGAGTTCGTCCGCGCGCTGGACTGCAAGGTGACGGTGCTGTGCGAGGGCAGCGTGCTGAGCGAGGGCGATATCGACCACGTCCAGAACGACCCCAAGGTCGTTGAAGTCTATCTGGGGCGCTGACCTATGCTGCGCGTTGAGAACATCGACCTCTCCTACGGCGAAAGCATCTGCCTGCGCGGCGTCTCGCTGCAGGCCGACCCCGGCTCCATCACCTGCGTCCTTGGCCGCAACGGCGTCGGCAAGTCCTCGCTGATGCGCAGCATCGTGGGGCTGGAGCGCATCCGTGGCGGCAAGATCGTCTGGGAAGGCAAGGACGTCTCCGCCATGCCGGCCTCCGAACGGGCGCGGGCCGGCATCGGCTACGTACCGCAGGGGCGCGAGATCTTCCCCTTCCTCACCGTGCAGGAGAACCTGGAAACCGCGCTGGCCGCCGCGCCGCGCGGCGCCAAGGTGCCGGACGAGATCTTCGAGCTGTTCCCGATCCTGAAGCAGTTCCTCGGCCGTCGCGGCGGCGACCTCTCGGGCGGCCAGCAGCAGCAGCTCGCCATCGGCCGGGCGCTGACCGCACGGCCCCGCCTGCTGATCCTGGATGAGCCGACCGAAGGCATCCAGCCAAACATCATCAAGGACATCGCCCGCGTCATCCGCCTGCTGGCGAAGGACCGCGGCATGGCCGTGGTGCTGGTGGAGCAATACTTCGAATTCGCCCGCGAACTGGCCGACCGCATCGCGGTGATGGTGCGGGGCGAGGTCGCGCTGGGCGGCCCGGTGGACAGCCTGGACAACGAGGCCGTGCGCAAGCTGCTGACGGTCTAGCCGCCGTTCGCCGCCGGCACCACCACCGGCGGCGTCAATCCGCCGCGCGGCCGACAGCCTGCAGCGTCAGCAGCAGCGCACCCGAGGCCAGCACCTCCGCGTCCCAGCCCGGTGGCACCAGCGTCGTCGCATCCAGCTGCACAAGGATCGCCGGGCCGGTGACCCGCGCGCCTCGGCCCAGCCGGGCGCGCTGATAGACCGGCGCCGCGACCTCGCCCGCCGGCAGGTGCATCGGCTGCAGGCCAAGCCGCGCTTCGGCCGCAGTGCCCTGCCCTGGCCGCGGCATGGCCGGCGCCGGCAGCCGGCCGCGTGCCTCCAGCCGCAGGGTCACGATCTCCATGCCGATACCGTCCAGCGTGAAACCGTACAGCGCCTGGTGTGCCGCGGCGAAGCCCGCCGCCAGGTCGGCAAGGTCGGCGACGAACGGCACCGCCAGCTCGTGGCCCTGTTCCTCGTAGCGCATCAGCGCCACGCGCTGCGTGCTGCGGTCTGCCGGCGGCATCGCCTCGGCCGCGAACCACGCCGCGGCCTCGGCTTCGAGTGTCTCGAAGCCGGCCAGCAGCCGGGCCGGCTCGGCGCGGGCCAGCGGCAGCGCCACGGTGCGGCTGAACTCCGCCTTCAGGTCGGCGGCCAGCAGCCCCTGCGCGCAGAGCACCCCCGGCGCCGGCGGCACCAGCACGCGCGTCATGCCAAGCAGCGCCGCCAGTGCGCAGCCGTGCAGCGGCCCGGCGCCGCCGAACGGCACCAGCGCAAAGCCACGCGGGTCGTGGCCGCGTTCAACGCTCACCACGCGGATGGCGCCCACCATGTTGTTGTCGGCTATGGCCAGGATGCCGCGCGCCGCCGCCGCCAGCGAAAGGCCGAGGGGCGCCGCGATGCGCTGCACCGCCGCCACGGCCAGCGCGCGGTCCAGCGTCATGCGGCCGTCGAGCAGGCTCGGCGTCAGGTGGCCCAGCACCAGGTGGGCGTCGGTGACGGTAGGCTCCGCGCCGCCGCGGCCGTAGCAGGCCGGGCCGGGCTCGGCCCCGGCGCTCTGCGGGCCAACCGTCAGCGCGCCGCCCTCGATGCGGGCGATGGAGCCGCCGCCGGCGCCGATGGTCACCATGTCCAGCATGGGCAGCGGCAGCGGCCAGGGGCCGACGCGGCCGGTCTGGGTCAGCCCGACCTGGCCGCCGGCGATGCAGCAGATATCGGCCGAGGTGCCGCCGATATCGACGGTGATGATGTCGGCCACGCCCGCGGCGCGCGCCATGGCCAGCGCGCCGACCACGCCGGCGGCGGGCCCCGACAGCGCGGTCTGTGCCGGCGCCTGGCGAATGCTGGCGGCACCGGCGACGCCGCCATTGCTCTTCATCAGCAGCAGCGGCGCGGCGATGCCGGCGGCGGCCAGCCGCTGCTCCAGCCGCTGCACATAGGTTGTGACGGCGGGCATGACGGCGGCGTTCAGCACGGTGGCCATGCTGCGTTCGTACTCCCGCACCACCGGCAGCACGTCGCAGGACGCGGTGATGGCCAGGCCGGGCGCCAGCGCGCGCACCAGCGCCAGCGCGCGGCGTTCATGCGCGGGGTTGGTGAAGCTGTGCAGGAAGCACACCGCGATGGCCGTGGCGCCCGCCGCCACCGCGGCCTCGGTCGCCGCCCGCACCGCGGCTTCGTCGAGCGGCTGCAGTTCCGCGCCATCGGCACCGATGCGGCCGGGAATCTCGAACACCATGCCGGGCGCGACCGGCCGCTTCGGCTTGACCCAGCTCCACAGGTTGTCGCGCCGCGGCAGGTCGGCGCGGCCGATCTCGAGGACGTGGCGGAAGCCCTGGGTGGTCAGCAGCGCGGTCGGCGCGGTCTTGCCCTCAAGGATCAGGTTGGTGGCAACGGTGGTGCCGTGCAGCACGCGGCCGATCTCGGCGGCCTGGCGCCCGGCCTGCGCCAGCGCCAGCGTGACGCCGGTGATGAAGGCCTCCGAGGGGTCGCGCGGCGTGCTGGGCGTCTTCGCCGTCCAGGCTTCGCCCGTCGCCGCGTCCTGCAGCGTGATGTCGGTGAAGGTGCCACCGATATCGACGGCGATCAGCAGGTCACGTGCCCCATCCGCGCGTCCGTCAGGCGACCTCATCGCGGTACCCCTTGCGATGGAACCGGCCCACGACAGGCCGTGCCGCGCGCGACGCTGCCGTTGCCGCCGCATCCACCGCGCCGTCGCGCAGCACCACGCCGTAGTCGCGGGCCGCCGCCGCGGTGCTGGTGAAGCCACCCAGCACGTCGGCCAGCACCAGCGCCGGCGCACGGTCGAACGGGTGCCCCCAGCCGCCGCCGCCGCCGGTCTGCAGCCGCACCACGTCGCCGCGCCTGAGCACCGTCCCGTCCGAAAGCGGCGGCAGCACGCGCGCCCCAGCCGTGCCCGGGTTCAGCACGCAACTGCCGGAGCCACCATTCATGCCGCCGGCCACGCCCCAGGGTGGGTTCTGCACGCTGTCGATCCGCACCGCCAGCACGGCCGTCTCGGCCAGCACCTCGTACTCGCGCACCACCCCGCAGCCGCCGCGGAACTGGCCGGCACCGCCGCTGTCCAGGTGCATCGCGTATTCGCGGATGCGCACGGGGTAGCCCAGTTCCATGAACTCCGCCGGGTAGTTTTCCTGTGCGACGAAGTAGACCGCGTCCGTGCCATCGGCGAAGGGCCGGGCGCCGTAGCCGACACCAACGCCATCCGTCATCAGGAAGCGCTTGCCGTCGTGTTCGCCGCGCATCGCCAGGATGACGTAGGCGCTGTGCGCGGCCGGTGCCTCTCCGCCACGCGCCACCGCCACCAGCCCGTGCAGCGCCGCCAGCAGCCGCATCATGGTCAGCCCGCGCAGGCCAAGCGGCGCCGGCGCGCGCGGCCACAACAGACTGCCCTCGCGCAGCTTCACCTCGTCGATGGCGCGCGGACCGCCGGCGTTCAGCACCTGGCCCGGTTCGCCCTGCAGGAAGTACAGGCCCAGCGCCATGCCCGGCACGTCCGGATGCATCAGCAGGTTCACCGGGCCGGGCGCCTGGTCGTCGGTGGCCGTCGCATCCAGGATGAAGCGGTCGTCCGCCGTGCGGGTCAGCGCCAGGCGCAGCACGAAGGGACCGTTGCCGTGGCCATCACTGTCGATGGCGTCGTTGAACCGCGTGGTCCCCACCGGGAAGGCGGCGCGCAGCTTGGCGCGCACCGTGGCTTCCGTGCGCGCCAGCAGCTGCGCGAAGGCATCCGCCAGCACCGCGGCGCCGAAGCGCCCGGCAATCTCCTCGACGCGCTTCTCGCCCAGCCGCACCGCGGCCATCAGCGCCCGCGTATCGCCCTGCGACTGGTTGGGAAAGCGGCTGTTGCGCCAGAACGCGCGCAGCAGGTCCGTATTCGTCTCCCCACCCCGTTGCAGCCGTACCGGCGGAATGATGATGCCTTCCTGGAAGTGGTCGCTGGCATCGGGGCTCAGCGAGCCCGGCCGCAGTCCGCCGATATCGGAGAAATGCGCCCAGCCCATGACGAAGCCGACCCTGGCTTCATCCAGGAACACCGGCGCCAGGAAGACCTGGTCGTTGGAATGCGAGACCGCGCCGCGCGAGCCGTAGCAGTCGTTGTACCAGTACAGGTCACCCGGCCGCATCGTCTCCAGCGGGAAGTGCCGCGCCACCGGGCCGACGATGTCACCGAAGATCGGCAGGTCCGAGCCGACGGCCATCGCGCCATCGGCGTCGAAGATGGCGGTGTAGAAATCCTTCTTTTCCCGGATGAAGGCGGACATCGCAGTGCGTTCCAGCAGCGCCTCCATCTCGCCCTGCGCCGCGCGCGCCGCGCCGCGGATGATCTCCAGCGTCACCGGGTCGCAGCTCATGCGGCGTCTCGCCAGTGATGGCAGCTGACGCCATGCCCGGCGGCCACCGGCTGCATCACCGGCTCCCGCTCCAGGCAGCTCATGTCCGCGTGCAGGCAGCGCGGGTGGAAGCGGCAGCCGGCGGGTATCGCGCTGAGGCTCGGCGGGTCGCCACGCAGGGTCGGCGCCACCGGCTGGCCGTCCAGCCGCGGCGCGGCGCCCAGCAGCGCGCGGGTGTACGGGTGGCGCGGCTGGGCGAACAGCTCGGCGGCCGGCGCCTGCTCGACGATCTGGCCCAGGTACATCACCGCCACCCGGTCGCAGACGCGCTTCACCACGGAAAGGTCGTGGCTGATGAACAGGTAGGTCAGGCCGAAGCGGTCGCGCAGGTCCCGCAGCAGCCGCAGCACGGCGGCCTGCACCGAAAGGTCCAGGCCGGCGGTGGGTTCGTCGAGGATCACCAGCTTCGGCCGCAGCAGCAGGATGCGCGCCAGGCCGATGCGGCGCTGCTGGCCACCGGAAAGCTCATGCGGGTAGCGTTCGCCAAAGGCCGGGTCCAGGCCCACCGCGCGCAGCGTCTCGGCGATGCGCGCCGCGGCCTCGGCGCGGTTGGTCAGCCCCTGGATGCGCAGCCCCTCGGCCAGCGTGGCGCCGACGCGCCACCACGGGTCCAGCGCTGCGCCGGGGTCCTGGTGGACGTACTGCACCGCCGCGCGCTGCCGTCGCGCCAGGCTGGGCGCCGTGCCGGAAACCACCGCATTCTCCAGCCTGATCTCGCCGCTGCTTTCGCGCTGCAGGCCGAGCAGCGTGCGCGCCAGCGTCGTCTTGCCGCAGCCGCTCTCGCCAACCACGCCGAAGGTCTCGCCCGCCTGGATGGAGAGCGAGACGCCATCCACCGCGCGCACGCCGGCGCGATGCCGCAGCAGCCCGCGTTCGGCGCCGAGTTCCACCACCAGGTCGCGGGCGCCGATCATCTCAGCCAAGGGCCACCTCCGGCAACGGGTCGGCGTGGTAGGGGCAGGCGACGCGGCTGCCATCGAAGATCCGCGCCATCTCCGGCACCGTCACCGCGCAACTGGGCCGCGAAATCGGGCAGCGCGGATGGAAGCGGCAGCCCGGCGGCTGCGCGGTGGCCGCCGGCACGGTGCCGGGAATGCCGATCAGGTCGGTCGCGCGGTCCGGGTGGCAGGCCAGCAGCATGCGGGTATAGGGGTGGCGCGGGTCGGCCAGCACATTGCCGGTGGGGCCGTATTCCGCCACGCGCCCAGCATAGAGCACCGCCACATCCTCGCACACCGCGGACAGCACGCCGAAGTCATGCGTGACGAACAGCAGGCCCATGTTGCGCTCCGCGGTCAGGCCGCGCAGCAGCGCAAGGATCTCGCGCTGCGTCGTCACGTCCAGCGCCGTGGTGGGTTCGTCAGCCACCACCAGGTCGGGGTCGCAGGCCAGCGCGGCGGCGATCAGCAGGCGCTGCCGCTGGCCGCCGCTGAACTGATGCGGGTACTTGTCCAGCGCGTTCTGCGGTTCCGGCAACTGCACCGCGTGGAACAGGCCGATGAGCTTCTTCCGGTGGTCGTCCCGCGTACCGGGGGCGTGGTTGCGCATGCCCTCCAGCAGTTGGTCGCCGGCGCGGAACACCGGGTTCAGCGAGAGGTAGGGGTCCTGCGGGATGAAGCCGATACGCCCTCGCACCGGCGTCTTCAATATGTCCTGCCCCTGGAACACCACCTGCCCCTGCGGCACCAGCGCGCCCTTCGGCAGGATGCCGAGGATGGCGCGGAGCAGCGTGGACTTGCCGCACCCGCTCTCGCCGACGATGCCGAGGCTGCCGCCCGGCGGCAGGCTGAAGGAAACGCCATCCAGGATGCGCGCCAGACCGGCATCGGTGCGGATATGCACGGCCAGGTCGCGCACCGTCATCAGGCTTGGCGCTTCCGGCGCGCTGGCCAGCATGTCGCTCATTTGCGGCTCCGCCGCAGGCGCGGGTCGGCCACGTCGCGCAGCCCGTCTCCCAGCAGGTTGAAGCCCAGCACCAGCAGCAGGATGGCAAGCCCCGGGAAGGTGGCGAACCACCAGCTTTCCGGCAGGTGCTGCCGCGCCTCGGCCACCGCCAGGCCCCAGTCCGGGCTGGGGGGCGCCGCGCCAACCCCCAGGAAGCCGAGGATCGCCGCGGTCAGGATGGTGAAGCCCATGCCGATGGTCGCCCGCACCATGATGGCCGGTGCCGCGTTCGGCAGGATGTGCAGCAGCAGGATCCGCGCCGGCGAGGCGCCCAGCCCCGCCAGCGCATCCACGAACAGCGCGCCGCGCAGCCGCCGCGTCTCGGCATAGACCGTGCGGGCGAAGAACGGCCAATAGGTCAAGGACAGCGCGACCATCGCCGTGGTCAACCCCGGCGCCATCAACTGGCCCAGCGCCAGCGCCAATATCAGCTGCGGCACGGCCAGGAACACGTCGGTCACGCGCATCAGCACGTCCGAGAGCCAATTGTCCCGCCAGCCCGCCACCAGCCCCATCGGCACGCCGATGAGCATGGAGGCCAGCACCACGCTGACCGCGACCACGATGGCGTTGCGCGTGCCGAGGATGACGCGGGACAGCAGGTCCCGCCCCAGGTAGTCGGTGCCGAACGGGAATTCCGCCGAGGGCGGCTGCAGCCGTTGCAGCAGATGACTATCAAAAGCGTCGTCCGGGTAGGGCGCCAGCCAGGGCGCGAAGGCCGCCACCACCGCGGCGAAGACCACCAGCAGCAGCCCGAGGCAGGCCACGGGGTCGCGCAGCAGCCGCGTCACTTCAACTGTTCCGCCACGCGCGGGTCCACCAGCGCCTGGGCCACGTCCACCAGCACGTTCACCACCGCATAGACCACGCCGACCACCAGCGTGACCGCCAGCAGCGCCTTGTAGTCGGCGGCCAATATCGCCTGCACCGCATAGGTGCCGAGGCCAGGCCAGTCGAAGATCGCCTCCACCGCCACGGCGCCCGAGATCAGCGCGCCGAACAGCAGCCCCACCTGCGTCACCGTCACCGTAATGGCGTTGCGCAGCACGTAGATCGTGGCCAGGCGGAACGGGCTGTAGCCGGCGGCGCGCGCATACAGCACGAAGTCCTTCTGCAGCGTCTCCAGCACGCCCGAGCGGGTGAACCGCGCGATGCTGGCCAGCCCCGGCAGGCAGAGCGTCACCGCCGGCAGCACCAGGTGCCGCAGCGCGCTGCCGAACATGTCCAGGCGCAGCGCCAGCAGGCTGTCCAGCAGGTACAGCCCGGTTACCGCCGGCGGCGCGCCCAGCGCGATATCGATGCGGCCGCGCAGCGGCAGCAGGTCCAGCTCCATGCTGAACACCAGCTGCAGCATGATGGCCAGCCAGAACCCGGCAATGGCCAACCCGCCGACCGAGAGCAGCCGCACGATCTGGTCCACCGGCCCGTTATGGTCCAGCGCCGCCACCAGCCCGAGCGGAATGCCCAGCACCACCGAGAGGAACAGCGCGGCGAAGGTCAGCTCCAGCGTGGCCGGCAGGCGGAAGCCGATCTCCTCCGCCACCGGGCGCCCGGTGAAGATGCTGCTGCCGAGGTCGCCGGTCAGCACCTGGCGCACATGCGTCACGGCCTGGCGCCACAGCGGCTGGTCCAGCCCGTAGCGGCTGCGGATATCCGCGATCTGCGCCGGGGTCGCGGCGTCGCCGGCCAGCATCGCCGCCGGGTCGGCCGGTATCACCCGGGTCAGCACGAAGGTCAGCAGCACCAGACCCAGCAGCGCCGGCAGCGCCAGCAGCACGCGCCTGACGACGTAGCGGCCCATGCCGCTACTCGCTCAGCGACATCAGCCGCAGCTCGCCGCCGCTGCCCACCGGGCTGAAGCTGTAGCCCTGCACCCGGCGCGAGAGGCCGCGCAGGTTGACGGTGTTGTAGACCCAGATATCCACGCTGTCCCGCACCACGATGCGCGTGGCGGCGGCGTACAGCTCCTGCCGTTCGGCCTGCACGACGCTGGTGCGGGCGCGGGTCAGCAGGCTGTCCACCTCGGGGTTGGAATACCAGCTGCTGGCCTTCCAGGTGCCATGGAAGCGGCTGTCGTACATCTGGCCAACCCAGTTCTCCGGGTCGATGAAGTAGGCGCTGACCCAATGCACCCACATGTCCGGCGTGGTGTTGGCCGCGGCCGTGGCGGTGACGATGCCGGCAAAGGTGTTCGGCACGATCTTGAGGTTCACGCCCACCTTGCGCAGGTCGGCCTGGAACATCTGCGCCGCCTGCACGGTCTGCTCCAGCTCGGTCTGCACATGCACCTCGATCTCGCGGCCCAGCGGCGCGCCGGCGGCCCGCGCTCGGTCGCAATGCTGGCGGGCCAGCGCCAGGTCGTACTTGTATGGCTCCAACCCCGGCGGGTTGCCCCACAGGTTGTTCGGGTTGGGGCCGGCGTTGCGCACCACCAGACCCTTCAGGATGATCTCGTTGAAGCCTTCATAGTTGAAGGCATGCGCGAAGCAGAGCCGGGCATCCAGGTTGTCGAACGGCGGCTTGCGGTTGTTCATCCGCAGCAGGAACACGCGCATGGACTGGTCCTGCGCCACGCGGGTGCGCGGGTTGCGGTTGACCCGCTCCACCTGGTCGGTCGGCAGGTAGCTGTCCGTGCTGTCCAGCTCGCCGCGCATCAGGCTCAGCACGCGGGTGCTGGTCTCCATCACCGGCCGGCTGCGCACCTGGTCGATCGGGTGGGCATTGTGCGACCAGCCCATGAAGTGGCCGGGGAAGCGCGCCATGTCCAGGCTGACGCGCGCCTGGTAGTTGGCGGGGTTGACCACATAGGCGCCGGAGCCGGCGTCGTTCGCCGCCATCCACTCGGCGCCCCAGTCGTTGTCCTTCACGTGCGGCGCAATGGCGCGCGGATTGACGATGGCGACGATCGGCATGGCCGCCAGGAACGGCCCGTAGGACTGGTTCAGCACGAAGCGCACGGTCAGCGGGTCCACCGCGGTCACGTTCTCCGGCTTCAGCACCGGGCTGAAGGCGGCGGCGGGCGCCCGGTTCAGCGCCAGCAGGCGGCGGAA
>CAIMOR010000133.1 GCA_903843125.1 uncultured Rhodospirillales bacterium
CCTTCGGCCGGATGCCCGCCGTGCCGCTGGACGAGTACTTCCAGCAGAGCGTCATCGGCGGCTCCGGTGCGTTCATGATCGTGGCGGAGACCTTCGAAAGCTTCGGCAACGCGGTGAAACGCAAGCTGATCCGCGAGATCGCCGGCCTGCCGGGGCCGGTCCATGGCTAGCCGGTGCCGCGATCCCTAGCGCCGGCCCTTCCGGCGATCCCTACCGCTGGCCTTTCCCGCGATCCTTACCGCTCGACATCCTCGATGCTCAGCCCGAACGCCGCGACGCCCTCGGCCAGCAGGTCGCCCAGCATTTCCATGTTGACCAGATAGGTGCCGGCGTCGCGGCCGATGTTGCGCTCGGCGGCCAGGCGCAGCGCCTCCTCCCATTCGTCCGGGCCGTAGTCGCCGCGGCCGGTCCAGGCCAGGGCGATCAGCGCCGCCTGCTCGTCCTCGTTCAGCTCGTCGATGAAGCCGACCAGGCTTTCCTCGGTCAGGTCGTCGCCGCTGTCCTGCAGCAGCGCGGCCTCGCTGTCGGCATCCTCGTCGGCCTGTTCGGGGTCGGCCTCCTCGGTGCCCTGCAGCGCCCGGGCGTGGTCGACAATGGTCGCCACCGTCTCCAGGCTGATCCCCAGGTCCACGTCGTCATCGTCGGGTTGCTTGGCCATCGGTCCCACTCCGCCGGAGCGTGTCGGCTTCGCCGCCGGCCCGCTGCGCGCTTACGCCCCGGCATCACCTTCGGTTCCGCTGACAGGGACGGGAACAGCAAAGGCCCAAGGCGCGTTGCAAGATTGCGAGAGATACGCGATCGGCCGCAAGGACAACCTGCATGCGCCCACCTGGACCTGCGTTCCGCCTGTTCGCCTTGGCTGTGGTGCTGCTCGGCCCGGTCCTGCCCGCGGCGGCAGGCAGCACGCCCGAGCCGGTGGCCGACCCCTACGGCCTGGTGGTGCCCATGCCCGGCTGCGGCATGGCCGGGCGGGTGGTGACCGCGCCGCGGCTGCACCCGGTGCGGCTGGCGGCACCCGGGCCACGGCGGGGGCGCCAGCAGGTGCGCCACGCCGTCAGGCCACCCACGCCAGCCCCGGCGCCGGCCGATTCCAGCGCCTTGGCCTGGCAGGCCTTCTATGGCTGCGCCGCGGCGGTACCCGAGGAAGCCGGGGTCACCGCTGGGGCGCGGCCGCTGCGGCCTACCTGAACACCGGCGGGGCGTCGTCTTCCGGCATGTCGGGCATCGGCACCTCGATCCGGACCGTGGACGGGTCCACGCCATTGCCCTTGTCCAGCCAGTAGGTGACCGACTGCGGCCAGAAGATCACCACCGCCACCAGGATCAGCTGCAGCACCACCCAGGGGATGGCGCCCCAGTAGATGTCGCTGGACTTCACTTCCTTCGGCGCGATGCCGCGCAGGTAGAACAGCGCGAAGCCGAAGGGCGGGTGCATGAAGCTGGTCTGCATGTTCACGCAGAGCAGCACGCCGAACCAGACCAGGTCGATGCCCAGCTTGGCCGCCACCGGCGCCAGCAGGGGCACGACGATGAAGGCGATCTCGAAGAAGTCGAGGAAGAAGGCCAGGAAGAAGATGAAGATGTTCACGAAGATCAGGAAGCCGGCCTGACCGCCGGGCAGGTGGCTCAGCAGGTGCTCGATCCACAGGCTGCCATCGACGCCCTGGAACACCAGGCTGAATACGGTGGAGCCGACCAGGATGAAGATGACCATGGCGGTGATCCGCATGGTCGACTGCGTCGCCTGCCACAGCAGGGAAAAGGTGAAGCGGTTGTTGATGATGGCCAGGAAGATGGCGCCGACCGCGCCCATGGCGCCGGCTTCGGTCGGGGTCGCCAGGCCGAGGAAGATGGTGCCAAGCACCAGGAAGATCAGCACGATGGAGGGCACCATGCCCTTGGCCACGCGCCAGATCAGCGGCCAGCCGCGCTGGGTCAGCGCCTCGTCCGGCAGCGGCGGCACCTTGTGCGGCTGGAAGATGCTGACGGCCACGATGAACAGCACGAACAGCAGCACCTGCAGGATCGAAGGCCCGATGGCGCCGGCGTACATGTCGCCGACCGACTTGCCGAGCTGGTCGCCCAGCACGATCAGCACGAGGGAGGGCGGGATGACCTGGGTGATGGTGCCGGACGCCGCGATGACGCCGGTGGCGATCCGCATGTCGTAGCCGTACTTCATCATGATCGGCAGGCTGATCATGCCCATGGCGATCACGCTCGCGGCCACCGTGCCGGTGATGGCGCCGAGCACGGCACCGACCAGGATGACGGCATAGGCCAGGCCACCCGGCACCTTGCCGAACAACTGGCCGGTGCCCTCCAGCAGGTCCTCGGCCAGGCCGCATCGCTCCAGCACCGCGCCCATCAGGGTGAAGAACGGGATCGAGAGCAGCAGCTCGTTCGACATGATGCCGAAGATGCGCAGCGGCAGGTTGCCGAGATAGGCCTCGGTGAAGAAGCCCAGGTGGATGGACAGGAAGCCGAAGAACAGGCCGGTGGCGGCCAGCGAGAAGGTGACCGGGAACCCGATCAGCAGGAAGATCACCAGCCCGCCGAACATGACGGGTGGCATGACATCCAGGGTCAGCATGCTCAGCATTGGGTGGGTGCTTCCAGCCGGTGCGGGTTGGGGTGGGGCAGGGCCGGAGCGGCTATTGGTCCGGCCGGTGGTATTCCACCACCACTTCCAGGTCGGGCTTGATGCCGCGCAGCAGCGCGATGCGCTTGATGAGTTCGGAGAAGCCCTGCAACGAGATCAGCCCGAAGCCCAGCGGCATCAGCGCCTTGACCGGCCAGCGCAGCAGGCCGCCGGCATTGGAGCTGTCCTCATGCCGGATGAAGGCGTCCCAGAAGAACGGGAAGGTCATCCAGGTCAGCAGCAGCATGGCCGGCAGCATGAAGCAGATGAAGCCGAACACATCGACCCACAGCCGGGTGCGCTCGCCCATGTTGCCGTACAGCAGGTCGACCCGGACATGTTCGTTGCGCAGCAGCGTGTAGCTGGCGCCGAGCATGAAGGTGGCGGCGAACAGGTACCACTGCACCTCAAGCCAGGCGTTGGACGAGTAGGAGATGCCGTAGCGGATGAAGGCGTTGCCGGCGGAAATGAAGCAGGCGGCCAGCACCGTCACGTCGGCGATCTTGCCGACATAGCCGTTCATCTTGTCGACCACGCGGCTGAAGGCGAGAAAGCCACCCATGCGCGATACCTCCCTGGTCATCGGTGGGCCGGGTTGCATCCCGGCCCGCCAGCCATGCCGTGTTTAGCGGCGCTGTTCCTGCGCCTGCATGAAGTAGACGAAGCTGTCGAAGGTGTTTTCCGAGACCCGGAACCACTGGTATTCGGTGTCGCGGAACGCCTTCCAGTGCTCGAAGACCTTCTTGAAGGCGGGGTTCTTGGCCGCGGTCTCATCGTACAGCTCGAACGCCGCGCGGTAGCAGGCCTGCATGACCTCACGCGGGAAGGGCCGCAGCTGGGTGCCGGCGGCGACCAGCCGGCGCAGCGCCGGCGGGTTCTGCACGTCGTACTTGGCCATGGTCTCGATGGTGCTGTCGCGGCAGGCGCTTTCCAGCACCTCCTTGTACAGCGGCGGCAGCTCGTCCCACTTCGCCTTGGAGACGAACATCGACAGGTTGAGGCAGCCCTCCCACCAGCCGGGATAGTAGTAGTAGGGCGCCACGCGGTTGAAGCCGAGCTTCTCGTCGTCGTACGGGCCGACCCATTCGGCGGCGTCGATGGTGCCCTTCTCCAGCGCCGGGTAGATGTCGCCGCCGGCGATCTGCTGCGGCACCACGCCCAGCTTCTGCAGCACGTTGCCGGCGAAGCCGCCGACGCGGAACTTCAGGCCGCGCAGGTCCTCGACGGTCTTGATCTCCTTGCGGAACCAGCCGCCCATCTGCGCGCCGGTATTGCCGGCGGGCAGCGAGACCATGTTGTAGCCCTCGAAGAACTCGCGCATCACCTCGCGCCCGCCGCCGGCCTGCAGCCAGGCGTTCATCTGGCGCATGTTGAGGCCGAAGGGGATGGCGCCGTCGAAGGCGAAGGTGGGGTCCTTGCCGACGAAGTAGTAGCTGGCGGTATGGGCGCATTCCACGCTGCCGCCCTGCACCGCGTTGGCCACTTCCAGCCCCGGCACCAGTTCGCCGGCGGGGAAGACCCGGATCTGGAACTTGCCGTCGGTCAGCGCGGCGACGCGCTTGCCCACGTGTTCGCCGGCACCGAAGATGGTGTCCAGCGAGCGGGGGAAGGAGGAGGCGCAGCGCCAGCGGATCTCCGGCATGGTCTGCGCCAGCGCAGGTGCGGCCAGCGCCACGGCGGAACCGGCGACGGCTCCGCCGGCAATGAAACGACGGCGATCCAAGGACTGTCTCCTGCCGAATTGAGCTTTCGGGTGGCGCAAGCGGCGCCTGCGCGTGTTCCTAGCGGTACCGGCATGTCATGTTAAGTGAATGTTGCAGCCATCCGGTGATTGCATGTCTGGGCTGCGGCCGCAGCCTCGGCCGGGGCAGCCGGCGACACGCTTGACAGGGCCTCGCATGGCACGGCCGCGGGGGCTAAGCTTCGAGTCGTGAACGCCTTGCCGCCCGCATCGTGCTGACCGCGCTCTCCCTGGTGCTTGCCGCGCTGCTGTTGCTGGCGGCCGCGGGGGTACCCCTGGCGCGGCGCCCGGGCGGGGCGCGGCTGGTGCATGGCGGCTGCGTCGGTGCCTGCCTGGCGCTGGTGGTGCTGGCGGCCTGGGCGCTGCTGGCGGGCGCCGGGGGCTCGGCCAGCGCCGTGCTGGCGTTGCCCTTCGGCCCGCCCTGGGGCCGGGCGCTGCTGGCGCTGGATGGGCTTTCCGCCTGGTTCCTGCTGCTGCTCGGCGTCACCGGGGCCATGGCTTCGCTCTATGCCCTGGCGCATCCGGCGGCGCAGCCGGGGGCGGTGGCGCCCTACCCGTTGTTCCTCGGGGGCATGGCGCTGGCGGTGGTGGCGGCCGACGGCTTCACGCTGATGTTCGGCTTCGAGCTGATGTCGCTGGCCAGCTGGGCGCTGGTGGCCGCCGACCACAGCCAGGCCGAGAACCGCCGCGCCGCGCGGCTGTACCTGATGATGGCGGCGCTGTCGGCGGCCTGCCTGGTGCCGGCCTTCGGGCTGCTGGCCGGGCATGCCGGGGGATTTTCCTTCGCCGTGCTGCGCGCCGCGCCGCCCACCGGCTGGCTGGCCGGCGGGGTGCTGCTGCTGGGGCTGCTGGGCGCCGGCGGCAAGGCCGGGCTGGCGCCGCTGCATGTCTGGCTGCCCCTGGCCCACCCGGCGGCGCCCAGCCACGTCTCGGCGCTGATGTCCGGCGCCATGACCAAGGTGGCGCTGTACGTGCTGGCGCGGCTGCTGCTGGACCTGTGCGGCCCGGCGCAGCCCTTGTGGTGGGGGGTGCCGCTGCTGGTGGTCGGCGCCTGCTCGGCCGTGCTGGGCGCGCTGCGGGCCAATCTGGAGGACGACACCAAGGTGCTGCTGGCATGCAGCACCATCGAAAATGTCGGGCTGATCACCATCGGCCTCGGCCTGGCGCTGGCCTTCCGGGGGGCGGACCTTGGCCCGCTGGCGGCGCTGGCGGCGGGGGCGGCGCTGCTGCACGCGCTGAACCACGGCGTGTTCAAGACCCTGCTGTTCCTGGTGGCCGGCAGCGTGCTGCACAGCGCCGGCAGCCGGCGGCTGGACCGGTTGGGCGGCTTGATCCACGCCATGCCGGTCACGGCCGGGTGCGCGCTGGTCGGCATCGCCGCCGCGGCCTCGCTGCCGCCGCTGTCGGGCTTCGCCAGCGAATGGCTGCTGCTGCAGGCGCTGCTGGCGGGCTGGCGCACCGGGGATATCGGCTTCCAGGTGCTGGCCGCGGCCGGCACGGCGCTGGCGGCCATGGCGGCGGCATTGGCGGCGGCGGCCATGGTGCGGCTGTTCGGCCTGGTCTTCCTCGGCCGGCCGCGCACGCCGCGCGGCGCCGGCGCGCATGAGGTCGGGCGGCTGGAGCGCTGGGCGCTGCTGATCCCCGCCGGGCTGACGCTGCTGCTGGGGCTGCTGCCCGGCCCGCTGCTGGGGTTGGCGCAACCGGCGCTTTCGGTGCTGCTCGGCAGCGCGGCGACAGCGCCGGCGCGCGGTTTCGCGCTGCTCGGCGGCACCGGGGAGGCCTCGGCCTGGTATCTGCCGCTGGCGTTGCTGCTGGTGCTGGCGGCGGCCGGGCTGCTGGTGGCGCTGGCGGTGCGGGCGCGCTCGCCGCTGGAAACGCGGCGCGGGCCGGTGTGGAATTGTGGCTTCATCAATCCGCCGGACTACCTGCCGTTCGGCGACCCGCTGAGCCAACCGACCGCCGGCGGCATCGCGCAGCCGCTGCGGCGGATGCTCGGCACCTCGCTGCTCGCGGCGCGGGAGGGGGTGGACATGCCGCGCCCGGGCGAGACCCGCGCGGCGGGCTATACCGCCAGCTTCGCCGACCCGGCCTTCGGCTGGGTGGTGGCGCCGGCGGCGCGGCTGCGGGATGCGGTGGCGGCGCGCTGCGACCGGCTGCGCGACTTCAGCATCCGGCGCTGCCTGTCGCTGGGCTTCGGCGCGCTGCTGGCCCTGCTGGCGCTGCTCGCCTGGCTGGAGGCGCATTGATGGAAACGCTCGGCGGGCTGCTGACCCAGGCGCTGCACCTGGTGCTGGTGCTGGTAGGCGCGCCGCTGGTGCTTGGCTGCACCCGCTGGCTGAAGGCGCGGATGATGGGGCGGCGCGGTGCCTCCCCCTGGCAGCCGGTGCGCGATTTCGCCAAGCTGCTGCGCAAGCGGCCGGTACTGGCCGAGAACGCCTCGGCGGTGTCCGAGGTGGCGCCCTTTGTCGCCGTGGTCGCCACGCTGGTGGCGCTGGCGCTGGTGCCGAGCTTCGCGCTGGGCATGGCCTTCGCGCCGCTGGGCGACCTGCTGCTGGTGGCGGGGTTGCTGGCGCTGGCCCGGGTGGCGCTGGCGCTGGCGGGCATGGATGTCGGCACCGCCTTCGGCGGCCTGGGCGCGGCGCGGGAGATGAGCTTCGCCGCCTTTGCCGAGCCGGCACTGCTGGTTTCCGTGTTGAGCTTCGCCATCCTGGCCGGGACCACGAACCTGGACCTGGTCGCCGCTACCTTCCGCGATGGCCAGCTTGGGCTGCGGGTTTCGTTGGCGCTGGCCGGCATTGCCATGCTGGCGGTGGCGGTGGCGGAGAATGCGCGCATTCCCGTGGACAACCCCTCGACCCACCTGGAACTGACCATGGTGCATGAGGCGATGCTGCTGGAGGCCAGCGGCCGGCACCTGGCGCTGTGGGAGTTCCAGGCCGCGTTGAAGCTGGAGCTGTGGCTGGCGCTGCTGGCCGCGGTGTTCCTGCCGTTCGGCGCCGCGCCGGCCGGGGCGGGGCCGCTGGCCTGGGCGCTCGGGCTGCTGGCCTGGCTGGCGAAGATGGCGGGCTTCACCCTGGCGCTGGCGAGCTTCGAGAGCGCCATCGCCAAGATGCGGGTGTTCCGCGTGCCGGAGTTCCTCGGCGCCGCCTTGCTGCTGGCGCTGCTGGCGGCGGCGCTGCTGTTCGTCTCCACGGGGTTGGCGTGATGCGGGGGCTGGCGTGATGGGCAAGCTGCCGTACGACATCGCGCATCTGCTCGGCGGCGCCATGCTGCTGCTGAGTTTCGTGCTGCTGTACCAGCGGCGGGTGCAGGCGGTGATCAACGCCTTCGGGCTGCAGGGCGGCGTGCTGGCATTGGCCGCGGCCTGGCAGGCCTGGGTGCAGGGCGCGCCGGAGCTGTACCTGACCGCGCTGATCGCCTTCGTCGCCAAGGCGCTGCTGATCCCGCTGGCGCTGCGCGCGATCGTCCGGCGGATGAACCTGCACCGGTCGGTGGAAACCGCGCTGGGCATCGGCGCCAGCATGATGGCGGGCGTGGCCGTGGTGGCGCTGGCCATCCTGGTGGTGCTGCCGATCACCGCCGGGGCGCGGGCGATTGCGCGGGAGGACCTGGCCCTGGCGCTTTCCGTGGTGCTGCTGGGCATGCTGATGATGATCACCCGGCGCAACGCCATCAGCCAGGTGGTCGGGCTGATGAGCCTGGAGAACGGGCTGGTGCTGGCGGCCGTCGGCGTGGCCGGCATGCCGCTGGTGGTGGAGCTTTCCACCGCGGCGCTGGTGCTGGTGGTCTTCGTCGTCGCCGGGGTCTTCGTGTTCCAGATCCGCGAGCGGTTCGACAGCGTGGACACGGCGGCGCTGGAACGCTCGCGGGGCGAGGGGCCGTCGTGATGCCCTTGCCCTGGCTGGTGGTATTCTTCCCCTGGGCCGGCGCGGCGCTGCTGGTGGCGCTGCCGCGGCTCCGGCTGGCGGCGGCGGTGAACCTCGGCGTCTCGACGGTCTCGCTGCTGCTGGCGCTGCTGCTGCTGGGGGTGCCGCAGAGCGAGCAGGGCTGGACCCGCGTCGATGCGCTGAACCAGCCGCTGGTGCTGCTGTCGGCCGTCATCGGGCTGACCACCTCGGTCTATTCCTACGGGCAGTTGGACGCGAAGGGGTTCGATGCGCTGCGGCTGCGGGCCTATCACGGCGCCTTCCAGCTGTTCATGGGCGCGCAGGCGCTGGCGCTGCTGGCCGACAACATGGGCGTGATGTGGGTCGCGATCGAGATTGCCACCATGGCCAGCGTGACGATGGTGGCGGTGCACGGCACGCCGGCGGCGATGGAAGCGGCGTGGAAGTTCTTCATCCTCTGCGGCGTCGGCATTGCGTTGGCGCTGTTCGGCACCGTCATCCTGTACATGGCGGCGCAGCCGATGGTGGGGCATGGCGATGGCGGGCTTTCCTGGGTGGCGCTGCGCGGCGTGGCGGCGCAGTGCGATGCCGGGCTGCTGAACCTGGCCTTCGTGTTCCTGCTGGTGGGCTACGGCACCAAGGCCGGGCTGGTGCCGCTGCATTTCTGGCTGCCGGATGCCGAGGCCGAGGGGCCGGTTTCCATCAGCGCGGTGCTGTCCGGCCTGCTGCTGAACGCGGCGATGGTCGCGGTGCTGCGGGCCAAGACCATCGTGGCGGCCAACCCGCTGGCGATCCCGCCCGGGCCGTTCCTGATGGCGCTGGGCCTGGCCTCCGTGCTGCTGGCCGCCTTCGCGCTGTGGCGGCGGCGGGATGC
>CAIMOR010000134.1 GCA_903843125.1 uncultured Rhodospirillales bacterium
ACGGCGTGCTGTTCGTCGACCACATCAGCGCGCTGAAGCGCAACATGCTGCTGCGCAAACTGGCCAAGGACATGAAGCTGCGCCAGCGCGAGGCGATGTAGCCGGCGATCAGCCCGCCGCCGCCCGCGGGACCCCAACGCAGCGCAGAGCGCCCACCCGCCGACCTCACCGCCCCCGCAACAATCCTTGCGTGCCAGCGATGTTCCCTATATGTTCGCCACACCCCCACCGCCCGGCACCGCCAAAAATGCTCCCCAACCGCCCCCCCGGCCGCTACTCCACCCCCCGCCCCTGGCAACCCCTGTCGGACGACGAACTCGTCGCCCTCTGGCCCTACTTCGTCCACCAGGGCAGCGGCCGCCCCATCTTCGATATCCGCGCCCGGCTGGACGCCATCTTCTGGGTCGCCTGCCACAATGGCCGCTGGCGCGACCTGCCGCCGCACATGGGGCCATGGGACACCGCCGCCCGCCAATTCCGCCGCTGGGTCCACAAGGGCACCTGGGAAACCCTGCTTGCCGCTGTCGTCGCCCGCCGCGCCCCGCCGGCGCTCCGCGCGCTGGAACACTGGGTCTGCCGCGCCTTCCGCCGCGCGCTCCGCATCACCGGCCTGCGCGGCCTGCGCCTGGTCCGCCGCCTCGGCCTGCTCTCGGCGCTGAAGGGCCCGGCGGAATGGTACCCCGACTGGGATTTGTCCGTTGCTCTCCTGCCCGGCGTCATCCGCGCGGTCGAGCGCCACCTCGCCAGCCGCGGCGCGCCCCTGAAGGCGCTGCTGGAAGGCTGCAAATCCTTCCACGCCCTCTGCGGTGGCCGCCGCTGGATCCCCAGCTGGGCCGCGCCACCATGACGCCCCCTTCCGCCCCCCGTTCAGCGCCGCTAAAGCAGCCGCCTTCCACGGCAATGCCCGCCAGGGCAGGCAGCGCCGTGGCCTCAAAGCGTTGCCGCGCGGGAACCCCACCCGGCGCTGGCGGAAAGGCCGGAACGCATGCGCCTCGCCTTCATGGGCAGCCCGGATTTCGCGGTGCCGGCCCTGCACGCGCTGCACCAGGCGGGGCACCACATCGCCGCCGTCTATTGCCAGCCGCCCCGCCCGGCCGGCCGCGGCCAGAAGGAAACCCCCTGCCCGGTCCACCAGGCCGCGCTGGCCCTCGGCCTCCCGGTCCGCACCCCCGCCCGCGTGCGCAAGGATCAGGCGGAACACGCCGCCTTCGCCGCCCTGCAGCTGGACGCCGCCGTGGTCGCCGCCTACGGCCTGATCCTGCCGCCGGAGATGCTGGAGGCCCCGCGCCTGGGCTGCCTGAACATCCACGCCTCGCTGCTGCCCCGCTGGCGCGGCGCCGGCCCCATCCAGGCCGCCATCCTGGCCGGAGACAGCGAAACCGGCATCACCATCATGCAGATGGAGGCGGGGCTGGACACCGGCCCGATGCTGCTCCGCGGCACCACCCCCATCGGCCCCCGCACCACCACGCCGGAACTGCACGACACCCTGGCCGCCATGGGGGGCGCCCTGATCCTCCGCGCCCTGGCGGAACAACCGGCCCCCACGCCCCAGCCCGAGGAAGGCGTCACCTACGCCCCCAAGCTCAGCAAGGCCGATGGCCGGCTGGACTGGACGCGGGACACCGCCAGCCTGGACCGCCAGGTGCGCGCCCTGAACCCCTGGCCCGGCACCTATTTCCAGGCGGGCGCGGAGACCCTCCGCCTGCTGGAAGCAGCCCCGGCCGAGGGCCACGTCCCCCCGCTGGCCCCCCCGGGCACGGTGCTGGCCCCCGGCCTGGTCGCCTGCGGAGAAGGCGCGCTCCGCCTGCTGCGCCTGCAACGCCCGGGCCGCGGCCCCATGCCGGCGGCCGAGCTGCTGCGCGGCTACACCCTGCCCGCGGTGCTGGGGTGATGCGGCCCCCGGCCTGGCTGCCACCCGCCCCCGGCAGGGCATCGCGCCGTGGCGCCGGCGGGACGCCGCCCTGCCCCGTCGCCGGCCAGGCCCCGGCCCGGCGCCGCCCACCGCCCGGCGGGCCAGGCTGATGCCGAGCTACGCCCTCACCCTGGAATACTGCGGCACCCCCTTTGTCGGCTGGCAGCGGCAGGACAACGGCCTTTCGGTGCAGCAGGTGCTGGAAGCCGCCGCCGCCATGCTGAACGACGGCATCGCCCCGGCCAGCACCGCCGCCGGCCGGACGGATGCCGGGGTCCACGCCGAAGGCCAGGTCGTGATGCTGGAACTCGCCCGCGACATCTCCCCGGACAAGCTGCGGGAAGCGCTGAACTTCCACACCAAGCCGCACCCCGTCTCCGTCCTCAGCGCCGCGCTGGCGCCGGAAGGCTGGAACCCCCGGTTCAGCGCCATCAAGCGCGGCTACCGCTACCGCATCCTCAACCGCCGCGCCCGCCCGGCGCTGGAGGAAGGCCGGGTCTGGCACATCCCCATCAGGCTGGATGCGGGGGCCATGCACCAGGCGGCGCAGGGCCTGCTCGGCCACCACGACTTCTCGGCCTTCCGCGCCGCCGCCTGCCAGGCCAAGACCGCGCTGCGCACGCTGGACCGGCTCAGCGTCTCCCGCCAGGGCGCCGAAGTCGTCATCGAGGCCGAGGCCCGCAGCTTCCTGCACCACCAGGTACGCAACATGGTCGGCACCCTGGCGGCCGTCGGCCTCGGCCGGAAGGGCGTGGAATGGCCGCGCCGCGTGCTGGAGGGCCGCGACCGCACCCGGGCCGGCATGACCGCCCCGGCCGAAGGGCTCTGCTTCGAGTTCGTCCGCTACCCGGAGGAACCCGCATGGATCTAGCGCCGCCCACCCCGCCGCAACCCGGGGCGCCACCCGCCGCCCAGGCGGCGACCTGTGCCTGCTCCGCGCAGGCGGCGACCTGTGCCCCCGCCGCCCAGGCGGCGACCTGTGGCCCCGCCGCCCAGGCGGCGACCTGTGGCCCCGCCGCCGACGCGGCCTATGCCCCGGTCAGCTTGGCGACGAAGCCACCGATGAACACGCCCAGCAGCAGGTCCAGCAGCACGAAGATGACGGCCCGCCCGCCGGCGATCTTCAGCGCCTCCTTGGCGATGAACCATTCCAGCCACAATGCGTAGCCGAAGGCCGCCAGCCCCAGCCCATAGGCCAGGGTCGCCGGCAGGCCCAGCAGCGCCGGCACCGTCAGCGCCAGCAGCACGAGGTACTGCACCACGTTGCCCCAGTTCCACGCCGCCAGGAAATGCGCCCATTCCTTGCCGCGGCCGGCGGCCTGGGCCATCGGCAGGCTGGCCAGGGCAAAGCCGACCCAGGCGAAGACATAGCCGAACAGCTCCGCCACCAGGGCGAAGCCCACCCCGCGCGCCGGCGCCTCGCCATTCGACCAGGCGATCAGCCGCAGCGCCAGGAAGGCCGGCAGGCAGATGGCGGCAGCCCAGAAGCTGCGGCGCGCCCCCAGCGCGGTGTCCTCCACCAGCATCAGGCCATGCGCCTGGCCGCGCGCCAGCATGAAGGCGCCGCGCAGCCCGGCCTGGATCACCAGGCGCAGCGGCGGCGGCGGCAGGGATGAGGCGCCGCTCAGCGGAGCGTTTCCTCAAGCACGCGGCGATACAGCCCGGCCAGGTCGCGCAGCTCGGCCACCGGCACCGCCTCGTTCACCTGGTGCATGGTGGCCCCGACGCCGCCCAGCTCCACCACCGGGCAGTAGTTGGTGATGAAGCGGGCATCGGAGGTGCCGCCCCCGGTATCCAGCGCCGGCTCGCGGCCGGTCACGCTCTCCACCGCGCGCTTCAGCGCATCGACATACGCGCCGGGTTTGGTCACGAAGCTCTCGCCGGAGACGGAGACCCGCATGTCGTACCGCGCTTCCTCGGCCTTGAGGGCGGCGTGCAGATGCTCGGTGATGCCCGCGCTGGTGTGCAGGTCGTTGAAGCGGATGTTGATCATGCAGCGCGCCGCCGCGGGGATCACGTTGTTGGCGGTGTTGCCGACGTCGAGGCCGGTCACCTGCAGGGTCGTCGCCTCGAACCAGTCGCTGCCGGCATCGAGCGGCTCGGAGGTCAGGCGTGCGAGCACCCGCACCAGCCGGTGGATCGGGTTGTCGGCGCGCTGCGGGTACGCGCTGTGGCCCTGGGTGCCGTGCAGCGTGATCCAGGCGGTCATGGAACCGCGCCGGCCGATCTTCAGCGTATCGCCCAGCACGGCCTTGGAGGTCGGCTCGCCGACCAGCGCCATGTCGGGGATGTGGCCCTCGGCCTGCATCCACGCCAGCACCCGCTTCGTGCCATCGACGCTCGGGCCTTCCTCGTCCCCGGTGATCAGCAGGGAGATGCTGCCTTCATGCCCCGGGTTGGCGCGGACGAAATCGGTCATGCCGGCGACGAAGGCGGCGATGCCGCCCTTCATGTCGCAGGCGCCGCGGCCGTACAGCACGCCGTCGCGCACCTCCCCGCCGAAGGGGCTGCCCTGCCAGGCGGCCTGGTCGCCCACCGGCACCACGTCGGTATGGCCGGCGTAGCAGAAGTGCGGGTGCCCCGTGCCGCGGCGGGCGAACAGGTTCTCGACCTCGCCGAACCGCATGCGGTGCAGCGTGAAGCCGAGCGGCGCCAGCGCCGCCTCCAGCACGCCCAGCGCGCCGTCATCGGCAGGCGTGACACTGGCGCAGCGGATCAGCGCCTGCGCCAGCGGCAACGGGTCGGTGGGTTGGTTCCCGGCAGTCACGGGGCCAGCCCCGCGCGGTGGCGCGGCTCAGTCACGCAGCAGCTCGTTGATGCTGGTCTTGGCGCGGGTCTGTTCGTCGACGATCTTGACGATCACGGCGCAGTACAGCGAAGGCCCCGGCGTGCCATCCGGCAGCGGCCTGCCGGCCAGGCTGCCCGGCACCACGACGGAATAGGCCGGCACCCGGCCGATGTGCACCTGGCCGGTGGCACGGTCGATGATTTTCGTGGACGCCCCCAGGAAGACGCCCATGGAGAGCACGGCGCCACGCTCGACCACCACGCCCTCGGCCACCTCGGACCGGGCGCCGATGAAGCAGTCATCCTCGATGATGACCGGGTTGGCCTGCAGCGGCTCCAGCACGCCGCCGATGCCGACGCCGCCCGAGAGGTGGCAATTCCGGCCGATCTGGGCGCAGCTGCCAACGGTGGCCCAGGTGTCGACCATGGTGTTGCGGTCGACATAGGCACCCAGGTTCACGAAGCTCGGCATCAGCACCACGCCGGGCGCGATGTAGGCGGACTTGCGCACCACGGCGCCGGGCACGGCGCGGAAGCCGGCCTCCTTGAAGCGGTTCTCGCCCCAGCCCTGGAACTTCAGCGGCACCTTGTCGAAGGCGCCGGCGGCGGTGTCCATCGGCGCGCTGTCGGTCAGGCGGAAGCTCATCAGCACGGCCTGCTTCAGCCACTGGTTCACCTGCCAGGTCTCGCCCTGCTTCTCGGCCACCCGGGCCTTGCCCGAATCGAGCAGTTCCAGCGCCGCCTCGACCGCGTCGCGGTCCTCCCCGCGCGTGGCGGAGGTGAGGGTATCGCGCCGCTCCCACAGGGCGGTGATGCGGGGCTTCAGCGTGGCAGCGTCCATCGGGCGGCGGTCCTGGCAAATCGGCGGGCCGGACCATGCCGATGCCGCCGCGCGGATGTCAACGCCGCGGCATTCATCGGTGATTCATCCCGAGGGCAGAAGATCGGGACTATGGATCTGGCGCCCATCCCTGGCCGCGACGACAACGCGACGGCAGCCGGCCCCGCGACCGATGTCGCGCGGTTGGACTCGCGGCTGCGCGGCGCGCTGCTGGAGAGCCGGCAGCGCTGGCGGGACTTCGTCACCCTGGCGGCCGACCTGGTGTTCGAGACCGATGCCGACGGGGTGCTGACCTTCCTGGCGCCCGACCAGCTGCTGGGCCGGCCGGCCGAGACCCTGCTGCACCGGCCGGGGCGGGACCTGCTGGTGCCCGGCGGCGCCGACCCCTTCGCGCTGCGCGGCGCCACCCAGGGCATGCGCGCCTGGCTGCGCCGGCCGGATGGCCAGGCCGCCTGCTTCAGCTTCAACCTGGCGCCGCTGGCCGATGCCGCTGGGCGCTTCGCCGGGCTGCGCGGCACGGCGCGGGACGTGACCGCCGAGGAAGCCGCCGCCGAGGCGCAAGCCGTGATGCTGCGCCGCGCCGGCGCGCTGGAGGTGCTGGTGCGCCGCGTCCGGCAGGAGGTATTGGCGCCGCGGATGCTGGCCGCCACGCTGGAATCGCTGCCCCCGGTGCTGGGCTGCGCCGGCGCCGTGGTGCTGGAATTCCCGCCCGGCCAGCCGCCGCTGGTGGTGCTGCGCCATGGCGACGACCCCAGTTCCCTGCTGGCCACCGCGCAGGCGCTGGACGGGCCGGTGGCGGCCTTCGGCCCCGGGCCGCATGGCGAACACGTGGCGCTGATCCCACAGCCGGTGCGGGGCGAGCCGCGGCACGCGCTGCTGGCCTGGCGGCCGCCGCTGGCCCGCGGCTTCGACGCCGAGGAACGCACCCTGATGGTCAGCCTGACCGACCTGGTCTTCGTGGCGCTGGGCAACCAGGCGCTGCAACGGGAGTTGGAACTGCAGGCACGGACCGAGGCGCTGACCGGGCTGCTGAACCGCCGCGCCTTCCTGGCCGACCTGCGCCGCCGGCTGGACCGGCACGAGCGCGCCGGGCCGGGCGCCGGGCCGGCCGGGGCGCTGCTGTTCCTCGACCTGGACAATTTCAAGCCGATCAACGACCTGCTGGGGCACGAGGCCGGCGATGCGGCGCTAGTGGCGGTGGCCAACCTGCTGCGCGACCTGGTGCGGCCGATCGACCTGGTGGCGCGGATCGGCGGCGACGAGTTCGCCATCTGGCTGGAGGCGGTGGATGCCGGGGCCGCCGCCGCCCGCGCCGAGGCGCTGAGCTGGGCCGGCGCCAACACGCTGCCGATGCTGCTGCGCAGCGGGCCGACGGCGCTGACCTTCAGCATCGGCTGCGCCCCCAGCCTGCCGGGGCTGGCGGAGACGCCGGAACAGCTGATCGCCCGGGCCGACGCCGCGATGTACCAGGCCAAGCGTGGTGGCCGGAACTGTTGGCGGCTGGACACCCAGCCCCAGCCCGAGCCGGCGACGGAGCCGCTGCCCGCATGACGCAGACCCGCCCGCGGCCGGCGCCGGGCTATGAGCTGGCCCGGCGGCTCGCCTTCCAGGGCGAGGCGGCCGATCGCGCCGCCCTGGCCGCCGAGCCGGCGACCGCGCCGGAGATCCTGTACTACCTGGCCGGCGACCAGGCCACGGAGGTGCGCCAGGCGGTTGCCGCCAACGGTGCCACGCCGCCGCTGGCCGACCGCAAGCTGTCGCTGGATGCGCAGCCGGAGGTACGGGTGCTGCTGGGCCGCAAGCTGGCCGCGCTGGCGCCCGGGCTTTCCGACCATGAGCAGGACCGCCTGCGCCGGCTGAGCTGGGAGACGCTCTGCACGCTGGTGGCGGATACCGCGGTGCAGGTGCGCGCGGCCATTGCCGAGTCGCTGCAGGAAATGCCGGACGCGCCGCGCTGCCTGATCATGCGGCTGGCGCGCGATGCGGACATGAGCGTGGCGGAGCCGGTGATCCGGCTGTCGCCGCTGCTGACGGACGAGGACCTGCTCTCCCTGGTCACGCTGCCGCCGGTGCCGGCCACCGTGGTGGCGGTGGCGCGGCGGCCCTGCCTTTCGGAAGCGCTGTCGGACGCGATCGTGGCCACCGCGGATGCCGGGACGGTGGCGGTGCTGCTGGACAATGCCTCGGCCTCGATCCGCGAGGCGACGCTGGACGCGCTGATCGCCAATGCCGCGACGCAGACCAGCTGGCAGGAGAAGCTGGTGCACCGGCCGGCGCTTTCCGCCCGCTGCGCCCGCGCGCTGGGGGAGATTGTGGCCGACCAGTTCCTGGCCCTGCTGGCCGGGCGCGAGGACCTGGACCCGGCGGTGACGGCGACGCTGCGCGCCAAGGTGGCGGACCGCCTGCCGGGCGGCGAGGCGCCGGCCCTGGTGGGCACCGAGGCGGAGTTCCGCGCCGCGGCCGAACGCGGCGACCGCGCCGAGATGGCCGCGCTGCTGGTGGCGGCGACCCAGATGCCGGAGGCGGCGATTGCCCGCGCGGTGACCCTGCGCAGCCCCCGCGCACTGGTGGCGCTGTGCTGGCACGCCGCCTACAGCCCCGCCGCCGCGGTGGTGGCGCAGAGCGTGATGGGTCAGCTCTCGCCGGATGCCTGCCTGTATCCCGGGCCGGAGGACAGCTGGCCCCTGGCGCCGGACGAGATGAACTGGCAGCTGGAACTGCTGACGAGCGTCTAGCCCAGCGTGCGGTTCTTCTTGGTGCCCATGCCGCGCATGAAGCGGTCGCGGATCTGCGCCGGGTCGCGCTCGGTCTGCGCCTTGGGGCCCTGGCTGTCCAGCTTGCAGCCGATGAAGTGCGGGCCATCGGTGGCCAGGGCGTTGTCGAGCATGCGCTCGAACTCGGCCTCGTCGGCGGCCCAGGCGGCGTTGGCCAGGCCGCAGGCGCGGGCGATGGCGACGTAGTCCGCGTGCAGGCCGGGCGTCGGCTGGCCGCCGGTGATCTGGTAGATGCCGTTGTCGAACAGGATGATGATGAGGTTCTTCGGCGCCTGCGCGGCGACCGTGGTCAGGCAGCCCAGCTCCATCAGCAGGGAGCCATCGCCTTCCAGCGCGAAGGTCTTGCGGGCAGGCTGCGCCAGCGCCACGCCCATGGCGATGGGAATGGCCAGGCCCATGCTGCCGAGCATGTAGAAGTTCTGCGGGCGGTGGCCGGCCGACCAGAGGTCGAAGTTGGAGTGGCCGATGCCGCCGATGACGGCTTCCTCCTGCTTCAGCTTGGCGACGAGGCGGGTGGTCAGGTCGAAGCGGTACATCCGCTTCAGGTTGTGCGTGGTCTCGCTCATCGTGCCACCACCTTGCCGCCGGTGAGCAGCGGGGAGAGAATCAGCGCGGCCGGCGCCTGGGTCATGATGGCCTGGCGGATGGTGCGATCGACGATCATCTCGCATTCATCCAGGCGAGAGACGGTGTGGTGCTCCATCGCCAGGCTGTCCAGGATGGGGCGCATGGTGCGGCAGACCGCGGCCTGGCCGACGTTGAACTCGCCCAGCGTGCCGCGTTCGCTGATCATCATCATGACCGGGATCTGGAAGGCGCAGGGCAGGCTGGCCAGCACGTTGGGCAGCGTGGCGAAGCCGGAGGTCTGCATCAGCAGCATGCCGCGCAGCCCGGCCATCCAGGCGCCGGAGAGGATGCCGACGGCCTCCTCCTCCCGCGCCGTGGCGAAGCAGGTGAAGTAGGGGTCGGCGTGCAGCGCGTTGATCAGCGGCTTCAGCACGTTGTCCGGCACGTAGGTGATCAGCTTCACCTCGTTGGCCTTGAACACGTTCAGCACAATCTCGTGCCACGGGGGTAAAGTCTGGGTCACGTCATTCCACCACGATCTTGGCCTGTTCTATCACGCTGCGCCATTTTGGCACCTCCAGCCGCACGCGGGCCGCCAACTCCTCCGGCCCGCCATCCAGCGGGATCAGCCCGGCGGTGCGGAAGCGGTCCTGCACCTGCGGGCGGCGGACCAGCTGGCGCACCGCGGCGGCCACCTTCTCCACCACCGCCCGCGGCGTGCCGGTGGGGGCGTAGAGCGCGTTGAAGGTCTCGCTCTCGGCGTCGGGGATGCCGACCTCGCGCGCCGTCGGCACGTCCGCCATGTCCGGGTGGCGGGTGGCGCCGGTCTGCAGGAGGAGCTTGAGCGAGCCGTTGCGGGTGGCGATCTCCACCTGGCCGCCCTGGCTGGCGATGATGACCTGGGTGCTGCCCGAGAGGATGGACTGCACCGCCGGGCCGGCGCCGGCGAAGGGCACCAGTTGCAGCGGCATGCCGCTGCGCAGCTTCAGCACCTCGGCCGCCAGGTGCGGCGTGGTGCCGATGCCGGGCAGGCCGCAATTCCACTTGTCGGGTTCCGCCTTCACCCGGGCCACCAGCTGCTGCCAAGTGTCGATGCCGAGGTCGGCGCGGACGGCGCAGATGTTGGGCGCGGCGCCGATCAGCGCGACCGGGGCGAAGTCGCGGAACGGGTCGTAGGGCGCGTTGCGGTACAGGCTGGAGTTGACGACGAAGACCGAGGAGGCGACCAGCATGGTGTAGCCATCCGGCGCCGCGCGGGCGACCACGCCGATGCCGATGTTGCCGCCGGCGCCGCCGCGATTCTCGATGACCACGTTGCGGCCGATGATCTCGCCGACGCCCTGCGCCACCAGGCGCGCCGAGGTATCGGTGGAGCCGCCGGGCGGGAAGCAGACCACGAAGGTGACGTTGCGTTCCGGCCAGGTCCCCTCGGCCAGCGCGGGTGTGGCCAGCAGGCCGGCGGCGGCACCCAGCAGCGGGCGGCGGCCGAGGCCGCGTTGCGTATCAGTACCCATGATTTCCTCCCGCCGTGTCGCCCGGCCGAGGGCGGGTTATAGCCGCCGCCCGGCCGCGCTGGCGAGGGGGGGGCGTATGAGCGGCTGATCCACGCCGCCGGCAAGTTTGCCGGCAACGATCAGACGCTAGGCCGCCGGCGCCGGGCTTTCATGCGGCGGGAAGTTCAGTTCCACGCCAACGCCGTCGGGGTCGTAGCAGAAGATCTGCGTGTTGCCGTCGCGCGGCAGCAGTTGCTCGCGGAACTCCACGCCGGCCGCCTTGAGGCGGGCGCGCACGCCCGGCAGGTCGGAGCAGCCGAAGGCGATGTGGTCCAGCTGGCCGGTGGGGCCGCTGCGGCGTGGCGGCTTGCCTTCGTCGGCGGCGCGCGGGCCGATGAGATGCACGGTGGGCGCGCCGGCGGACCACAGCCAGTAGCCGGGGAAGCTCAGGGGCGGGCGGTAGCCCACTTCCAGGCCGAGGGCGTTGACGTAGAAATCCTTGGTCGCCTCAAGGTCCACCGGGCAGATGGTGTAGTGTTGCAGCATGTGCAGCGGCATGGCGCTGTTTCCCCCGTTTGGCGCGGTTGGTCAGATGAAGCGGGCGGCAACGCCGAGGCCGAGGAAATGCTGGCCGCAGATCTCGATATGGCCGGTGCGGCCCTGGACCTGCTGCGCCGAGGCGTGGATGTCGCGCATCCGCCGCTCGAACGGGTTGGCGGCGAAGATCGCGGTGGCGCCGGCCTCGTGGTAGGCGAACTCGGCGACTTCCTTGGCGCGCTTGATGGCGGTGGTGGTGGCCAGGCGCATCATCACCTTGCTGTCGAGGTCGAGGCTTCCGGTGCGGGCGATGCAGTCCTCGCCGTCGCGGATGGTCTCCAGCACGAAGGCGCGGGCGGAGCGCAGCTTGGCCTCGTTCTCGGCCACCAGGTGGTGCATCACCGGGCTGTCGCGCAGGGTGCGCTGGGTGTGGGACGGGGTCTTCGACTGCGCCAGCGCCTTCAGGTCGTCCAGCATGGCGCGCGCAATGCCCATGGAGACCGCTGCGAAGCCGGTGGAGTAGGCCGAGGTGGTGGAGAAGCGGTAGAATGGCAGGTCGATGGTGCGGTTGGCGTCCACGTCGCGCTGCACCGTGAAGGCTTCCGGCACGAACAGGTCGGTGACGCTGTAGTGGTCGCTGCCGGTGGCGCGCAGGCCGACGACGTTCCAATTGCTGGTCCAGCTCAGCTCCGCCTGCGGGATCAGCATGGTGCGTTCCACCGGCTTGCCGTTGGCGTCCTGCAGCAGGGAGCCATCGGGCTGCTCGATGTGGCAATGCCCGCCCATCCAGGTGGCGTGGTGGCCGCCGCTGCCAAAGCCCCACCTGCCGGTCACGCGGTAGCCGCCGGGCACCACCTTGGCGCGGGCTTCCAGCAGGAAGCCCCAGGCCAGCACGCCACAGGGGTCGTCGCCCCAGATGCGCGCCTGCACCGCCGGCGCGACGTAGCCGGCGGCCATGGAGCAGCCGCTGGCCTGGCCGACGCACCAGGCGGTGGAGGCATCGGCGGCGGCCAGCGTTTCCATGAAGCGGACGAAGGTGGTGAGATCGGCGCCGTAGCCGCCCAGGTGCTTCGGCAGCAGCACGCGGTACAGGCCGCGTTCGTGCAGGGCTTCCAGCACGGTGGGGGTGAGTTGGCCCAGCGCCTCGTTCTTCGGGGCTTCGGCCCGCAGCAGCGGCGCGATCTCGCGCGCCAGGGCCACCGGGTCGGCGCTGGGGGCGGCAATGCCCCGGTTCAGCTCCAGCGCTGCGCTCATGCCCGAGCCTCCCTTTCCACTTGCCCTATTTGGTCGTCTGACCAATCCTGTGGTCAGGGCCGCGGGCCTGTCAATGGGAGCGGATGCGTGAGCGCAGCGGAGCAGCAGGCCACGGGCAGTGTGCGCGAACGGATATTGGCCGTGGCGCAGGAGCTGTTCGCCGAGCTGGGCTATGCCGGCACCGGAACCCGCGCCATCGCCCAGGCGGCCGGGGTGAACCTGGCGCTGATCCATTACCACTTCGGCGCCAAGCGAGACCTGTTCAAGGCGGCCTATCTGCGCGGGGCGCAGAAGGTGACGGATGCGCGCACCAAGGCGCTGGCGGAGGCGCGGGCACGGTTTCCGGACGGCGCCATTCCGCTGGACGTGCTGGTGCACAGCTTCGTTGCGCCCTTCATGCTGAACGGGCGGACGGATGAGGGCCGCGCGACGATGCGGATGCATGCGCGGCTGCACACCGAACCCGAGAAGCTGGGCGAGGAAGTGCTGAGCGCGGTCTACGACGAGACCACGCTGGCCTATGTGGAGGCGTTCCAGCAGGTGCTGCCCGGGCTGACGCGGGAGACGCTGTGCTGGCGGCTGTACTTCATGATGGGCGCCTATCGCTACACGCTGCTGCGGACCGGCCGGCTGGAGGCGATGAGCGGCGGCGCCTGCGACAGCGGTGACTTCGAGAAGGCGGTGGCGGAGATCGTGCCCTTTCTGGTGGCAGGGTTGCGCGCGGGCTAGCCGCTTCGGTTCCGGGGCAGGTGGTTTCGGCACGGGTGACCGGGTCGGGCCGCTTGCCAGCGGCGCGCCGGCCGTTCCACACTCGGCGCATGGGGCTATCGCTGGGTGTCGATATCGGCGGGACCTTCACCGATTTCGCGCTGCACGACGCGGCGCGCGGCGAGGTGTTCCTGCACAAGCGCCTGACCACGCCGGAAGCGCCGGGGCGCGCCGTGCTGGAAGGTGCCGTGGCGTTGCTGGCGGAACACGGCGCGGGGCTGGATGCGCTGGACGTGCTGGTGCACGGCACCACGCTGATCACCAACGCCACCATCGAGCGCAAGGGGGCGAAGACCGGCTTCCTGGTGACGCAGGGCTTTGCCGACGTCATCGAGATTGGCCGCGAGCAGCGCTACGACCTGTTCGACCTGCGGCTGCAATTCCCGGCGCCGCTGGTGCCACGCGCGCTGCGGCGCGACGTGGCCGAGCGCGTGCTGCCGGGCGGGCGGGTGGAGCGGGCGCTGGACGAGGATGCGGTGGTTGCCGCCGTGCAGGAGCTGGTGGAGGCGGGCTGCGAGGCGCTGGCGGTGGGGCTGCTGCACAGCTACGCCTTTCCCGCGCATGAGCAGCGGATCGGCGCGCTGGTGCGTCAGCGGTTTCCGCGGTTGGCGGTGTCGCTCTCGCATGAGGTTTCGCCCTTCATGCGCGAGTATGAGCGCTGGACCACGACGATTGTGAATGCCTACACGCAGCCGCTGGCGGACCGCTATCTGGCGGCGCTGGAGGATGGGTTGGCGCAGGGCGGGTTTCGCGGCCGGCTGCTGGTGATGACGGCCAGTGGCGGCACGGCGACGCCGGAGATGGCGCGGCGCTTTCCGGTGCGGCTGATCGAGAGCGGGCCGGCGGCGGGGGCGCTGATGTCGGCCTGGTTGTCTCGGCGGCTGGAGGGGGTGGAGGACCTGCTTTCCTTCGACATGGGCGGCACCACGGCCAAGGGCGCGCTGGTGCGCGGGCAGGCGCCGCTGCGCCGGTTTGAGCTGGAAGTGGCGCGGGTACATGCCTTCAAGAAGGGCAGCGGGCTGCCGTTGAAGATCCCCGTGCTGGACATGATCGAGATCGGCTCCGGCGGTGGCAGCATCGCGGCGCTGGATAATCGCGGGCTGATCGCGGTGGGGCCGCACAGCGCCGGGGCCTCGCCGGGGCCGGCCTGCTATGGCTTGGGCGGCGAGGTGCCGACGCTGACCGACGCCAACCTGGTGCTGGGGCATCTGAACCCCGACTTTTTCCTGGGCGGCAAGATGGCGCTGGATGCGGGCGCGGCGCGGGCGGCGTTGGAGGCGCGCTTCGGCGGGCTGGGGCTGGATGCGGCGCGGGCGGCCTGGGGCGTGTACGAGACCGCGAACGAGGATGTGGCGCGCGCCTTCCGCGTGCATGCGGCGGAGCGTGGGTTTGACTATCGCGGCTGCGCCATGGTGGCGTTTGGCGGCAGCGGGCCGCTCTGTGCCACGCGGATTGCGCGCAAGCTGCGGGTGCCGAAGCTGGTCTTTCCCGCCGGCGCCGGCGTGATGAGCGCGATCGGGCTGTTGGTGAGCCCGCTGAGCCATGAGCTGGTGAAGAGCGACCGCGTGCTGCTGGAAGACCTGGATGATGCCGGGCTGGAAGCACGCTTCGCGCGGCTGGAGGCGGAGGTGCGCGCGCCCTTGCGCGAGGCCGGGGTGGACGCGCCGGTGATGCAGCGGGCGCTGGACATGCGCTATCGCGGCCAGGGCTATGAGATTGATGTGCCGCTGCCGGAGGGCGCTGGGATTGCCGAGCTGCCGGCACTGTTCGAGGTGGCGTATCGACGCATCTTCAACATCAGCTTTCCGGGCCAGGGGCTGGAGATAGTGAACTGGAAGGCCAGCGCCAGTGGGCCGCCGCCCGCCGCCATGGAGACGCTGCGGATTGTGACGGCGCGCGGTGGCGAGGCGCTGAAGGGCGAGCGCCTGGTGTATGATGCCGCGAGCAACCGCTTCCGCGCCGTGCCGGTGTACAACCGCTATGCGCTGATGCCCGGCGACACGCTGCACGGCCCGGCGCTGGTGGAGGAGAATGAGAGCACCGCGGTGCTGGGCGCGGGCGACGTGGCCACGCTGGATGCGGCTGGCCACCTGGTGGTGAGGGTGGGCGCATGAGCTATGACCCGGTTGAGCTCGGCATCATGTGGGACCGCGTGGTCAGCATTGCCGATGAGGTTGTCTCGGCGCTGATCACCACCTCGTTCTCGACCATCGTGCGGGAGAGTGGCGACCTTTCCTGCATGCTGTTCAATGGCGACGGGGCTTCGCTGGCGCAGGGTAATTTCTCGGTGCCGAGTTTTACCGGCACCGGGCCGCCGACGCTGCGGCACATGCTGGCGAAGTTTCCGCCGGAGAGCCTGGAGCCGGGCGATGTGCTGATCACCAACGACCCCTGGATGGGCACCGGCCATACCTGGGACGTGAATGTCATGCGGCCGGTGTTCCGCGGTGGCCGGCTGGTGGCGTACACGCTGAGCGTGACGCACCTGCCGGATATCGGCGGGCTGGGGTTCTCCACCGTCGGCACCGACATCTACGCCGAGGGGCTGCGGCTGCCGATCCAGAAGTTGCTGAAGCGCGGCGTGGTGAATGCGGAGCTGATGGAGATCATCCTCGGCAATGTGCGCTTCCCGGAGATGGTGCAGGGCGACATCCTGGCCAACATCGCCTGCAACGAGGTGGGTGGGCGGCTGCTGGTCGACTTCATGGATGAGTACCGGCTGGACGACCTGGGGCCGCTGTCGCGCGCGATCATCGAGCGGACCGAGAGCGCGATGCGGGCTAAGATTTCGGCGATACCGGATGGGGTGTATCGGAACGCGATTCCGGTGGAGGGCGTGGACGAGGCGCTGCGGCTGGAATGCGCCGTCACCATCCGCGGCAGCGATGTGCTGATCGACCTGGAGGGCACGACGCCGAGCGTGCCGCGGGCGATCAACGTGCCACTCTGCTACACGCGCGCCTTCTGCAATTACGCGCTGAAGGTGGTGACGATTCCGGACCTGCCGAACAACGAAGGCGCGGCCAACCCGATCACGCTGACCGCGCCGCCCGGCTGCGTGCTGAACGCGCTGCCGCCGAGCGCAACGGCGGGGCGGCA
>CAIMOR010000135.1 GCA_903843125.1 uncultured Rhodospirillales bacterium
CAGCGCCGCGCCGGGGCTGGCGCAGGTCACGCCGCCCTCGGCTGCCAGCGCGCCGCCGGTGGCACCGGCAGCTCCAGCCGAGACGGCCACGCCTACCGCGCCCCCACCGGCTGCCGCCGCCCCGCCAGCCGCGCCGGCCACCACCCCGGCACCGCCAGAGGCCGCGCCGCCAACGTCGCCAGCCGCCGCAACCACAACCCCGGCGCCGGCCGCCCGCCCCGGCTTCGACTGCGTCGGTGCCGAGCAGCTGGAGGACGACGCCTTCGCCATCCCCTTCGCCCGTGGTGCCGCCACGCTGGCACCCGCTGCGGACGGGGCACTGGAAGCCCTGCTGGCCCGCGCCCGCGCCGAGCCGACGCGGCCGATTTGCATCCTCGGCCATGCCGGCCCGCAGGAAGGCGGCGCCACCGCCAATACCCGCCTGGCCGCCCGCCGCGCCGCCGCCGTGGCCGAGGACCTGGCCAAGCGCGGGCTGCAACGGGACAGGCTGCGGGCCGAAATCCGCGTCGCCGCCTTCGCCCGTGCCGCCGCCATCCAGGCCGGCCGCAGCGTCACCGCCGTGCTGCTGCCCGCGCCATGAGCCACCGGAGCCCCCAATGCCGCGCCTGATCCTCGCCCTGCTGCTGCTGCTGGCGCCGCCGGCCATGGCCCAGGAAGCCCAGCCGGCGCGCGAAGCCGTGGTCGCCAACGACACCGAGCGCCTGATGCAGGAGATCTACCTCTACCAGGTCGGCGCCACCGAGCCGGGCCGCGACCGCCTGGCCAATGCCGTGCTGCCGCCGCGCGGCATGCTGCGCATTCCGCTGCCGCGCGGCCAGGCCTGCGGCTACGAGGTGCGCGTGGTGTTCGACGACGGTGCCGACGACCGCCGCCGGCTGGATGTGTGCCGCACCGCCCGCGTCGCCTTCACCGACAGCGGCCCGCGCCGCGACCTGGCCGTGGTCAATGACAGCGACGTGGAACTGCGCGAGCTCTACCTGTGGCCCAGCACCGCCCGCGTGCCGGACACCGGCACCGACCGGCTGGGCACCCGCACCGTGCCGGCCGGCGAGACCCTGCCGCTGCGGCTGCGCGGCACCGCCGAATGCGTGTTCGACCTGCGCGCCGTCTTCGCCGACGAGACCGAGGAGAAGCGCCAGCGCGTCGACCTCTGCCGCGTCCCGCGCCTGGGCTTCGGCGACCCCAGCCTGCCGGTGCGCGAAGCCAGCGTCGCCAACCGCGCCCGCTTCATTGTGCGGGAACTCTACGCCCGCGCCATGGGCCAGGAAGGCTGGGGCGCGGACCGGCTGGGCAACGCCACGCTGGACCCGCGCGCCGATTTCGCCCTGCACATCCGTTCGCGGGACTGCCGCTTCGATCTGCGCGCGGTCTATGAAAACGACCGCGAGGAGTTGCAGCCGGGCCTCGACCTCTGCCGCGCGCAGCAGGTGGAGCTGTCCGGCCCCGGCCCGGCGGTGCCCGGCGAGCTGCACCGGCTGCTGCTGGTCAACGGCTACCGCCGCACCATCGCCCAGGTCTTCCTGATCGCGCCCGACCCGGACGACTGGGGCGAGGACCAGCTGGGCGACGCCACCCTGGCCCCCGGCGCCCGGCAGGAAGTCAGCGTCACCAGCGGCTGCACCGTGGACCTCCGCATCGTGTTCGACAGCGACGCCGCCGAGGAGCGCCGCGGCATCGACCTCTGCGCCAGCAGCCTGGTGCTGTTGCGCCCCGGCTGGGTGGTGGCGGAGCGGCTGGACGCCGAGGAGCCGTTGGTGGCCGCCGCGGCCGCGCCCGGCGGCGGTGCCCTGGTCGCCGGCGTCCGCCTGCGCAACCGCTCCACCATGCCCATCGTGGAACTCTACGTCTCCCGCCCCGGCAGCGCGCCGGGCACCGACCGGCTGGGCAGCGCCGTCATCGCCGCCGGCGGCGTGCTGGATTTCACCCCGCCGGCCGAACTCGGCCAGGGTGCGGACCGCTGCCGCGCCGACCTGACCGCGGTGTTCCGCGACGGCCGGGCGCTGCGGCTGCCGGGCTTCGACCTGTGTTCCGGCGAGGAGGTTCCGCTGCAATGAAGCCGCTGCTGCTTGCCGCCTGCCTGCTCGCCGCCTTGTCCGCCCAGGCCGAGGCCCAGGCCCAGCCGCTGCCGCCCCCCGCCGCGGTGCCGGAAGCACTGCGCGGCACCTGGTTCCGTGGCGAATGCGACCGCCCAGAGCAGATGCTGCACCTGACCATGCGCAGCGCCGCCCGCGTGCCGGAGGCCGGCAGTGCCCGGCTGTTCCGCTTCGGCGGCTTCCGCCCGGTGGCGGATTGGCTGCTGGGGTCCGGCGTCGGCCCGGACACGCCCCGCCTGCTGCTGCGCCCCAGCCGCGACGGGCTGGACACCGCCGAGCCCGACCCCAAGCTGCGCGACGACCGCCTGCCCGGCGACACGCCGCCGCTGGCCTGGCACCGCTGCCCGCAGCCGCCGCTGGGCCTGGCGCTGCAACACGCCGAGGGCCTGGCCTTCCTGGCGGCGCTGGAACAGCTGGAGGCCGCCTGCACCGCCGCCGTGCCGGGCTGCCTGGAGGCGATCCGCCGCCAGGGCGATGTCAACGACGATGGCGCGCTCTCGGCCGCCGAGCTGGCGCGCCTGCTGCGCGGCGCCGGCTGGGCGCTGGCGGTGCAGCGCGGGGCGGACGCCGCGGCGCTGCTGGC
>CAIMOR010000136.1 GCA_903843125.1 uncultured Rhodospirillales bacterium
GCCAGCGTCACCGGCCCGCTGGGCCAGGAGCGCGACCGAACCCTGGCCGCGCTGGTCGCCGGCCATCCGCTGCCGGCCAGCGCGGCGGAGGCCTGGCGGCAGCGCCACGCCGATGCGCTGGGCCCGATCGCCGCCGTCGCCATTGCCGCGACCGAGGCGATGGTCACCGAGGCGCGCCGCGCCACCGCCGCCGCCGACACCACGCTGGCGATCGGCGGCGGGCTGCTGCTGCTGGCGCTCGGCCTGGGGCTGGGCAGCCTGCGCGTGGCCGAGACGCTGGTCAGCCGCCCGATCCGCGCGATCACCGAGGCGATGCGCCGGCTGGCGGCGCATGACCTGAGCGTGGCGGTGCCGCTGCGCGACCGCGCCAACGAGGTTGGCGCCATGGCCGCCGCGCTGCAGGTGTTCAAGGAGAACCTGGTGGAGACCGACCGGTTGGCCGCGGCGCAGCGCACGGAGCAGGAGGCGCGCCTGCAGCGTTCCGCCACCATGGACGCGCTGGCCGAGCGGTTCGACGCCCAGGTGCGCGAGCAGGTGGCGCGACTGCGCGGCGCCGCCGGCAGCCTGCAGGCCAGCGCCGGCGAGATGACCGGCACCGCCGGGCGCGGCAGCACCGAGGCGCAGGCCATCGCCCGCGCCGCCGAGACCGCCAACGACAGCGTGCAGTCCGTTGCCGCCGCGGTGGAGCAGCTGGCGGCCTCGGTGGCGGAGATCACCCGCCAGGTCGGGCGCTCGCAGAACGTGGTGCAGGCGGCGGTGGCGGATGCCGAGCGGACCGACCAGGTGGTGCGCGACCTGGCCGAGGGCGCCGGGCGCATCAGCGCCGTGGTCACCCTGATCCGCCGGATTGCCGAGCAGACCAACCTGCTGGCGCTGAATGCGACCATCGAGGCGGCGCGGGCCGGCGATGCCGGCAAGGGCTTCGCGGTGGTGGCCGGGGAGGTCAAGTCCCTGGCCGGGCAGACCGCGAAGGCCACCGAGGAGATCAGCGAGCAGATCGCCCAGATCCAGCGCGCGACGGAGGAGGCGGTGACGGCGATCCGCGGCATCGGCATCACCATCGGCGAGGTCGACCAGATCACCGCGACCATCGCCGCGGCGGTGGAACAGCAATCGGCCGCGACACGCTCGATCAGCGTGGATGTGCAGGGCGTGGCGGAGGGCACCGGCGCGGTGACGCACAGCATGGGAACCGTCTCGGAACTTGCCGCCGATACCGGCCGTTCGGCGGCGCAGGTGCTGGACGCCTCCGGCCAGGTCTCGGCGCAGGCCGAGGCGATGACCGCGGAGGTCGAGCGCTTCCTGCTGGGCGTGAAGGCGGCCTGAGCCGGGAGCGCGCGCCGCGCCGCGGCTACTCGATCGTCATCCCGGTCTCGGCGACGATCCGCTTGACCACGGCGCGGTCGCGGCCGATGCGCTCGGCGAAGGCCGCCGCGCCGGCGCTGACCGCGTCGTTGCCGGTCAGCGCCAGCCGATGGATGGTTTCGGGGTCGCGCGTGGCATGCTGCAACGCGGCCTCCAGCCGGGCCTGCACCGGGGCCGGGGTGGCGGCGGGCGCGAACAGGCCGTTCCAGCTGGTCAGGTCGATGCCCGGCAGGGTGCGCGCCATCGGCGGCAGCATGGCCAGCGTGCCGCGCTGCTCGGCGCTGGTCAGGGCGATGCCCTTCGCGCGGTTGTCGTCGATGAAGGGCTTGATGGAGTTGGCGGTGATGATGACGGCGTCCAGCGTGCCGGCGCCGCAGTCCCGCGCCGCATCGGCGCCGCCGCGATACGGCACGTGCTGCAACTGGATGCCGGCCTGCTGGGCCAGCAGCACGCCGGCCAGGTGGCCCGGCGTGCCGATGCCGGGGGTGCCGTAGGTGGCGCCGGGGCTGGCCTTCACCGCGCGGATGAAGCCGGCCAGGTCGTCGGCCGGGAAGTCCTTGCGCACCGCCAGCACGTAGGGCAACGCCACCGCCTGGCCGATGGGGGCGAAGGCGGTTTCGTAGTCGAAGCCCAGGCCATGGTGGATCAGCGGCACCACGACAAACGCAAAACTCTCGAACAGCAGCGTGTAGCCATCGGCCGCGGCCTGCACCACCAGCCCGGCGGCGATGCTGCCGCCGGCGCCGGTGCGGTTCTCCACCACGATGTTCTGGCTCAGGAACTCCGCCATCTTCGGCGCCACCAGCCGGGCCACCGTGTCCGACTGGCCGCCCGGCGAATAGGGCACCAGCAGGCGGATCGGCCGGTTGGGGAAGGCGTCCTGGGCGCGGGCCACGGCGGGGGCGGCCAACGGAGCGCCGAGGGCGGAGGCAAGCAGGGTGCGGCGGTGCATGGTGGCGTTCCCAGTGGCGTGGGCGGCTTGGTGCCGCTAGCCTTGGCGCCATGCTGTACCAACCTGCCGCCTTCAAGGAAGCCCGCGCGGAGATCCTGCAGCCGCTGATCCGGTCCGCGCGGCTGGCGGCGCTGGTTTCCAACGGCCCGGAAGGGCTGCCCGACATCACCCACCTGCCGCTGGTGCTGGAGCCGAGCCACGGGCCGCAGGGCACGCTGTACGGCCATGTCGCCCGCGCCAACCCGCATTGGCAGCGGCTGGCCGCGGCGGGCCGGGCGGTGGCGGTGTTCACCGGGGCGGAGGCGTATGTGTCGCCGAATTTCTACCCCTCGAAGGCGGAACACCATCGCGTGGTGCCGACCTGGAACTACGAGGCCGTGCATGCCGCCGGCACGGTGGAGCTGATCGAGGCGCCGGAGGAGCTGCTGAACCTGGTGACGCGGCTGACCGAGCACAGCGAGCGCTTCCAGGCGCAGCCGTGGCAGGTGCGGGAAGCGCCGGTGGAGTTCCTCTACACCCAGCTGCGCGGCATCGTCGGCATCGCGCTGCGGATCGAGACGCTGGTGGGCAAGCGCAAGCTCAGCCAGAACCGCGGCGCGGCGGACCGCGACGGGGCCATCGCCGGCCTGGCCGAGAGCGCCGACCCGCGCGACCAGGCGGCCGCGGCGGCCATGCAGCGCGCCGCTACGGGCGAGTAGCCCGGCCCACGCCGGTCCAGGGGGCGCCTGCCCCCTGGCGGGGTTCGGGGCGGCGCCCCGAGCTTTTTCCCCTTGGGCGGCGCCCCGAGCTTTTCCCCCTTGGGCAGCGCCCCGGCCTACCCCGCCGGAAGTACGCCCAGGCCCATGGCCTGCCGGGCGAAGGCGCGCTTCAGCGCGGGCACCCGGTCCACCGCGGCCAGCCCGAGCCGACGCGCCAGGCGCACCGGGGGGATGCTGTTGCCAAACAGCCTCTCCAGCGCGTGCATGCCCAGCAGCATGGCCAATGTGTCGGGCCGGCGGCGGGCCTGGTAGCGCGCCAGCAGCGCCGGGCTGCCCAGGTCCTCGCCCCGGGCCGCGGCCTCGGCCAGCAGGTCCGCCAGCACCGCCACGTCGCGGAAGCCGAGGTTCAGGCCCTGGCCGGCGATGGGATGGACGCCATGCGCGGCGTCGCCGACCAGGGCCAGCCGCGTATCGGTCCAGCGGGAGACGTGCAGCGCCGAGAGCGGGTAGGACCAGCGGCGGCCGATGATGCGGACCTCGCCCAGGTGGTCGCCGAGGCGGCGGGCAAGTTCGCGCGAGAAGGCCGTGTCGTCCAGCGCCAGCATGCGCCGGGCTATCGGGTGGGTGTCGGCCCAGACGAAGGCGGAGGCGTGCGGGAAGGCGGGGGTGCCGAAGTCGGCGCCATCGGCCAGCGGCAGCTGCGCGAAGGGGCCGTTGGGCAGGAACTGCTCCAGCGCCACGCCGTGGTGCGGGCGCTGGTGCGCGAAGGCGCCGACCATGGCTGTCTGGTGGTAGTCCAGGCGTGTCGCGGTGATGCCGGCGGCGCGGCGCAGCGGGCTGTTGCGGCCTTCGGCGGCCACCACCAGGGCGCAGCGGATCGCGCGGCCATCGGCCAGGGTCACGCAGGCGCCGGCGGCGGTGCGTTCCACGCTGGCGACCTCCACCGGGGCCAGCACCTGCACGCCGGCCAGGGCGCGGTTCAGCGCCACGCGCAGCGCGCGCGCCTCCACCATGTGGCCGAACGGGTCGCCCGAGACCTCGGCGGCGTCGAAGTGCAGCTTGAGGGGCGAGGCCGGCTGGCCCGGGGCGCCGTCGGCGACGCGGATTTCCTGGATCGGGCCGGGCCGGTGCGGCAGCAGCGCCCAGGCGCCGGCCTGTTCCAGCAGCCGCTGGGAGGACAGCGCGATGGCATAGGCGCGGCCGTCGAAGGCGGGCAGTTCCATGGGCGGCAGCGGCTGGCGGTCCAGCAGCACCACGGCGACGCCGCGGCGGTGCAGCGCGGCGGCCAGGCTGGCGCCGACCGGGCCGGCGCCGACGATGCAGACGGCGCTATCTGGGTTCTGGTGCATGCCGAGGTTTTGCCACCCGAAGTGCCGACGGTCCATTCGCCCAAATGCTGATCAAAAGCGCAGACAGAATGCACGGAAAGATCATAAATGGTGCGCTGGCGTTAAGCTCACGCGTCAGTTGGGGGTTGGCATGGAAATTGGAACCCCTCACCCCCGCGAGAGCGTGAAGCGGAGGCTGCACCAGCCCATGAAGGACCACGGCCCATGAAACTGGTGATGGCGATCATCAAGCCCTTCAAGCTGGATGAGGTGCGCGACGCCCTGACCCCGCTGGGGGTGCAGGGCCTGACCGTCACCGAGGTGAAGGGCTTCGGCCGGCAGAAGGGCCAGACCGAGATCTACCGCGGCGCGGAATACCAGGTCAGCTTCCTGCCCAAGCTGAAGATAGAGGTCGCGGTGCCTTCCGCCATCGCGGACGCCGTGGTTGAAGCCATCGCCACCACCGCCCGGTCCGACAAGATCGGCGACGGCAAGGTCTTCGTCTTCGACCTGGAACGCGCCGTCCGCATCCGCACCGGCGAAGCCGACGACGCCGCGCTGTAGCGCCGCCGTCTCCACCCGAACCTGCCTTAGGGATACCGAACACGATGAGGACTCTGGCCCGTGCGCTGCCCTTCGCGGCCGCCGCATTCTTCGCCGCCGGCCCGGCCTTTGCCGAGGACGCGAAGGTGGATACCGGCGACGCCGCCTGGATGCTGACCAGCACCGCGCTGGTGCTGCTGATGACCATTCCCGGCCTGGCGCTGTTCTACGCCGGCATGGTGCGCAAGAAGAACGTGCTGGCCACCATGGCGCAGAGCTTCGCCATCACCGCGCTGGTCAGCGTGGCCTGGGCGGTGGTGGGCTACAGCCTGGCCTTCACCGACGGCAACGCCTATGTCGGCGACCTCTCGCGCCTGTTCCTGAACGGCATCGCGACCAACTGGGACAAGCCCTTCACGCTGGGCAGCGGCGACGCGGCGGTGGCCATGACCATCCCCGAGAGCGTCTTCCTGATGTTCCAGATGACCTTCGCCATCATCACGCCGGCGCTGATCACCGGCGCCTTCGCCGACCGGGTGAAGTTCTCCGCCCTGGTGGTGTTCAGCCTGCTGTGGACCGTGCTGGTGTACAGCCCGGTGGCGCACTGGGTCTGGCAGCCGGCCGGCTGGATCGCCCAGCTGGGCGCGCTGGACTTCGCCGGCGGCACGGTGGTGCACATCAACGCCGGCGTCGCCGGCCTGGTGGCGGCGCTGGTGCTGGGCAAGCGCGTCGGCTACGGCCACGACAACATGGCGCCCTACAACCTGGCCTTCGCCGTCATCGGCGCCGCCATGCTGTGGGTCGGCTGGTTCGGCTTCAACGCCGGCTCCGCGCTCGGCGCCTCGGGCGGCCGCGCGGGCATGGCCATGCTGGTGACCCAGCTGGCCGCGGCGGCGGCCACGCTGGCCTGGCTGTTCGGCGAATGGATGACCAAGGGCAAGCCCAGCGTGCTCGGCGCCATCTCCGGCGCGGTGGCCGGGCTGGTGGCGATCACCCCGGCCAGCGGCTACGTGCTGCCGGGGGCGGCAATGATCATCGGCGTGGTCGCCGGGCTGGCCGGCTTCTGGGGCGCCACCGCGCTGAAGCACTGGATCGGCTACGACGACAGCCTGGACGCCTTCGGCGTGCACGGCGTCTGCGGCATCGTCGGTGCGCTGCTGACCGGCGTCTTCGCCTATGGCCCGCTCTCGGCCAGCACGGCGGTGCCGGCCGGGTTGAGCGGGTCGTTCGACCAGTTCGTCACCCAGGCCGAGGCGGTGGTGGCGGTGATCGCCTATTCGGCGGTCATGACCTTCATCCTGCTCAAGGTCACGGACGTGGTCGTCGGCCTGCGGGTCAGCGCCGAAGATGAGCGCGAGGGCCTGGACGTGACCCAGCACGGCGAACGCATCGCCTGAGGCGGCGGGGCCGGCCGGCCCCACCGCGCTTCATCGCCCGGCTGTTGCCGATTCGGGGCAGCGCCGGGCGCGGTTCTGCGCTATGCCGCGCCGATGACGCGAACCCCCGCGCGGGCGCTGCTGGCGCCGCTTGCCCTGCTGCTGCTGGCCCTGCTGCCGGCCCCGGCCGTTGTCGCACAACCAGCCCTGGCACAACCTGCCGTGGCGGAACCCGGCGTGGCCGGGGCGCCGCCGTCCAGCGTGCTCGGGCGCCTCTGGCATGCCTATGCCGACGAACTGCTGGCACCACCCGCCGAAGCGCCGGCCCCCGCTGCCGAGCCGGTGCGGCGCGGCCTGGGCTCGCCGCTGGCCTCGCCGCCGTTTCCCGCGGCCGAATATCCCGGCCTGTTCCTCGGCGGCCCCTATGCGCCCACCACCGGCCCGCTGATGCAGGCGCTGGCCGGCACCGCCGCGGGCGGCCTGCTGGAGCAGAACCGCATCAGCGCCTATGGCTGGCTCAGCGGGGCGGTCAACGGCAGCAGTTCCGGCCGGGTGAACGCGCCGCTGGGCTATGACTGGCGCGCCAACCGGGCGGAGCTGAACCAAGCGCTGCTGCGGCTGGAACGGCTGCCGGATACCGCGCAGACCGACCACGTGGACTGGGGTTTCCGGCTGGATGGCCTGTATGGCCTGGACTACCGCTACACCACGGCGCGCGGCGTGCTGAGCGACCAGCTGGTGCGCCACAACCGCGCCTATGGCTTCGACCCCTTCGTGTTCTACGCCGAGGTCTACCTGCCGCAGGTGGCCGAGGGCATGACGGTGCGCTTCGGCCGCTTCGCCACGCTGCCGGACGTGGAATCGGTCACCGCGCCGGACAACTACCTGCACAGCCATTCCATGCTGAACACCTACGACGCCTATACCCAGTTCGGCGTGCTGACGACGACGCGGCTGAACCGGAACTTCAGCGTCAACCTCGGCCTTTCGGCCGGCAACGACATCATGCCCGGCGTGGCCGGCGCCAAGCCGACGCTGACCGGCTGCCTGCGCGCCACCACCGACAGCAACGACGACAGCAACCAGTTCTGCGTCAGCAGCCTGGGCAACTCACGCTACGCCTACGGCAACGTGCAGAACTTCATCGCCAATACCTGGACGCACCGCTTCTCGGACCGGCTGCATACCGCGACCGAGCTGGCCTACCTGTGGCAGACCGGGGTGCCCGGCATCGGCTTCGCCGCCAGCAAGGCGGCGGTGAACTTCCTGGCGCTGCAGGTCTCGGAGGTTGGCCGCCTGGTGCTGCGGAACGAGGTGTTCGACGACCGCCAGGGCGGCCAGCGCACCGGGGTGGCCAGCCGCTACAGCACCCACACGCTGGGCTATGGCCACGCCCTGACCAGCGCGCTGGTGCTGCGGCCTGAGGTGCGCCTGGACCACGCCTACGACGCCCGCGCCTACAATGGCGGCCGCAGCCACAGCCAGGGCACGGTGCTGCTGAACCTGATCGTCAGGATCTGACGCGGCCAGGCCCTGCGCCCGGCCGGTTCATGGCCGGGCGCAGGTGTTGATGCCCAGCAGCGCGTAGGGCGGGCACCAGCGCAGCAGCCCGGTTGCCATCGGCACCAGGCCGAGCAGCCCCCACCAGCCCACCGCCGGCACCAGCCAGCCCACCACCAGCACCGCCAGACCCAGCGCCACGCGCAACGCGCGGTCCAGGCCACCCACATTCGCCATCATCGCCAGCCTCCTGTGCTTCGGCCGGGGCAGGCTGCGCCGGCGGCCGCCGGGCCGCCTTGCGCCGGCGCAAGGCGGCGGCGGGGCGGGGACCGCCGGGTCGGGCGCTACAGCATCTCCAGCGGGCGCTTGCGCTGCGGCGGCGGGAAGGCGGCGTCCAGCTCGGCCAGGTCTTCCGGCGCCAGCTGCAGCGCGGCCGCCGCGGCGTTGTCGCGCACATGGGCCGGGTCGGCGGCCTTGGGGATGCTGATGACGCCCGGCGCCCGCAGGGTCCAGGCGATGGCGACCTGGGCCGGCCTGGCGCCGTGCCGCGCCGCCACCGCCTGCACCGCGCGCTGCCGCAGCAGGCTGCCCGGCCGGTCCCCCTGGCCGACCGGGGTATAGGCCATCAGCGCCATGCCCTGGCGGCGGCAGAACGGCAGCAGGTCGAACTCCGGGCCGCGCACCGACAGGTTGTACAGCACCTGGTTCGCGGCGCAGTCCGGCAGCGCCGCGCCCAGCTCCTCCAGGTCGTCGACATCCAGGTTGGAGACGCCCCACAGCCCGATCTTGCCGGCTTGTTGCATCCGGCGCATGGCCTGGACCGTATCGGCCAGGGGAACACTTCCCCGCCAGTGCAGCAGGTACAGGTCGATGCGCTCCACCTTCAGCCGCTTCAGGCTGCGTTCGCAGGCGGCCTCCAGCTTCCGGCCGCCGGCATTGTGCGGATATACCTTGGAGACGAGGAACACCTCCTCCCGCCGGCCGGCGATGGCCTCGGCCACCACCTCCTCGGCGCCGCCATCGGCGTACATCTCGGCGGTGTCGACCAGGGTCATGCCCAGGTCGAGGCCCAGGCGCAGCGCCGCCGCCTCGGCCCGGCGGTCGCTGCCGCGCTCCCCCATGTGCCAGGTGCCCTGGCCCAGCGCCGGCACCACCACGCCCTCCGGGGTGCCATCCGGCAGCCGCACGGTCTTCATTCCGCTCTCTCCCTGGCTTGGCCTATGATGCCCGCCATGATGAACATCGCAAACACCCGGGTTGCGTTGCTGGCGGCCGTGCTGCTCGCAACGCCCTTCGCCGCCGCGCCGACCTTCGCCACCGCACAGGCCCTGCCCACGCCGCCGGCCACCGAGGATATCGGCAGCTGGACCATGGCCTGCACGGTGGACCGCATGACCGACCGCAGCAGCTGCGTGCTGCGGCTGAAGCAATGGGCCGACCCGCCGGGCGAGCATTCCCCCGGCCTGGCGCTGGAGATCCAGGACCGCGGCGGCCGGCTGGTGCCGGTGGTCACGGCGCGGGAGCTGACGCTGGAAGGCGCCGGGCGTGGCCTGCTGGCGCTGACCGGCGCCGCGCAGCTGCGCTTCCCGCCCAACCCGTTCTACGAGATGCCCTGCGGCCTGGAGGGGCGCACCCTGTCCTGCGCGCCACGCCGGGCGGATGCCGAACGCGCCGAGCGCGAACTGGCCGCCGCCGCCACCGCCTTGGTGCGGATCACCGGCACCGGCGGCGGCAGCGCCGAACCTGTTGAACTGCGCCTGAGCGGCACCGCGCAGGCCATGGCGCGCTATCGCCAGTTCACCCCGCCCAGCCCGGCGCAGGACGACGCGCCCGGCATCAGCGGGCGTGAAGCCATGGACCGGCTGCGCCAACTGTTCGGACGCTGACCGCATGGACGCCGAGGCCCTGCCCCCATTGCTGAGCCGCATCGCCGCCGGCGACCGCGCCGCGCTGCGCCTGTTGTACCAGGAGCAGTCGGTGCGGCTGTTCGGCGTGGCCAACGCCATATTGCGCGACCGCGACGCCGCCGCCGACGCGCTGCAGGACGCCTTCCTGCGCATTGCCCAGCGCGCCGCCCAGTTCGACGCCACGCGCGGCGACGCGGCGGCCTGGCTGGGCGGCATCGTCCGCTACGCCGCGCTGGACCAGGCCCGCCGCCGCGGCCGCGAGCAGCCGAGCGGCGACCCCGCACTGGGCGACAGCGCGGTGGCGCCCGAGGCGCTGGAGAAGGTGCTGGCCGGCGAGGACCTCAAGCGCCTGCACTGGTGCCTGGCGACGCTGGAGGAGAAGTACCGCCGCGGCATCCTGCTGGCCTTCGTGCAGGGGCTGTCCCATGCCCAGATCAGCGACCGGCTGCACCTGCCGCTGGGCACGGTGAAGGCCTGGATACGGCGCGGCTTGCTGCAACTGCGGGAGTGCCTGACATGACCCCGCCAATGATCCCCGCCGACCCGCGGGAACGCGAGGGCCTGGCCGCCGAATACGTGCTGGGCACGCTCGACGCGCGCGACGCGGCCGAGGTGGAAGCGGCGCTGCCGACCGATGCGGCGCTGCGCGCCGATGTCGAGGCGTGGGAGCGGCGGCTGGCGCCGCTGCAGGCGCTGGCGGTGCCGGAAGCGCCGCCGCCGGAGTTGTGGGACCGGATCGAGGCGGCGCTGGCCGGCACCCCCGCCGCCCGGCCCGCCGCGGCCCCGGCCGCC
>CAIMOR010000137.1 GCA_903843125.1 uncultured Rhodospirillales bacterium
ATCGTCACCAGGATCAGGTTGCGGCTGCATGGCATCCCGGAGGCGACCTCGGCCGCGGTCTGCCAGTTCGAGACGCTGAAGGGCGCCGTGGATACCGTGATCCAGACGCTTCAGGTCGGCGTGCCGGTGGCGCGGATGGAGCTGGTGGACGAGGTGCAGATGGCCGCCTGCATCAGCTATTCCAAGCTGAAGGGCTACCAGCCCACCCCCTGCCTGTTCCTGGAATTCCACGGCACCGAGGCTGGGGTGAAGGAACAAGCAGAAATGGTCCAGGCCATCGCCGCCGACAATGGCGGCAAGGGCTTCGCCTGGGCGACCGACGCCGAGACCCGCAACAAGCTGTGGAAGGCCCGGCACGACGCCTACTGGGCCTGCATCGCGCTGGAACCGGGCAAGCGCGGCATCGCGACCGATGTGTGCGTGCCGATCAGCCGGCTGGACGAGGCGCTGCTGGGCGCGAAGGAGGACATCCTGGCCAGCGGCCTGACCGCGCCCATTTGCGGCCATGTCGGCGACGGCAACTTCCACACCGTGATCCTGGTGGACGACAAGGACCCCGCCGCGCTGGAACGCGCCTGGACGCTGGACAAGGCCATTGTCCACCGCGCGCTGAAGCTGGGCGGCACGTGCAGCGGGGAACACGGCATCGGCATCGGCAAGCGCGAGTTCCTGGAGCTGGAGCACGGCGCCGAGGCGCTGGCGGTGATGCGCAGCATCAAGGCCACGCTGGACCCCAAGGGCATCCTCAATCCCGGGAAGATGTTCCGGAACTGAGCCCGGTGAAACTGCCGGTTGCGGTGGTCATCGTCATCCTGACGATGGGCCACGTGTTCTCCAACATGGTGCGCACGCTGCCGGCCATCGCCGCCGACGTGCTGCAGCGCGACCTCGCCATCGGGCCGGAGGCGCTGGCCCAGCTGACCGGCGCCTTCCCCTTCGCCTTCGCGCTGGCCATGCTGCCGGTGGGGGTGGGGCTGGACCGCTGGGGCGTGCGGCCGACCAGCCTGGTGCTGCTGCTGCTGGGCGTGGTCGGCGCGCTGCTGGCCGCGGTGGCGCCGGGCACCGGGGTGATGCTGCTGGGCCAGGTGGTGCTGGGCTTCGCCTGCTCGGGCATGATGATGTGCCCGCTGACCTTCGCCTCCCGCACCATGGACGCGCCGCGCTTCGCGCTGTGGAGCGGCATCACCCAGGGGCTGGGCAATTCCGGCATGCTGCTGTCCTCCAGCCCGCTGGCGCTGCTGGTGGACTGGCAGGGCTGGCGTGCCGGCTACCTGGCCTGCGCCGGCTTCGCGCTGCTGGTGGCGGCGCTGGTGGCGCTGGCCGTGCCGCGGCTGCCGAGCGCACCGCCGGCGGCGCGGCCAACGCTGCGCCAGGACGCGCGCCAGGTGCTGGCGCTGCTGGTCAGCCCGGCGCTGCGGCCGGTGATGGTGCTGGCCTTCGCCAGCTTCGCCGCGCAGTTCGGCGTGCGCGCGCTGTGGGGCGGGCCATGGCTGATGGAGGTGAAGGGGCTGTCCCGCGTGGCCGCCGGCAACGTGCTGCTGGTGTACACGCTCACCGTCATCGTCGGCCCGGTGCTGAACGGCTGGCTGGCGCGGGTCTGGCCGCACCGGGTCTTCCTGCTGGCCGCAGGGCATATCCTGGCCGGGCTGATGCTGCTGGCGCTGATCGCCGGCGCCGCGCTGCCGCCCTGGTGGGACCTGCTGACGCTGAGCCTGTTCGGGCTGACGCTGTGCAGCCAGATCATCATCTTCAGCATGGTGCGCTCCGCGGTGCCGGAGGCGCAGACCGGCCGCGCGCTCTCGGCCAACAACATCGCCTTCTTCGGCGGCGCGGCCATATTGCAGGCGCTGAGCGGCTTCGCCGCCGGGCTCGGCGGCACCGCGGCGGGGCTGGGCACCTTCGCCCTGGCGCTGCTGGTCTGTGCCGGCGGTTTCTTGATGCTGCAGCCGCGCGCGCAGCGGTAGCATCGCCTGCCCGGGGGGAAGACCAAGCATGCGCAGCCTGTCCGACCACATGGCCAGCTACGGCGCCTATCACCGCGACCCGCGCAACCGCGCGACACACTATGTCGGCGTGCCGCTGATCATCTTCGCGCTGCTGCTGGCGCTCTCGGTGCCGCGGTGGGAAGGGCTGACGCCGGCCATGAGCCTGGTGGCGCTGGGCGGCGTCTACTACCTCATGCTGGACCTGCGGCTGGGCCTGGCGCTGCTGCTGCCGGTGCTGCTGCTGCTCTGGGCGGCGGAGGCCCTGGCCGGGTGGGCACCGATGCTGGCCTGGGCCGTGGCCGCCGGGTGCTTCATCGGCGGCTGGGCCGTGCAGCTGCTGGGACACCGGCTGGAGGGCAACCGGCCGGCGCTGCTCGACAACCTGTTCCAGGCGGTCATCTCGCCGATCTTCCTGCTGGCGGAGGCCGCCTTCGCGCTGGGCTGGCGGGAAGAGCTGCGCAAGCAGGTGGCCAGCCGGCTGCGCATGGGGGATTTCGCCGGCGCAGGACGGGGTTGCACCAGCAGATTCTAGAGCACGGTCTGCGCCCGGTGCTCAGCCCGCCAGCACGCCCTTGGCCCGCAGCGCCGCCACTTCCTCGGCGCCATAGCCCAGCGCCGCGGCAATCTCGGCATTGTCCTGGCCGGGCTTCGCCAGGTCCCGCCGCAGGCCGGGTCGCTCGCCGTCGAAGGCCACCGGCAGCGCCGGCAGCTTCACCTGGCGGCCATCCGGCAGGGTCAGCGGCACCAGGCCGCCACCGGCGTTCAGGTGCGGGTCGTCGAACAGCTCCGCCGGGCGGCCGATCGGCGCGAAGGGCAGCCCCAGCGCCGCCACCTTCGCGGTCAGCTCCGCCTTGGTGTAGCGGCCCAGCGCGGACGTGATGACGGGAATGGTGCGGTGGCGCTGCTGCACCCGCTGGTTCTTATTGGCCAGGGCCGGGTCGTGCTTCAGCGCCTCCAGCCCGAAGGCGTCGCAGAAGGCCGGCCATTGCGTGTCGGTCACCACGCCGACGAAGAGCTGGCCGCCATCGGCGCAATCGAACACGTCGTAGACCGGCCAGGCCGGCAGGCGCGTGCTCATCGGTGGCGGCTCCTGCCCGGTGATGGCGGTCTGCGCCATGTGCTGGCTCATCAGCATGGCCACCGTCTCGAACAGGCCGGCCTCCACGTAGCGGCCCTGCCCGGTCGTCGCCCGCTCCGTCACCGCGGCCAGAATGGCGATGGACGCCGCCATGCCGCCCATGATGTCGATGACCGAGGAGCCCGCGCGCATCGGCCGGCCCGGCAGCCCGGTCATGTAGGCCAGGCCGCCCATCATCTGCACCACCTCGTCCAGCGCCACACGGCTCTCATACGGGCCGGGCAGGAAGCCCTTGCAGGAACAGTAGATCAGCCGCGGGTGGTCAGCGTGCAGCGCCTCCCACCCCAGGCCCAGCCTGGCCATGGCGCCGGGGCGGAAGTTCTCGATCAGGATGTCGGCGCCGGCGACCACCTTCTGCACCAGCGCCATGCCTTCCGGCGTCTTCATGTCCACGCACAGGCTTTGGCGGTTGCGCTGGCTGGCGGCGTAGAAGCCGGTGCCGCTGCCGGTCAGGCCGCGGGTGCTGTCGCCGTGGGGCGCCGGCTCCACCTTCACCACCTCGGCGCCGAGGTCGGCCAGCACCATACCGGTGGTCGGGCCCATCACCATGTGGGTGAACTCGACCACCTTCAGCCCGGCGAGCGGCGTCGGCGCGCTCATTGCGGCTTGATCCCTGATTCGCGCAGCAGGTTTTCCCAACGGGTGAACTCGGCGCGGACGAAGGCCTGGGCTTCGGCCGGCGGGTTGCCGATGATCCGCTCGGCGCCCATCTCGCCGAGCCGCGTCCGCACCGCGGGTTCCGCCAGCACGGCGGCAATCTCGCGCTGCAGCTGCGCCACCAGCGCGTCCGGCGTGGTCGCGGGGGCGAAGAAGGCCTGCCACACGCCGAAGCTGGCATCCGGCAGGCCGCTTTCCGTCATGGTCGGCACGTCGGGCATCACCAGGCTGCGGGTGGTGGAGGTGACCGCCAGCGCCCGGGCCTGGCCGTTCTGCGCCAGGGGGAAACCAGTCGCGCCGGCATCGATCATCATCTGCACGCTGCCGGCGGCCAGGTCCGGCACGGCGGGGGCGCTGCCACGATAGGCAATCTCCTCCATGCGGATGCCGGCGGCCTTCAGGAACAGCAGCGTGACCAGTTGCAGCGCGCCGCCGCCGCCGGCCGAGACATAGCTGAACTTGCCGGGGTTGGCCTTCGCGTCCGCCACCAGCTGCGCCACCGTGTGCCAGGGGGCGTTGGGCGGCACCAGCAGCACCATGGGGCTTTCGGCCACGATGGTGACGGGCTTCAGCTCGCGCACCGGGTCGTAGTCCAGGTTGGCGTACAGCGCGCGGACCACCGCCAGGCCGATGTTGCTGAACAGGAAGCCGTAGCCATCGCCCGGCGCATGCGCCACCACGCTGGCGCCGATATTGCCGCCGGCGCCAGTGCGGTTCTCCACCACGAAGCGGTTGGGCAACCGCTGGGACAGGCGGTCGCAGATCAGCCGGCAGATCACGTCCGTCGGGCCGCCGGCGGCGTAGGGCATCACCACCTTCACCGGGCGGTTGGGCCAGGGGGCGTCCTGCGCGCGGGCCAGCGACGGCAGCGCGAAGGGGGCGGCGAGCAGGGTGCGGCGACGGTTCATGGTGCGGGAATCTCCGCGGCCAGCACGCTGCCGGTGCCGCTCTCGGTGATCAGCAGCGTCGTGCCATCCGGCGCGAAGGCGAGATTGGTCGGGTGGGTGCCGAAGGCGGTGCAGTCCAGCCGCAGCACGCAGTGGCCCTGGGCGTTGACGCCCCAGACCTGGCCGTGGCCGGGGTTGGCGATGAACAGCCGGTCGTGCGCGTCCACCGCCATGCCGTCCGGCCCGCTGGTGCCGGCGGGAACCCGGAAGAAGCAGTTGGCCTTGCCGACGATGGCATCCGGGCGCAGCGCGAAGCGCCAGACCTCGCAGCTGCGGGTCATCGCCACGTAGCAGTGGGTCTGCGCCCGGTTCAGCGCCACGCCATTGGGGCTGGGTCCGTTGCTGATCAGCCGGTCGATCCGGCCATCCGGCCACAGCCGCCAGACCCGGCCATTCGGGTTCTGCAAGCCTGACTGCCCTTGGTCGGTAAACAGGATGCTGCCGTCCTGGTGCAACACCAGGTCGTTCAACCCCAGGAAACCCTCGCTCATCACCGTCTCCAGCACCGGGGCCATGGCGCCGGTGCCGGGGTCCAGGCTCAGCAGGCCGTGGCGATAGTCCGCCACCAGCAGTTCCCCGGCATGGGCGCCCACGGCCGGGCCGCACTTCATGCCGTTGGGCCAGCCGTCATATTCGGCCACCACGTGCCAATGGGTGGGGCGGACGCGGAAGATGCGGCCATTCGGGATGTCGACCACGTGAAATTGCCCGGACGCATCGAAGGCCGGACCTTCCAGGAAACTGTCCACCGGCTGGCCGGCGCGGTTGTGGTCGGCCCAGGGGCTGCGCCGGAGCCGGCGGTCCTTCTCCGGCATGCGGGAGAACAGGCGGACGGGGATTTCGCGCGGAGGGGCTGGCCACATGGCGCGCAGGCTGCCCGCCACGCCGCGCCACCGCAAGGGGCGTCCGCCCGCAGGCGGCGGGACCGGGCCGGCGTTCGGCGGCGCGACGTGACCGCCGTTCGGCGGCAGGGAGAACCGCCATTCGGCGGGGGGGCAGGACCGCCATTCGGCGGGGGGCCGCATCTCGTCCTTGACGGGAACGACCCATTCACGACATGGCAAGGTATGACCGGAGACCTGCCGATGCGTCGCCACGCCGCGCCGATTGCCGCCCTGCTCCTTGCCGCCCTGCTCGCCACCCCTGCCTCGGCCCAGTTCGGCCCCCAGGGACCGCCGGCCGTCAGCACCATCACGGCGGAGCGCCGCCCGGTCACCGAAAGCTCCGAATTCGTCGGCCGCATCGAGGCGCAGTTCCGCGTCGACCTGCGCGCCCGCGTCACCGGCTTCCTGCAGGAACGCCTGTTCGCCGAGGGCCAGGAGGTCAAGGCCGGGGACGTGCTGTTCCGGATCGAGAAGCCGCCGTTCGAGGCCCAGCTGGAACAGGCCCGCGCCCAGCTGGCCAGCGCCCAGGCCCAGGCGGTCAACTCCCGCGTCAGCCTGCAGCGCGCGCAGGAGCTGCGCACCACCGGCACCGGCACCCAGGTGGCGCTGGACGCGGCGCTGGCACAGGACCGTACCTCCGCCGCCCAGGTGCTGGGCGCCCAGGCCGCGGTCCGCATCGCCGAGATCAACCTGGCCTACACCAACGTCATCGCCCCGGTGGACGGCAAGATCGGCCGCGCCACCTACGCGATCGGCAACGTGGTCACGCCGACCAGCGACGTGCTGGCCACCATCGTCAGCCAGGACCCGATGCGCGTTTCGTTCACCGTCAGCCAGCGCCAGGCGCTGGAGCTGCGCAACCGCTACGAGTCGCGCGGCGGGGTCAACGCCGTGGTGGTGCGGATCAAGCTGACCGACGGCACCGCCTATCCGCATGACGGCCATATCGAGTTCATCGACACCCAGGTGGACCGCAACACCGACACGCTGCTGGTGCGTGCGCTGATCCCCAACCCCGTGCGCACCGAGGCCCGCGCCGGCAGCGCCGGCGACCGCGAGCTGGTGGACGGCCAGTTCGTCACCGTCTCGGTGGAGGGCGCCGAGAAGGTGCCGGCCATCGTCATCCCGCGCGCCGCGGTGCTGCAGGACCAGGGCGGCACCTACGTCTTCATCGTCGGCGAGGGCAACAAGGCGGAACGCCGCAACGTGACGCTGGGCCGCAGCACCCAGGCCGAGGCGGTGATCGAACGCGGGCTGGACGGCGGCGAGGCCGTCATCACCGAAGGCATGCAGCGGGTGACGCCGAACCAGCCGGTGAACCCGGCCCCCGCCGGCGCGCCACCATCCGGGCGACCCGGCCCCGTCGGCCGGCCCGGCTGAGGCGCGACCCATGATCAGCTCCGTCTTCGTCGACCGGCCGCGGCTGGCCATCGTCATCGCGATCGTGATGACGCTGGCCGGCGGCCTGGCCATGTTCGCCATTCCCGTCAGCCAGTTCCCCGACATCGTGCCGCCGCAGGTCAGCGTCACCGCGCGCTACCCCGGCGCCTCCGCGGCGGTGGTGGAAGCCACCATCGGCCAGGTCATCGAAAGCGCGGTCAACGGCGCCGACCGCATGCTGTACATGCGCAGCAACAGCGCCAACGACGGCACCTATACCCTGGCGGTGACCTTCGCCCTGGGCACCAACCCGGACATCAACACCGTCAACGTCAACAACCGGGTGCAGTCCGTCCTCGCCCGATTGCCGTCCGAGGTGCAGCGTTCCGGCGTGCTGGTGCGCAAGCAGTCCAGCGCCATCCTGGCCTTCACCAGCTTCTATTCCGAGAATGGCGAACAGGACCCGCTGTTCCTGTCGAACTACATCACCATCAACATCCTCGACACCGTGGCACGCATCCCCGGCGTCGGCCAGGCGCAGCTGTTCGCCAACCAGGACTACTCCATGCGGGTGTGGTTCGAGGTGGACCGCCTGATCAACGTCAACCTGACGCCGCAGGACATCATCAACGCGATCCAGGCGCAGAACATCCAGGCCGCGGTCGGCCGCATCGGCGCCCGGCCGGTGGACGACGCCCAGCAATTCCAGCTGAACATCCAGACGCTGGGCCGCCTGACCAGCCCCGAGCAGTTCGGCGAGATCGTGCTGCGCGCCAACCCCGATGGCTCGGTGCTGAAGATCAAGGACGTGGCCCGGGTGGAACTGGGTGCCGCCAGCATGGACGTGGAGGCGCGGCTGAACGGCCGGCCCAACGTCTCCATGGGCATCTACCTCTCGCCCGGCGCCAATGCGGTGCAGGTGGCGGACGCCTTCCGCAAGTCGCTCGACCAGCTGGCCACCCGGTTCCCGCCGGGCATGAAGTACAACGTGGTCTACGACACCAGCACCTTCGTCACCGACACCATCCAGGAGGTCATGAAGACCCTGCTGGAGGCCTTCGTGCTGGTGGTGGTCGTGGTCTACCTGTTCCTCGGCAGCTTCCGCGCCACCATCATCCCCACCGTCGCGGTGCCGGTCTCGCTGATCGGCACCTTCGCGGTGCTGCTGATGGTCGGCTACAGCGCCAACACCATCTCCCTGCTGGCGCTGGTGCTGGCCATCGGCATCGTGGTCGATGACGCCATCGTGGTGGTGGAGAACGTCGAGCGCGTGCTGGAGGAGCACCCGGAGCTGTCGCCCGCCGATGCGGTGAAGAAGGCGATGGGCGAGATCACCGCGCCGATCATCGCCATCACGCTGGTGCTGCTCTCGGTCTTCGTGCCGGTCGCCTTCATCCCCGGCGTCTCCGGCGTGCTGTTCCGCCAGTTCGCCGTCACCATCAGCGTGGCCATGGTGATCTCCGCCATCAATGCGCTGACGCTTTCCCCGGCGCTGTGCGGCCTGGCGCTGCGCCATACCGGGCCGAAGCGCGGCCCCATCAAGTACGTGCTGCGCGGCATCGACAAAGTGCGCGACGGCTATGCCTGGATCGTGACGCGGCTGGTCCGGGTCGCCATCCTCGGCATCGTCCTGACGGTCGCCTTCGGCGCCGGCATCTGGTTCGTCGGCGGCAAGACCCCGCAGGGCTTCCTGCCGCAGGAGGACCAGGGCGCCTTCTTCATGCAGCTGCAGCTGCCGCAGGGCGCCAGCGTTTCCCGCACCCGCGACGCCACCGCGCAGGTCGAGGCGATCCTGAAGCAGAACACCGCCATCAAGGACGTGCTGGCGATCGTCGGCTTCAGCCTGATCGACGGCGGCGCGCAGTCCAACGCCGCCTTCCTGGTGGCGCGGATGAAGCCCTTCGCCGACCGCACCGCGGCGCAGGACAGCGTGTTCGCCGCCATCGGCCGCACCTTCGGCGCCACGGCGGGTATCCGCACCGCCAACGTCTTCGCCTTCAACATCCCGCCGATCATCGGGCTGGGCACCGGCGCCGGCTTCGAATACCAGCTGCAGGACTACCAGGGGCGCGACCCGGCGCAGCTCGGCGGCGTGGCCTACGGGCTGATGGCGGCGACGCGGCAGGACCCGCGGCTGGCGGCGGTGTTCACCACCTTCAGCCCGACCACGCCGAGCCTCTACCTCGACGTCGACCGCGACAAGGCGCAGGCGCTGGGCGTGCAGATCTCGGACGTGTTCATCTCGCTACAGGCAACGCGCGGCGGCTTCTACGTCTACGACTCCCACCAGTTCGGCCGCACCTGGCAGGTCAACATCCAGGCCGAGGCGACCGACCGCAACGACATCCCGGACATCTGGCGTATCCGCGTGCGGAACCGCCAGGGGCAGATGGTGCCGCTGCGCGCCTTCGCCGATGCGCGCATCGTCGTCGGCCCGCAGACCATCCAGCGCTACAACAATTACCGCAGCGTGCTGCTGAACGGCGTCGGGCGGCCCGGCGTCTCCTCCGGCGACGCGCTGAAGGCGATGGAGGAGATCTCCGCGCGGTCGCTGCCGCAGGGCTACGGCTTCGAATGGACCGGCACCGCCTTCCAGGAAAAGCAGGCGGCGGGGCAGACCGGCATCCTGGTCGGCCTGGCCATCCTGTTCGCCTACCTGTTCCTGGTGGCGCTGTATGAAAGCTGGACCATCCCGGTGCCGGTGCTGCTTTCGGTCACGGTCGGTGGCCTGGGCAGCTTCACCGCCATCTGGTTCTTCGGCCTGTCGCTGGATGTCTACGCGCAGATCGGCCTGGTGGTGCTGATCGCGCTGGCGGCGAAGAACGGCATCCTGATCATCGAGTTCTCAAAGGAAGCGCGCGAGTTGCGCGGGCGCTCGATATTGCAGGCCGCCGTCGAAGGCGCCCGGCTCAGGTTCCGCGCGGTGATGATGACCTCCATCGCCTTCGTGCTGGGCCTGGTGCCGCTGGTCTATGCCAGCGGGGCCGCGGCGCTGTCGCGCCGCGCGGTCGGCACCCCGGTGTTCGGCGGCATGATCGCGGCGGCGCTGATCGGCATCTTCATGATCCCGATGCTCTACGTGGTGTTCCAATGGCTGCGCGAGCACATCAAGGGCTGGTTCGGCATCGCCCGCCCGCCGGTGCATGAGGCCGGGCACTAGCCGGGCCGGCAGCCGGGCCGCCCGGGTTCGAATCGGCCGGCCCGGGCCGGGGGGGCTTCCCTTCGCCCCCCTCGGGCATAGATGATGGGCCGGACGACCACGGGAGCGAAGACATGGCCAAGTTCGGGCTCAGCCAGCCGTTGCGGCGTATCGAGGACCCCCGGCTGCTGAAGGGCGGCGGCCGCTACACCGACGATATCGACCTGCCGGGCCAGGGTTACGGCCATGTGCTGCGCAGCCCCCACGCGGCGGCGCGGATCGCGGCCATCGGCACCGCGGCGGCCAAGGCCATGCCGGGCGTGCTGGGCGTGTTCACCCATGCGGACATCGCCGAGCTGGGCGACCTGCCCTGCGCCGTGCCGCTGAAGAACCGCGACGGCAGCCCGCGCGCCAATACGCCCCGCCCGGCGCTGGCCAATGGCCAGGTGCGGCACGTGGGCGACCCGGTGGCCTTCGTCGTCGCCGAGACCGCCAAGCAGGCGCGCGACGCGGCCGAGGCGATCGAGGTCGAGTATGAGGAACTGGCCTCGGCCAGCGACCTGGCGACGGCGCTGGACGCCGGGCAGCCGGAAGTCTGGGCCGGCACGAAGAACCTCTGCTTCGATTGGGAAGTGGGCGACAAGGCGAAGACCGACGCGCTGTTCGCCGGGGCCGCGCATGTCACCACGCGCCGCCTGGTCAACAACCGCGTGGTGGTCGCCAGCATGGAAGCCCGCGCCGCGCTGGGCAGCTACGACGCGGCCGAGCAGAAGTTCAGCCTGTTCACCAATACCCAGGGCAGCTGGCTGGTGAAGGGCCTGCTGGCCAATGCCGTGTTCAAGCTGCCGGAGGACAAGTTCCGCGTGGTGACGCCCGATGTCGGCGGCGGCTTCGGCATGAAGCTGTTCCTGTACCCGGAACACGTGCTGACGCTGTTCGCCGCCCGCGCGCTGGGCCGCCCGGTGAAGTGGACCAGCGAGCGCACCGAAGCCTTCATGACCGATACGCAGGGCCGTGCCAACATCACGGAATGCAGCATCGCGCTGGACAAGGACCACAGGTTCCTCGCGCTGCGCACGAAGAACTACGCCGAGATGGGCGCCTACCTCTCCACCTTCGGGCCGTTCATCCCGACCATGGCGGGCACCAAGGTGCTGGCCAGCGTCTATGGCTTCCAGGCGATCCACGCCAACGTCATCGGCGTGCTGACCAACACCACGCCGGTGGATGCGTACCGGGGTGCCGGGCGGCCTGAGAGCAACTACGTGGTGGAGCGGCTGATCGACGCCGCCGCCGGCGAGCTGGGCGTGGACCGCGCCGAGCTGCGCCGCAAGAACATGGTGCCGCAGAGCGCCATGCCCTTCACCACCGCGATGGACCAGCGCTACGACAGCGGCGACTTCGCCCTGGTGTACGAGACCGCGCTGAAGCGGATGGACTGGGCCGGCTTCCCCGCCCGCCGGGCGGCCAGTGCCGCGCAGGGCAAGCGCCGCGGCATCGGCCTGGCCTACTACCTGGAAGCCACCGGCGGGGCGCCGACCGAACGCGCCGAGGTCCGCTTCGCCGCGGACGGCATGGTGGACGTGCTGGTCGGCACGCAGTCCACCGGCCAGGGGCACGAGACCGCCTACGCCATGATGACCAGCTTCGAGCTGGGCATCCCGGTGGAGAAGATCCGCATCCTCCAGGGTGACTCGGACCTGATCCCGACCGGTGGCGGCACCGGCGGCGCCCGCAGCCTGTATTCGGAAGGCCAGGCCATCCTCGTCACCACCGCGACCGTCATCGAGAAGGGCAAGCAGGCCGCCAGCGAGCACCTGGAAGCCGCGCCGGTCGATATCGAGTTCACCAAGGGAACCTTCAGCGTTGTCGGCACCGACAAGGCGGTGAACATCCTGGACCTGGCTGCGGCGCAGCGTGCCGCCCTGGCCGCCGGCAACACCAGCGCGACGCAGTTGGACGCGGCGGAGGTGGCGGAGATCAAGAGCCACACCTTCCCCAATGGCTGCCACGCCGCCGAAGTGGAAGTGGACCCCGAGACCGGCCATGTGACCGTGGTGCGCTACACCGTGGTGGACGATGTCGGCCACGCGCTGAACCCGATGATCGTGCGCGGCCAGGTGCATGGCGGCGTGGCGCAGGGCTTCGGCCAGGCGGTGCTGGAACGCACCAGCTACGACAAGGAGAGTGGCCAGCTGCTCAGCGCCAGCTTCCAGGACTACGCGTTGCCGCGCGCCTCGGACCTGCCGGATATCGACGTGCAGCTGATGGAGATTCCCTGCGAGACCAACCCGATGGGGGTCAAGGGCGCCGGCGAGGCCGGGGCGGTCGGCAGCCCGCCCGCGGTGATGAACGCGCTGGTCGACGCCCTGAGCGAGGACGGCGTGACCCACATCGACATGCCGGCCACGCCCGAAGTGGTGTGGAAGGCGATCCACGCGAAGGCGGCCTGAGGCCGCGGCTGGCGGCGCGGCTCACGGCCGCGCCGCCTTGCGGCTACCTGACGACGTAGTTGTCCAGCGCGCAGGTGTTCACGCCGCGGCGTTCCTGGTTGCCGCCGCCCTGGAACACCGCGCGCAGGTCGTACACGCATTCGCCCTGGGGCAGTTGCACCGCGAAGCTGGCGCCGGGCTGCACCACGGCATCGCCCAGCCGGTCCTGGCCCCAGTCCCGCGCGCTGGCGGCCGAGGCGTAGAACTCCTCGATCACACGGCCGCTCTGGTTCACCAGGTTGAAGCTGGGGTTGCCGGTGGCCGGGCCGCCCTGCTGCGCCGGCGGCTGGTTCTGCCGCGGCTGCGCCTGCTGCTGCTGGGGCGGCTGCTGCGGCGCCTGGCGCGGCTGCGCCTGCTGCACCGGCGCGTTCGGCACCAGCGGCAGCTGCAGGTCGGTCAGGTTGCAGGTGTTGATGCGCCGGCGCTCCTCGGCCAGGCCACCCTGGTAGACGATGCGCACGTCGTAGGTGCATTCGCCCTGCGGCAGCCGCACGATGTAGTTGGCGCCGGGGTTGATGATGTCGTTGCCCAGCCGGTCGTTCCCCCAATTCCGCTCGTTCGCCGCCGAGGCATAGACCTCGTTCACCACGTGGCGGGTGTTGTTGACGATACGGAAGGACGGATCATTGGATTGCGCCCGGGCGCCCGGCGCCAGGCCAGAGCCGGCCAACCCCGCGAGCAACAGGGCCAGCAGCGTGCGACGAAGCATAGCATTCCTCCAGGGCCATCAGCACGCCAGCCTAGCGCGACCGGCGTTGCATCGGCCATACATTACGCGCACGGCCTCACGTCAACGTGGCAGCGAAAACGCCCTGGACAAGACGGCCACGCTGGGGTTGTGAAGCTGGCATGACCGCGACCTACCAGAACCCGCGCTATGCCTTCCGGCGCCCCGCCGCGCTGGGCGGCGCCGTGCCGGAACAGGCGCGCGTCGTCATCGTCGGCGCCGGCGTGGTCGGGCTCACCATGGCGCTGGACCTCGCGCAGCGCGGCATCGCCAGCCTGGTGCTGGACGAGGACGACACCGTCTCCTTCGGCTCGCGCGCCATCTGCTGGGCCAAGCGCACGCTGGAGATCTTCGGCCGGCTCGGCCTGGGCGCGCGCTTCCTGGAAAAGGGCGTCACTTGGTCGCGCGGGCGCGTGTTCTTCCGCGACCAGGAAGCCTATGGCTTCGACCTGCTGCCCGAGCAGGGCCACGAATACCCCGCCTTCGTGAACCTGCAGCAATACTACGCCGAGGAATGGCTCGTGCAGGCCTGCGCCGCCAGCGGCCTGGTGGAGCTGCGCTGGAAAACCCGCGTGACCGGACTGGCGCCGCACGCGGCCGGCACGCTGCTGCACCTCGCCACGCCCGAGGGCGACTATGCGCTGCAGGCCGAATGGCTGCTGGCCTGCGACGGCGCCCGCAGCACGGTGCGGGAGGCGCTGGCCCTGCCCTTCCAGGGCCAGGTGTTCCGTGACCGCTTCCTGATCGCCGACGTGGTGATGCACGCGGACTTCCCGTCCGAGCGCTGGTTCTGGTTCGACCCGCCCTTCCACCCCGGGCAATCCGTGCTGCTGCACAAGCAGCCGGACGATGTCTGGCGCATCGACTTCCAGCTGGGCTGGGACGCCGACCCCGAGGTGGAGAAGCAGCCGGAGCGGGTGATCCCGCGCGTGCAGGCCATGCTGGAAGGCGCCAGCGGCATGGCGGCGCCGGCCTTCGCGCTGGAATGGGTCAGCGTCTATACCTTCCGCTGCCGGCGGCTGGAGCGGTTCCGCCACGGCCGCATCCTGTTCGCCGGGGACAGCGCACACCAGGTCAGCCCGTTCGGCGCGCGCGGCGGCAATGGCGGCGTGCAGGACGTGGACAACCTGGGCTGGAAGCTGGCCGCGGTGCTGGCGGGCGAGGCGCCCGAGGCGCTGCTGGACAGCTACGACGACGAGCGCGTGCTGGCCGCCGACGAGAACATCCTGAACAGCACGCGCAGCACGGATTTCATCACGCCGAAGAACACCGCGGCGCATGCCTATCGCGACGCGGTGCTGCAACTGGCGCGCACGCATGGCTTCGCCCGGCAGATGGTGAACTCCGGCCGGCTGTCGCGCCCCGCCACGCTGCATGGCTCCCCCCTGAGCACGCCGGGCGGCGAGGGGCTGCCGCTGGGCGCGCCGCCGCCGGATGCGCCGGTGCTGGTGGCCGGCCGCGCCGATTGGCTGCTGCGCCACATCGGCCGGGATGGGCGGTTCACGCTGCTGTGCTTCGGGCAGGTGCCCGCCGAGGTGCCGCCCGGCATCACGCCGCTGCTGGTGGCCGATGACGACCGCGCCGGCGCGCTGTGGGACCATTCGGGCCTGGTGCTGCGCCGCTGGCAGGCCCGCGCCGGAGACTGCCTGCTGCTGCGGCCGGACCAGCACCTGGCGGCCCGGCTGCACGCGCCCTCGGCGGCCGAGATCGCCGCCGCGCACCGCCGCGCCCTGGGACACGCCTGATGCCATTGCAGACCGAACCGCGCCTGGCCGACCCGGATGCGCTGTACGAGGCGCTGATGCAGGCGCATCGTGCGCTGGACGAAGCCCGCTCCCGCCGGCTCGATGCCCGGCTGGTGCTGCTGCTGGCCAACCACATCGGCGACCTGGAGGTCCTGCGGGAAGCCATCGCCCTGGCGACACAAGGAGACGAGCCTTGACCACACCGATCGAGCGCATCCGCGACTGGCAGGACGAACTCACCGCCTGGCGGCGGGACTTCCACATGCACCCCGAGATCGGCCTGCAGGAAACCCGCACCGCGGCCCTGGTGGCGGAACGGCTGGAGGCGATGGGCTACGAGGTGCATCGCGGCGTCGGCGTCACCGGCGTGGTCGGCGTGCTGCGCAACGGCCAGGGCAACCGCGCCATCGGCCTGCGCGCCGACATGGACGCGCTGCCGATGGCCGAGGAGAACAGCTTCGGCCACAAGAGCACCGTGCCGAACATGATGCACGCCTGTGGCCATGACGGCCACACCACCATGCTGCTGGGCGCCGCGAAGTACCTGGCGGAGACCAGGAACTTCGACGGCACCGTGAACCTGATCTTCCAGCCGGCCGAGGAAGGCCTCGGCGGCGCGCTGGCCATGCTGAACGACGGGCTGTTCCAGCGCTTCCCCTGCGACGAGGTCTACGGGCTGCACAACCGCCCCGGCCTGGCGGTGGGCAAGTACGGCATCCGCGCCGGCGCCATGATGGCCGGCGCCGCGTTCTGGGACCTGGACATCCACGGCAAGGGCGGCCACGGCGCGCGGCCCGAGAGCACGGTGGACCCGGTGGTGGTCGGCGCGCAGATCGTCACGGCCTACCAGAGCATCGTTGCCCGCAACGTGGCGCCGATCGACACCGCCGTGGTCAGCACCACCGGCTTCGATGCCGGCCAGGCCTACAACGTCATCCCCGAGCGCGTGCACCTGCGCGGCACCGTCCGCACCTACAAGGTGGAGACGATGCAGCTGGTGCGGGACCGCATGCAGGCGCTGGCCACCGCGATCGCCGCCGGCTTCGGCGCCACCGCGGACCTGCACTGGAACGAGATCACCGTCCCCGTCATCAACACGCCGGAGCAGACAACGGCCATTGCCGATGCGGCCGCCGAAATGGTTGGCGAAGCGCATGTGGAGCGCAACAAGGCACCGGTGATGGGCAGCGAGGATTTCTCCTACATGCTGCAGGAACGGCCGGGCGCCTACATCATCGTCGGCAATGGCGAGGGGCAGATGGGCGGCTGCGAAGTCCACAACCCGAAATACGACTTCAACGACACCGCCATTCCCTACGGTGCCGGCATCCTGGCCGCCATCGTGGAAAAGCAGCTGGCGAAGCGGTAGCCTAACCCGCGCTCGCCTCCAGGAAGGCGTCGGTCTCCTCGGCATCCGGGAAGCTCACCGCGGCGCCGTCCCGGGTGCAGCTCAGCGTGGCCGCCAGCATGGCGCGCCACAGCGCGGCGGGGAACTCCTCGCCCTCATCCAGCGCCGCCGCCAGCACACCCGTGAAACAGTCGCCGGCGCCGGTGGTGTCCTTCACCTTCACCGGGGCGGTGCCGTAGGTGATGCGCTGGCCATCGGCGTCCACCGCGTCCAGCCCGCGCTCGCCGCGCGTCACCACCACGGCGACGCCCTCGCCGATCGCTTCCGCCAGGTCGGCGCTGGCGGGTTCGTCGAAGTTGCGCGTGGCGGGGTCGAGGCCGAGATGGCCCATCAGCCAGGTCGCCTCGGCCTCGTTCACCACCAGCACGTCCACCAGGCGCAGCACCTCCACCGGCAGCGGCAGGGCGGGCGCCAGGTTCAGCACAACCAGCGCCTCGGCCTTGCGGGCGCGGCGGATGATCTCCACCACCTCCACCGCCAGCACTTCCATCTGCAGCAGCAGCGTGGTGTCGGCGTCGAGCGCGGCGTCCTCCACCTGCGCGGCCAGCGCCCAGGAATTGGCGCCGGCGGCCACGGCGATCTGGTTCTGCCCTTTCGTGTCCACGCAGACGGCGGCGCAGCCGGTCGCCGCCTCCACCTCGGCCACGCGGCTGAGGTCCACGCCGGCCGCCCGCATGCCGGCGAGCGCGCGTTCCGCCAGCGCATCCCGCCCGACCGCGCCGGCGAAGGCGACCTTGGCACCATCCCGCGCCGCCGCCACCGCCTGGTTGGCGCCCTTGCCGCCGGGCAGCACGCGCATCGCCTCGCCCAGCACCGTCTCGCCGGGGCGCGGCAGATGCGGCAGCGGAAACACCATGTCGGCCACCACCGACCCGAACACCAATACCGTCATGGCGCGAACATAGACCCCTCGCGCGCGCGCCGGTACAGGTCCTCGATCATGGCCCGGAACGGCGGCGCCACCGCGCTGGCGGGGTCCATGCGGCGGCGGCTGGTCGCCTCGGTCACGCCCACTTCGTACCAGTGCCCGCCCGAGAGCACGCCCTGCAGGAAGCCCTGCGCCCGGTCGCAGGCCATGGCGAAGCGCGCCGCCGGGGTCTCGCCGGCCTCGAACTCCTCCCACAGCGCGCGCAGCTGCCGGCCCAGGTCCTCCGGCAGCGCGCCGAAGACCACGTCGGCGGCGGCCAGCTCGCGTTCGGCCTGGGTCAGCCGGGCGGCCTCGTCGAACGCAAACGTGTCGCCGGCCTCGATCTCCACCAGGTCGTGCGCCAGGATCATCGAGAGCACGGTCGCCAGGTCGGGCGCGCCGGGTTCCTCGCCGTGCAGCAGCAGCGCCACCAGCGCGGCGTTCCAGCAATGCTCGGCCGAGTTCTCCGGCCGCGGCGTGCCATCGGGCTGCACCGTCCGGCCGCGCCGGGGCACGTGCTTCAGCCGGTCCGCCAGGGCGAGGAAGCCGTAGATCCGCTCCAGCCGCTCGGGCTGCATCAGGCCGCGGTCCAGCGCCCGAGCAGGAAGCCCAGGCCGAAGATGCCCAGGCCCAGCACGCCGATATCGCCCCAGAAGGCGTGCACCACGGGGGAGAGCACCACCACGCCGATGCCGAGCAGCGCCGCCCAACCCCAACTGCCCAGCCGGCCGAAGCGCGGCGCCGGCGCGGCCTTGCCCTTGGCGGCACGCGGCGCGCTGGCCGCGCGTGGCTTGCGCGGCGCCGCCACCGCCTGCACCCGCGGCGGCGCCTTGGTGGTGGCGCTGCTCAAGCCTCGCGCCCCAGCACGGCCATCAGCTCCCGCCATTCGCGTGGGCTGAGCCCGCTGCCCTTCTGCTGCGGCGCCTCGCCGGCCAGCATCCGCGTCACCACGGCCAGCATCCCGGCCGAGAGCGTGACGGCGCCGAGCCGGAAGTCGCGGAACGCTTCCGCGCAGTGCGGCACCCAGGCTTCCACGCTGGCCAGCATGGCTTCGGCATAGACGCGGATCTCGTACTGCGCATGCGCATCCGCCCTCAATGACAGGAAGTGGAACAGGTTGTGCAGGTCCGTCTTCCAGTACCACTGCGTATAGGCGTTCAGGGTGAGATTCATGCGAGCCAACTCGCGCGCCAGGCCCTGGCGGCCGGCATCCGCAGGCTGGCCGTCCTCGCCCTCGTTCAGCATCTCGACATAGTGGTCGTAGTTGCGGGTGGCGTCCTCCCGCAGCAGGTCCAGCACATGGGCGGCTTCGGCGCCGGCAAGCACGTCGCCGCGGCCCTGGCGGTTGCTGGCCGATTGCGCTGCCAGCTGCTCCGGCGCGGGGATGTAGAACTCGCGATCCAGGATCGAATAGCGCGCGCTGTACTCGTTCACGTTCGCGGTACGGTGGCGGATCCATTGCCGGGCCACGAAGATCGGCAGCTTCACGTGGTACTTGATCTCGCACATCTCGAACGGCGTGGAGTGCCGGTGGCGCATCAGATAGCGGATCAGGCCGCGATCCTCGCTCACCGCCTTGGTGCCGCGGCCGTAGGAGACGCGGGCGGCCTGCACCACGGCGGCGTCGTCGCCCATGTAGTCGATGACGCGGACGAAGCCGTGGTCCAGCACCGGCGTCGCCTGGTACAGCAGGGCTTCCAGCGCCGGCACGGTGGGCCGCAGCGTCCGCGCCTCGGCGGCGCGGGCGGCGGCGATTTCCTGCTGCTGCGACTCGGTAAGCGCCATGGTGGGGTCCCTGCCTTCCCGGCCGGTTTAGCCCGTGGCGCCCTGCCGGCAAACAGCGCAGGCTTCCCCCTGGCATTTGGCGGCGCGCGGGCCTATCTAGGCGGCGTCGTCCGGGGGCAACCCCGACCGACTATGGCGATAAACGCGGCTTGGAATAATCGTTGTGGACCCGGGGGCAGTGCCCGGCACCTCCACCATACCTTCCCTGGTTGTGCCAGGACGTGTGGGGGTGAAACAGGCTCGACACGCGTGGTAAAGAAGACGCTTTTGCCCGGCATTGTACCGCCGTTATCGGGCTACATCCTAAGTGCGAACGACAACGTTGCACTCGCTGTTGCTGCGTAAGCAGTAAGAAGCGCGGTTCGGGGGGCACCGGGCAACAGAAGCCCCCCACTTTACCGCTTCCCCGCAGGCGCCGAAACTGCCCACCGGCCGCAGCGCCGCGGCGACGCCCTGATCGCGTTGTTGCAGCGCGCGCGGCAACACCTCGCCGTGGCGCCATGCCCGCCGGCCAGTCGCGGAGCGTTGCCATGTCCCCCACCCCCCATGTCGGTCAGACCCTGGGCGAGTTCGTCGCCGCCTCTCACTGGGCCGGGATCAGCCCCGCGTTGCGGCACGAAGGCCGGCGCAGCATCCTGAACCACATCGGCTGCGCCCTGGGCGTGGCGCGGGACCCCGCCGTGACCACCGCGCTGAAGGTGATGCGCGTGACCGCCGGCCCGGCCACCAGCACCGTGTTCGGCCAGGGCGTGAAGCTGGACGCGATGAGCGCCGCCTTCGTCAACTGCATCGCCGGCAACCTGCTGGACTACGACGACACCCACCTGCAGACGGTCATCCACCCCACCGCCCCGGTGGCGCCCGCTGCCCTGGCCCTGGCCGAGCAGCGCGGCCTCTCCGGCGCCCAGGTGCTGCACGCCTTCCTGCTGGGCGCTGAGGTGGAATGCCGCATCGGCAACGCCGTCTCGCCCGGCCATTACGCGCGCGGCTGGCACATCACCTCCACCTGCGGCGGGTTCGGCAGCGCGGTGGCCACGGCCAGGCTGCTGGGGCTGGATGCGGCGCAGACCTGGCACGCCATCGGCATCGCCGCCAGCCAGTCCGCCGGCCTGGTGGAGAACCTGCCGAGCGCGGCGAAGAACGTCGGCATGGGCAATGCGGCGCGCAACGGCATGCTGGCCGCCTTCCTGGCTGAACAGGGCTACCAGGCCGCCCCCGCGGCGCTGGAAGGCCCGCTGGGCTGGGCGCGGGCGATGGGCGATACCCCGAACCTGGCCGCGATCACCGAAGGGCTGGGCAGCCGCTGGGAGATCGCCCGCAACACCTACAAGCCCTACCCCGCCGGCATCGTGTTCCACGCGGTCATCGACGCCTGCCTGGCGCTGCGCGAACGGCTTGGCGTGCCGCCGGAGGCCATCGCCAGCGTGGACGTGGCCGGCGACCAGCTGCTGCTGGACCGCGGCGACCGCGTGGTGCGCACCGAACGCGACGCCCGCGTCTCCATCCACCACAGCGCGGCGCTCGGCTTCGTCCGCGGCCGCGCCGGGGTGGCGGAGTTCGAGCTGCCGGCGGTGGCCGACCCCGCCCTGGCCGCCTTCCGCGCCAAGGTGACCGCGCGGCTTGACGCCGGCCTGCCGCGCGGTGCCGCCACCGTCACCGCCCGGCTGGCCGATGGCCGCGTGGCCAGCCTGACCGTGACCGCGCCCATCGGCAGCAGCGACAACCCGATGAGCGACGCGGCGTTGGAGGCCAAGTTCCTGGACAATGCCGGCCTCGGCGGTTTCACCGACCGTGCCCCGGCCATGCTCCAGGCGATCCGGGGGCTGGAGCAGGCCAGCGACCTGTCGGGGCTGATGTCGCTGCTGGCCTGAGGCGGGGCGGGCGTACTTTCGTGATTCACCTTCCTTCGCTATGCTGCCACCCTTGGGGGATAGCATGACTGACGACTCCGCGCAGGCCGAGAGCCTACTGCCCTACGCCCAGTGGACCGAGGAAGCGCTGCGGGTCGTGGTGGCCGATGCGCTCGACTATGCCGCGCATCACGGCCTGCCCGGCGAGCACCATTTCTACATCACCTTCCGCACCACCTTCCCCGGCGTCGCGATCCCCGCCCACCTGAAGGCGCGCTACCCGCAGGAGATGACCATCGTCCTGCAGCACCGCTTCTGGGACCTGAAGGTGGACCGCGCCGCCGGCTACTTCTCGGTCGGCCTCAGCTTCGGCGGCGTGCCCTCGGTGCTCAGCGTGCCCTTCGCGGCGCTGACCGCCTTCGCCGACCCGCAGGTGAAGTTCGGCCTGCGCTTCCAGGGGCCGCCCGACGCGCCGATGGCGGTGGAGGCCACGGCCGAGCCGGAGGAGGCGGCCCCCGCCCCGGAGGAAGCCGCCCCCGCCCGGCCGCAGGTGGTCAGCCTGGACGCCTTCCGCCGCAAGCGGGACTGAGCCGTTGCGCCGCCGGCGATGGCCGGACTAGCCTCGGCGCGCCGGCCAGCCGGGCCGGCACTGCCACGAGGCAACCGCCATGCGTCCCCTCCCGCCATTGCTGGCCGCCCTGGTGCTGGCCGGCGCAGCCCTGGCCCAACCCAGCACCACGCTGCCGGAGATCACCGTCACCGCCCCCCGCGTGCTGCCGCGCGCGCTGGAGGAGACGGTGGAATTGCCGACCTACACCAACCCGCAGAGCCTGGCGCTGCCGGCCAGGCGCGCCGCCTCCAACACCGCCTGGGCCTTCGGCCTGGGCAGCCACCTGGCGGGGCGCCCGGCCTATGCCGCGCAGGTGCTGATGGAGATGGAATACCTCAGCGTGGAGGTGGTGAAGAATCCGTCCCACTGGGAAGCCAGCGGCGAGGTGGACGACCTGTTCACCCTGGCCAAGCAGGAATGGCGCGCCATGGTCGGCATTCCCGAGGCGACGCCGACCCAGCTGGCGATCGATGGCCTGTACCTGGCCATGCGGGCGCTGGGGGAGCGGGAGGGGCCGGAGGCGCTGGTGGACCTGCCGACCGGCATCTTCTCCCTGGGGCCGGAGGAGACCTTCCGCCGGCTGAACGCCCTGCCCTACCTGCACAATACCAATGTGGTGGCGGTCGCGGTCTCGCGTTCGCTGCGGCGGGGGCGGCGCGGCGGGTAGGGTCGCCGCACGGGCCGCATTGGCTTGGACGCGCGGCTGGGCTAAGCCGGCACCGCCTTAAGCGCGCCAGCAGGCGCCAGCGGAGACCCGCCCATGCCCCTCGACCACACCGCGCCGGCCCGGCCGGAAGGCTTCCTCTACAGCCCGATGTTCCCGCTGGGCGAGGACAGCACCCGCTACCGCAAGCTGGACATCGCCGGCGTCTCCACCACGCAGGTGGACGGCCAGACGGTATTGAAGGTTTCGCCCAAGGCGCTGGAGGAGCTGGCCTTCACCGCCTGCCACGAGGTCTCCCACCTGCTGCGCCCGGCGCATCTGGAGCAGCTCGCAAAAATCCTGAAGGACCCGGAGGCGAGCGCGAATGACCGCTTCGTGGCGCTGGACCTGCTGAAGAACGCCAGCATCGCCGCCGGCGGCAAGCTGCCGATGTGCCAGGACACCGGCACCGCCATCGTCTTCGGCAAGAAGGGCCAGCGCGTCTGGGTGCAGGGCGACGAGGAGGAGGCGCTGAGCTACGGTGTCCACCGCACCTATACCGAGACCAACCTGCGCTATTCGCAGATGGCGCCGCTGAGCATGTTCGAGGAAGTGAACACCGGCAACAACCTGCCGGTGGACTTCAGCATCATGGCCCAGCCCGGCGAGCACCACGCCGACGAGCTGCACCTGATGTTCGTCCTCAAGGGCGGCGGCAGCGCCAACAAGACCTTCCTGTACCAGCAGACCCGCGCGGTGCTGAACAAGCCCAAGCTGCTCGCCTTCATCGAGGAGAAGGTGAAGACGCTGGGCACCTCCGCCTGCCCGCCCTACCACCTGGCCATCGTCATCGGCGGCACCAGCGCCGAGACCACGCTGAAGACGGTGAAGCTGGCCAGCACCAAGTGGCTGGACGCGCTGCCGACCAGCGGCGACCGCTCCGGCCACGCGCTGCGCGACCCCGAGCTGGAAGCCGAAGTGCACAAGCTGACGCAGAACCTCGGCATCGGCGCGCAGTTCGGCGGCAAGTATTTCTGCCACGACGTGCGCGTGGTGCGGCTGCCGCGGCACGGCGCCTCGCTGCCCATCGGCATCGGCGTGTCCTGCAGCGCGGACCGGCAGATCAAGGCCAAGATCACGCCGGAAGGCGTGTTCCTGGAGGAGCTGGAGCACGACCCCGCGCGCTTCCTACCGGAAGCCACCGACGACATCCTGGGCGGCGACGTGGTCAACATCGACCTGAACCAGCCGATGAGCGCCATTCGCGGCACGCTGGCCCGCTACCCGGTGAAGACCCGCGTCAGCCTGACCGGCACCATGGTGGTGGCGCGCGACATCGCCCACGCCAAGCTGCAGGAACGCCTGGACCGCGGCGAGGGCCTGCCCGACTACATGAAGAACCACCCGGTCTACTACGCCGGCCCGGCGAAGACGCCGGAAGGCATGGCCACCGGCAGCTTCGGCCCCACCACGGCCGGCCGCATGGACAGCTACGTGGAGGCCCTGCAGAAGGCCGGCGGCAGCATGGTGATGCTGGCCAAGGGCAACCGCAGCAAGGCGGTGCTGAACGCCTGCAAGAGCTACGGCGGCTTCTACCTCGGCAGCGTCGGCGGCCCGGCGGCACGCCTGGCGCAGGACTGCATCAAAAAGGTGGAAGTGCTGGAATACCCCGAGCTCGGCATGGAAGCGATCTGGCGGATCGAGGTCGTCGACTTCCCCGCCTTCATCGTCATGGACGACAAGGGCAACGACTTCTACGAAGGCTTGGAGTAACGCGCATGGTTCCGGTGCAGGTCTGGCTCTACGACAAGGCGGGGCATAGCCTGCCGAATTGGGAATGCGGCACGGTGACGCTCTCGCGCCTGCCCAGCGTCGGCGAAATCCTCGACTTCGCCGACCATTTCCCCGACCTCACCGCCACCTACCGCGTGGTGGCGGTGGCGCATTTCCCGGTGCAGAGCGGCTTTGCCGGCGAAGTGGACGCCGAGGAGGTATGACCCGCCGCCTGATCTCCTCCGGCTCCCGGTTCGAGGAGGAAATCG
>CAIMOR010000138.1 GCA_903843125.1 uncultured Rhodospirillales bacterium
GCGTCCGGCTCGGTGGCGGCGCGCCGGCGCGCCGTCGCCAGCGCGGCCCGGACCAGCGGCGGCGCCAACCGGAGCTGCGGCTCCGCGACCCTGCCATGCACGGTCAGGCCGTGCTCCACCAGCTCGAACAGCTCCGCCGTCATGCCGGGCAGCTCCATCAGCTCCCGCACCGCCTGGAACTCGTTGTCCCGGGGCAGCACGGTGCGGCCAAGGCGCCGATACTCCACCGCCTCCATGCCGCCGCCCGGCTCTGCGGCCTGATCGCTGTCGCGCCAGTCGGCAATCAACGCCGCCCAGGCCCGCGCCTGCAGGCGTGATTGGCCGGCTGCCTCGAACACCGCGGCCAGCAACTCCGGCGCCGCCAGGTTGAGGTCGACCTTGCCGGCCTCGGGCTCCACCCGCACCAGTATCCGGCTGCCATCGAAGGCGTGCGGGCCGGCCGCATCGCCCGGCGGGGTCAGCAGCAGCGCCCGCACCGCCAGCGCCAGGCCGGCTTCGGCGGCGGCCTCCAGCCGCGCGTGCTCGCCCATCTCGGTGCCCTGGCGGGTTTCGCGCCGGGCGGCCAGCAGCACGTCCATGGCCATCACCGCCAGCAGCCCGACCACCCAGATCACCGCCAGCAGCGCCAGGCCACGTTGCCCGGCCGGCTGCTCCGCCGGCGGCGTCACCGCGCGGCGCGGCCCCGCGTGGCGGTCCCCTGCGGTGTCACGATCAGCGGCCTCAGGTCGCGGAAGCGCGCGCGCAGTTCCTCGGTGGCCTGCTGCGCCTCGCCGGGGTTGCGCACCACGCGGGGCGTCAGCAGCACCAGCAGCTCGGTCCGCTGCAGGGAGCGGGAGTAGTTGCCGAACAGCGGGCCGACCCAGGGCAGCGAGCTGAGCAGCGGGATGCCGCCGCGGCTGTTGTCGGTCGAATCGCGGATCAGCCCGCCCAGGGCGATGGTCTGACCGTCCTGCACCGCCACCGTGCTGACCAGTCGGCGCTGCTGGAAGGTGGGGGACTGCACCTGGGAGGTGGTCGCGGTCAGCGAATCCACCACCGAGCTGACCTCCTGCTGGATATCCATCAGCACCAACCCGCTCTCGTTCACCCGCGGCGTCACTTGCAGGATGATGCCGGTGTCGCGGTACTGCAGCTGAGAGACGATCGGGCTGCTGCTGGTCAGCGTGGACTGCGCGGTGCCGACCGTGACCGGCACCTGGTTGCCCACCTGCAGCGCCGCGGTCTGGTTGTTCAGCACCAGCACCTGCGGCGAGGACAGCACGTTGACCTTGGTGATCTGGTCCAGCGCATCCAGCACCACGCTGATGTTCGGCGCGCTGTAGGCGAAGGAGAAGCCCGGCACGGTCGGGATCGGCACCGCCAGGTCCAGCACCGAGGACGAGATCTGCCCGCCATTGCCGGGGCTGGAGACCGCGCCCAGCGGGTTGTTGTTGCTCTGGTTCAGCAGCGCGTTGGCATTGCCGCTGCGCAGCGCCCATTGCAGGCCGAAGCGCAGGTTGTGGGTCAGCGTCACCTCGGTGACCGCGGCCTCGATCAGCACCTGCACCGGCTGCAGGTCCAGCCGCCGCAGCGCCGCCTCCACCAGTTCGAACTGCCGCCCGGTGCCGACCACCACCAGCGCGTTGTTGACCTCGTCGGCCGTCACCGTCAGCCCGGCAGCGCCGCCGAACAGTGCCTGGCCGCCGCCTTGCTGCACGCTGCCGAAGATGCCGGCAGCGTCGTCGGTGCGCCCGGCACCACCCCCCAGCGCGCCGCCACCGGCCGCGGCCTGCCCCGGCAGCGCCGGGAAGCCGCCGCCAGATTGGCCGCCACCACCCTGGCCACCCGTGCCGCCCTGGCCGCTGCTGCCGAAGCCGCCGGACATGGCGGCGCCGGCGCCGAAGGCACTGGCGCCCTGGCCGGCGCCCAGCCCGCTGCCCACGCCATTGCGGCTGCCGGTATCGCCGCCGCTGATGCCGAAGGCGCGCGACAGGGTGCGCGAAAGGTCGCTCGCCCGGCCGTTCTGCACCTTATAGACGAAGACGCGGCGCTCATCGGCGTCGCCCTCGCGGTCCAGCCGCGCCACCCAGGTCTGCACCTGCTCCAGGTAGGCCGGCTGGGCAGACACCGCGAGCACGGCGTTCAGCCGTTCCAGCGCCACCAGCCGCACCAGGCCGTTCAGGTTGCCGCCCTCGCCGCCCAGCATTTCGCGCAGGTCCTCGACCATCCGTCGCGCCTGCACCTGGCGCAGGCTGAACAGGCCGAAGGACATGCCGCGCATCCAGTCGACGTCGAACTGCGCCACCGTCTCCCGCACCGATTGCCGCTCACCCGCGGTGCCGGTGACCAGCAGCAGGTTGCGCGCCGCGTCCAACTGGGTGACCTGGCCTTCCGGCAGCAGCGGCTCCAGCAGGCGCTTCAGCGCAGCGGCGCCGATGAAGCGCGGCGCCACCACCTCGGTGCCGTAGCCACGGCCGGGGCGGGCCAGGCCGCTGCGTTGCGCCGCCGGCAGCGGCAGCACCACGTACAGCCCGCCGGGCTGCGCGGTCACGGCGAAGCCCTGCGGCCGCAACGCCGCCTCGAAGATGCCCAGCACGGCGCTGCGCGGCACCGGCTGGCTGGTCTCCAGCGTCAACTGCCCGGTGACCGAGGCATCCACCGCATAGGCCAGGCCCAGCGTGTCGCCCAGGATCACCCGGGCCACCTCGGCGATCTCGGCGGCGTTGAAGCTCAGGGTGACCTCGTCGCCGCTGGCCTGCGCGCCCGGTCCGACCAGGCCCGCGCCCGCGGGCATGCCGGTGCCGCGGAAGATGCGGCTGCCA
>CAIMOR010000139.1 GCA_903843125.1 uncultured Rhodospirillales bacterium
CCGCTGGCCACTGCTGCCGCCGGGCGACGGCGCGTTGCGTCGCCAGCCGGCGCTTCGCCACCGCGGCGTTCACCCTGGGCGCCCGCTGGCCGCGGGGCACCCTGGCCGCCGCCGCCACGCTGCGCCGGCTTCGGCCCACCCTGGCCACGGCCACCGCCACCACCACCGGGGCGACCGCTGCGGGCCGGCCCTTGCGGCTGGAACTTGCTGCCGCGCCCGGTCGGCTTCACCAGCGAAACGCTCTGGTCGTGGCGCATGTCCTCGGCCGGGATGTCGTTGCGGATCAGCTTCTCCACCGCCCACAGCTTCTCCAGCTCGTCCGGCGCGCACAGCGCCACCGCCTCACCGGAAGCGCCGGCGCGCGCGGTGCGGCCGATGCGGTGGACGTAGCTTTCGGGGGTGTCCGGCAGGTCGTACTGCACCACGTGGGTGATGCCATCCACGTCGATGCCGCGGGCGGCGATGTCGGTCGCCACCAGGATCGGCGCGCGGCCCTCGCGGAACTCCCACAGCGCGCGCTCGCGCTGGCCCTGGCTCTTGTTGCCGTGGATGGCGTTGGAGGCCAGGCCGTCCTGCTCCAGCTGCTTCACCACGCGGTCGGCGCCGTGCTTGGTGCGGGCGAAGACCAGGGTGCGGCCGACGCCTTCGCCACGCAGCAGCTGCGCCAGCAGGCCGCGCTTGCGACCGGCCTCGATGTGCAGCACGCGCTGGTTGACGCGGTCGGCCGTGGAGGCAACCGGCGCCACTTCCACGCGAACCGGGTTGTTCAGCAGGTCGGCGGCCAGCTTGGCGATCTCGACCGGCATGGTGGCGCTGAAGAACAGCGTCTGCCGGCTACGCGGCACGGCGCCGCAAACCTGCCGGATAGCTGGCAGGAAACCCTTGTCCAGCATCTGGTCGGCTTCATCCAGCACCAGCACTTCCACACGGTCCAACCGGGCGGTGCCGGCGGCCAGGTGGTCCATCAGGCGGCCCGGGGTGGCAACCACCACGTCCACGCCGTTGCCGAGCGCCCGGCGCTGCGGACCGTGCGGCACGCCGCCGAACACCGTGGTGACACTGTGGCCGAGGTGCTTGCCGTAGGTCTTGAAGCTGTCGGCGATCTGGGTGGCCAGTTCGCGCGTCGGGCTCAGCACCAGCACGCGGCAGCCACCGCGCGGCGGGCGGCCACCGGAAGCGGCCAGCTTGTGCAGGATCGGCAGCGCGAAGGCGGCGGTCTTGCCGGTGCCGGTCTGGGCGATGCCGAGCAGGTCGCGCCCTTCCATCACCAAGGGGATCGCCTGCGCCTGGATCGGCGTGGGGGCGGTGTAGCCGCTTTCGCCCAGCGCGCGCAGCAGGGGCTCGGCCAGGTTGAGGTCGGTGAAACTTGTCACGTTATGAATACAGTCCATCGCGCGACAGCGCGCCACAGAGGGCACGCCGAGCCGCGGGTTTCGGGGTGGCGACCCCGCGTGGCTGGGTCATGCCGTGCATGTTCTATGCGGTGGCCCGACAGTCCGGCGCGGCCCGGCCAGACATGGCAAGGGCGCCGCTCACGCGGTCGGGGCACGATGGTGGCGCCCGTTGGGGTGCCGACGGGGCTGCATATGCCCGTTCGCGGCTGCGAAGGCAAGGGAAGAGTGGGTGACCTATCCAGAACATCGCCGCGCGGGCGGACAGGCCGAAGCGGCGAAGCAGCTCCGCAAGCAATGGCTGAGGCACGACGCAGCCGAAATGCGCCTGTGCTAGCCCCGCCGGAACCCCGGCCCATCCGGCGGCGGCGCAAAGGTCTCGGTGATCGCTTCCACCCGTGCCAGCGGTGGGCCGCGGCGGCACAGCGTCAGCAGCGCCTCCACCGCGTCCTCGTCGCCGGCAACCAAGGCCTGCACGCTGCCGTCCCGCTGGTTGCGGACCCAGCCGTGCAGCCCCAGTCGGTTCGCCTCGCGCTCCATCCAGTCGCGGTAGCCCACTCCCTGCACCCGGCCCTCGATCCGCAGCAGCCGGGCCTGCACGGCCTCAGCCCTCTCGGCTCAGCGCCAGCAGCCGCGCGGCCAGGGCCACGTCGGCGGCACCGCGCGCCCGCTTGTTCTCCGAAGCCGGGTCGCTGCCCCAGAACGCCTCCTGGTACAACTCGTCCAGCACCGAGAGCTGATGCGCCGCAGCGCCGTCCAGCCGCCCGTGCAGCACCGCCAGCGCCAGCACCAGGCTACCCAGCGCCGGCACCAGCAGACCAAGCGCCGCCAATTCCAGCAGCGAGCAGGCAGCGACCACACGGTGCAGCGCGGCCAGCGCCTCCGGCGGCTGCGGCACCGGCATCAGGCCGACGGTGACCCGCAGCGGCGCGTCCAGCTGCAGCGCCGCCCAATCCAGCAGGGGCTGCCATTCGGTGGCCTGGCGCGCGGCCAGCTTGGCGTCCTCGGCGCGGTAGCACAGCAGGTCGGTCTCGGCGAACTTGGCCAGGCCCTGGATCTGCGCCGCGGCGCTGACCGCCAGGCGTTCCTGTGCCGTGCCGGCCAACCGGGTCAGCGGCACGTCCTCCATGCTCATCTCGCCGCCCTTGGCGCCACCGGCCGCGGCCCACTCGGCGGCGATCGCGCGGGCCAGCGCCTCGGCCTCCACCAGCAGGGGCGTGCCGCTGGGCAGCCGCACCGGGCGGCCATCAAGCAATACGCCGTAGCCGCCCGGCTGCGCCGCATGGGCCGCGCTGTCCCAGAACCTTTTCATGGCCAGCTATGTGGACCTTGGCTCAGCGCCCGAAAAGCCCCCGCAGCCCTTGCGGCACCCCCTGGGGCACTGCGCCGATACCGGGAAGGTTCGGCGTGGTGCCGGTGGCCGGCGCCGCCGGGCGGGCCGGCGCCGCCTGCCGCACCGGCGCCACCGAGGCGGGCACCGGCCCCTGCCGGCCGCTGCGGGCGATGGCGAGCTGGGTGGCGCAGTCGGACAGCTCGCCGGCGCCACCCGCGTTGTTGACCGCCCCGGCCGCACCGCCCAGCAGGCCACCCAGCGGGTTGTTGGCGCCACCCAGGCCGCCGGCGCCGCCGAGCAACTGGCCGGCCGCGCCAGCCACGGTGCCGGTGGCAGCGCCGGTCGCCACCGCGCCGTAGTCGAAGCGGGGGTTGGCGAAGCTGCCGGTCACCGGGACCGGCGCGCGGACATGGATCAGGCTGATGCCGGGGATGGGCAGCGACAGATCGGTGTCGAGCCGCAGGTTCAACTGCTCGTCCCGCAGCGAAACCTGGCCGCCGCCGCCCACCTTGCCCAGCGTAGTGTCGAGGAACAGCGCCCGCGCCCGGGCGATGCCGGCATCGGCGTCGAAGCGGAAGGCGGCGCAGGCGATGCCGATGCCCTGGCCGAGCAGCGTGCCGCCCGCCGGCACCGCCTGCTGCAGGTCCTGCAGGGCGCGGCCAAGCAGCGTGTCCGGGCTGCTGCCGCGGCTCTGCAGGCTGGTCACCGCGATGCCGGCGTAGCCTGTCAGCGTCGCCGCCACCTGGCGCACGGTGCGGCCGCGGCCGCGCACATCCACATCCAGGTCCAGCTTGCCGCTCACCGCCTGGTTCGGCATGCCCAGGCTGTTCATCAGCGCCGGCGCGTCAAGCTGGTCGGTGCGGATCGCCACCTGCACGGTGGGCGGCTCCATCGTCACGTCGGCGGCGGCGCGCAGCTGCACCCGGCCGCCGGGCGAGGTGGCGGAGAGCTCGTCCAGCCGGGCCTGGCCGTTCTGTGCCGCCAGCACCAGCACCACGTCCTTCAGCGTGGCGCCGCTGGCCACCAGCTCGCCGATGGTCCAGCGCAGGTCGGCTTCCAGCAGCTTCAGCGCGTCCAGCGGCAGCGCCGTGTTCGGGATCACCCGGCCATCGCTGCGCGCCGGCGGCGCGGGCGCGGCGGCGGCCGCCGGGCCGCTGGCGGTGGTGCTGGTCGGCGGCTTCAGCGCATCCAGGTTGACCCGGTTGGAGGCCAGCCGGCCATTCAGCCCGGTGCGCTGGCCGATGATCAGTGTCATGTCGCCGGTCAGGTCTGCCGCCGAGGAGGTCAGCCGCAGCCCCTGCAGATGCGCGCCGGAGGCGAAGGCGGCGCTGCGTTCCACCAGGCGGAAATCGGCCGCCAGGTCCTTGATGGGCGGCAGCGGGGTGCCGCCGGCCAGCGGCGCCAGGGCGGCCACGTCCGGGGCGCGCAGGCCGATGGCCAGGTCCACCCCTGCCACCTGTGCGGGCCGGGCGATGCTGCCCTTGACCGTGGCGCTGGCACTGCCGGCGTTCAGCGTCAGGTCCACCGGGTAGGCGCCGGTCATCGCGCCGGGCGTGCCGGAGGGCAGCAGCAGCGCGGGGGCGCCCAGCGTGCCGGCCAGCTTCAGCGGCTGGCCATGCAGCAGTGCGTCGAGGGCCAGGGTGATGTGCTGGTCGGGCCGCGGCAGGTTCACGCTCAGGCTGGCCAGGCGCAGCTCCGGCAGGATCGCCGCCAGGTCGCTCTCGCCGATGCTGAGCTTCAGGTCGGTCAATTCCGGCAGGGCTGCGCCGACATCGGCGGCGCCGACCGAAAGCTGGATGTTGCGCAGCGCCGGCAGCGGTACGTCCGGCACCCAATGGGCGAAGCGGGCCAGCTCCGGCACCCGCGCGGTCAGTTCGACGCGCCAACCCTTGGCCTGCCGCGGCTGGGCGACGCTGCCGGCCAGGCCGAGCCGCGCGCCTTCCGCCTCCAGCGCCAGGTTGAGCGGGAAGGGCGTGGTGCTGGCGGCCTCGGCGGGGTCCATCAGGCGGGCCAGCGGCCCCATGTCGCCGGCCAACGTGAAGGCATGGCTGTCCAGCACGAAATCGCCTTCCAGCCGCAGCGGGCCGCTGCCGTCCTCGCTGCGCAGCGAAAGGCTGTGGACCACCAGGGCATGGGTCTTGCGGGTCTGGCCGTCGTGGTAGGTCAACCGGCCATCGGTGACGCTGATGCGGCCGAGGCCGAAGCTCAGGCCGGGGCCGGCGGCGCTGGGCACGGCGGGTTGCGCCGGCTGGGCGGGTTGCGCGGCGGCGGGCTGGAACTGCCAATTCGGCCGGCCCTGCGCATCGGTTTCCAGCACTATGTCGGGGGCGGTCAGCACCAGGCGGCGCAACTCCACCCGCTTGTCGATCAGCGGCAGCAGCGCCAGCTCGATATCGACCTGCTGCACCGTGACCATCTGCGCCCGGCTGCCGCCGGGCATGTTGGCGAAGCTGACGTCGCGCAGCTGCAGCGTCGGCACCAGCGAAAGGCCGAGGCCGATCGGGCCGTTCAACTCCAGCTTGCGGCCGGTGGCCTGCTCGACGGCAGCGGTGATGCGCGGCTTGTACTGGTCCAGGTCCAGCGTCGCCAGGAAGATGGCCACGCCGGCGATGGGCAGCACCACGACCAGCCCGACGATGATGGCCACCCAGCGCCAGATGCGCCGGCGCGGCCGTGCCA
>CAIMOR010000140.1 GCA_903843125.1 uncultured Rhodospirillales bacterium
GGTCGATGAGTTGGCGGCGGGTTTCCAGCACGCGGTCGTGCGGCTGGCGGCCGGCGAGTTCGACGAACTGGCGGAGCACCTCGCTCAGCGCGGCGACGATGGCGCAGAGGATGTGGTTGCCGGTGGCCTCGGCCAGCAGGCGGTTGAACTCGATGGCGGTCCAGGTGCGCTCGGCGAAGCGGCCTTCGGCGGTCAGCGCCCGGGTGGTTGCCAGGTTGGCCTCCAGCGCGGCGAAATGCGCGGTGCCGGCGCGCTGGCAGGCCAGGCGCACCACCGCCGCCATGACGTGGCGCCGGGTCTCGGTCAGCATCGGCAGGGAGGCGCGGCCGAGGTCTATCATGTCGCGGATGGATTGGGTGACCAGTTTCGCGCTGTCGTCGCTGACGAAGGCGCCGCCGTGGCGGCCCTTGCGCAGCACGATCAGGCCGGAGACCTCGAGGTTGCGCAGGCCCTCGCGCACCGCCATGCGGCTGACCGCGAGCATGGCGGCCAGGTCGCGCTCGGTCGGCAGGCGGTCGCCGGGGCGGAGGTCGCCGCTGGCGATCTGCTGGCGGACGCGTTCGCCGATGGTCTCGGAGATGCGCGGCAGGCGGATGGGCGCGAAGGCCGCGGTGGACGGCTTGGGATGCGGCGCCGCCGGACGCAACCTGGCGGCCGGCGCGGGGCGCGCCGCGGGGGCTTGGGGTGCGGACGGCTTCAGGGTTTGCATGCGGGCGAGGGCATTCCGGCTGGGGCGGGCCGGACGGCCGCCATGGCGGCAGGATAGGGCAGCCGCACCGTTGAATCCATGTTGAATGGTCCGTCCATTGGCTCATACTCGCGGCAACAGGCCGGGCCGGGGCAAGGCGCTGGCCGGGGAGGCAGCCGATGCGTTTGTTTCGTACCGCCTGTGTGGCCATGCTGGCACTGGGCCTCCAACTGGCCGGCGCCGCTGCGCAGGAGTTTCCGCAGCGGCCGATCCGGCTGGTGATTCCCTATCCGGCCGGCGGCACCACGGATGTCATCGCCCGTGCCCTGCAGGAGCCGCTGCGTGCGTCGCTGGGGCAATCCATCGTCATCGAGAACCGCGGTGGCGGCGCGGGCGCGATTGCGATGCGGGAGGTGGTGAACGCGGCGCCGGACGGCTATTCGCTGGTGATCAGCAACAACGGGCCGACCACGCTGCTGCCGCTGCTGCGGCCGGATATCGGCTACGGCGCCGCCGGGGCGCTGGCGCCGGTCTCGCTGCTCTCGACCACGCCGCTGATCTTGACCGTTTCCACCGGGCTGCCGGCGACCGACCTGGCGCAGTTCTTCGGCTACCTGAAGGCGCATCCGGACAAGCTTTCCTATGGCACCGCCGGCGTTGGGTCCTACGGGCACGTGGCGACGCTGCTGATGACGCAGATGGCCGGGGTGCAGGCGGTGCACGTGCCGTACCGCGGCCAGGCGCCGATGACGCTGGCACTGATCGCGGGCGAGGTGCAGTTCGTGCTGACCACGCATTCCCAGGCGATGGCGGAGCAGGTGGAGGCGGGCCGGCTGCGCCGACTGGGGGTCAGCACCGCGGAGCCCTCGCCACTGGTGCCGGGGGCGCCGCCGATCGAGACCGCGCTGCCGGGCTTCGTCGCCGAGGTATGGTTCGGGCTGCTGGCGCCGAGCGCGACGCCGCCTGCCGTGGTGGCGCGGCTGAACGGCGCGGTGCAGCAGGCGCTGGCGCTGCCGGCCGTGCGGCAGCAGTTGCGCGGCGCCGGCATGGTGGCACAGGGCGGCACGCCGGAGGCCTTCGGCCAGCGGCTGCAGCGGGATGCCGAGTTGTGGCAGGGCATTGTCCGCAGCGCCGACATTCGGCCCGACTAGCGGCGCTTCGGCGCGGACGCCTGCGATTACCCGATCCGCACGCCTGCGATTACTCGATCCGCACGCCTGCGGCGTGGACAATCGGCGCCCAGCGGCGGATCTCGGCGGCGATCAGCGCGGTGAAGGCCTCCGGCGTGTCGCGGACCGGCTCGGCCGAGACGTCGAGGATGCCGCGGCGGACCTCGTCCAGGGCCATGACCTCCTGCACCGCTGCGACCAGACGGGCGCGGGCCGGCGCGGGCGTGGCGGTGGGCACCAGCAAGCCGAACCAGGCCTGGAAGTCCAGTTCGGCCAGGCCGAGTTCGCGGAAGGTGGGCAATTGCGGCGCCACCGGGGAGCGGTCGTGGCTGGTGATGGCCAGCGCACGGATGCGGCCGCCATCCAGGTGCGGCTTGGCTTCGATGCCCGTGGCGAAGAAGGCCTGCGCGTTGCCGGCGATGAGGTCCGTCAGCGCCGGCGCGCCGCCGCGATAGGGCACGTGCGCCATGCCGAGCCCGGCGGCGCGGTTCAGCATCTCGCCAGCCAAATGGGAGACCGAGCCGTTGCCGACCGAGGCGAAGTTGACGCGGCCGCGGTTGCGCTTCGCCCAGTCAAGGAAATCCGCGAGGCTGCCGAGTTCGAGCGCCGCCGGCACGACGAGGATAAGCGGGAAGTCCGCGACGCGGGCGATACCGGTAAAGTCGCGCTCGGGGTCGTAGGGCAGCCGGGCGTAGAGCGCCGGGTTCAGCGCGATGGGGCCGAGGTTGCCGAACAGCAGCGTGTAGCCGTCGGCCGGCGCGCGGGCGGCGACCTCGCAGCCCACCACGCCGCCCGCCCCGGAGCGGTTCTCGACGATGACGGCCTGGCCGAGCGGCCTGGACATCCGGTCCGCCAGGATGCGCGCCAGCAGGTCCGTGGTGCCGCCGGCGGGATAGGGCACGATGATGCGGAGAGGTCGGTCGGGAAACGCCTGCGCACGGGCCAGGGCAGGTGCGGCCAGCGCGCCGAGCAGCAGGGCGCGCCGGGAGGCCATGGCGGCGGCAATGCGCGCCCCGCGGATGCCCGGCGATTCCGGCGCCTCGGGCATTGCCATGGTGCGGTGCATAAGGTGTCGCCCCGGCTGGATCACGGTGCGTAGCCGAGGTCGGTGCCGGGTTCGGCGCGCATGAAGCTGGCGCCGGCTTCGTCCCACGGCGTGCCGACCGGCAGCGTGAGTGACACCGCGCGGACCAGGAAGGTCTCCGGCTGCGCCGCGCCGGCGGGACGTTCCGCACGGTCGCGCAGCGCGGCCAGGTTTTCGAGCAGGTAGCGCCGGGTCATGGCGATGCCGGTGTCGCTGACGCAGAGATGTTCCTTGGTGCGGTCGTAGATGGCGGCGACGCCGGACTGGCAGGCGGCGTCCTGCACCCAAAGGCCGGGCAGGCCGGAAAACCAGGTGGTGCGTTGCAGGTCGTAGTCGATCTGGTAGGCGGTTTGCGGGGTGAACTTGGTCCAGAAGTCGGCGTAGGGCGTGGCGGGCGGCTTGGGCGCGTAGCTGTGCAGGCTGGCGTGGCCGGTCTCGCGGCCGTTGTGGCCCTGCTGCATCAGCTCCCGCGTGCGCGGGTAGAAGGGCTGCGCCGGCGTGTAGGAGAACATCAGGCAGAGCGTGGTCTCGTCGTCGATCGGCACCCAGGCGTGGCCGCTGAGTTCGGGGAATTTCGACTGCGGCGGCACCAGCGTCCAGAAGGGCAGCATGAACTGGTTGACGCGCCAGTAGGCGGTGTCCTCGTTCAGCTTGCGACGGGACGCGATGCTGACGCCGAAGGGCTGCCGGCGGCATTCGAAGACCGGGCGCAGGTCGGTTGCCTGGGTCCAGGCGTTGACCGCGCCCTTGCTGTCGACGCGACCATGCAGGATGGCGGCGTGGGCGCTGTCGATCTCGCCTTCCAGCGCCTGCAGCCAGTTGCATTCCTGCACCCGCCAGGAGAGATGGACGTTCTCCTGCGGCACCAGGTTCCATTCGATTTCCGGCAGCGGCGGCGGGTCGGCCTGGTCGGGGCCCATGTAGGTCCAGAGCACGCCGTTGCGTTCGCGGCAGGGATAGGATTTCAGCCGCACCTTTTCCTTGAGGCGGCTGCGCTCGGGCTCGGCGGGCATGTCCATGACCTTGCCGTCGGCGGCGAATTTCCAGCCGTGATAGACGCAGCGCAGGCCGCATTCCTCGTTGCGGGCATACAGCAGCGGCGCGCCGCGATGCGGGCAGGCGTGGTCGACCAGGCTGGGGCGGCCTTCGCTGTCGCGCCAGGCGACCAGGTCCTCGCCGAGCAGGCGGATCCGCTTGGGTGGTGCATCGGCCACCAGCTGGTCGGCAGGATAGAACGGGATCCAGTACAGCCGCATCAGCGCGCCCATCGGCGCGCCGGGGCCGACACGGACCAGGGCTTCGTTGTCTGCGTGTGAGAGCATCGGACGCCTCCTCCGCGCTGGATCGCGGTTGGCCGGTTGTGCCGGGCCATGTATTGAGTACACGCAGCATATTCACCGCCGGCGCGCAGTGCAAGCCTCGCGTGGCGAAGGGCGTTGCGCTAAGCTGTCGGGCATGACGATGGCGACGACGATCAAGGCGGCGCGACCGGCGCGGCGTTCACCGGAAGCGCTGGCGGCGCGGCTGCGGCTGGCCGATGGCGCCGGCTTCCTGGTGCGCGTGCTGGGAACGCGGGCCACCGCAGCCTATGAGGCCAGCACAGGCCAGACCGAGATCACGCCACGGCAGTTCGGCGCCCTGCTGACGCTGCACCAGCAGGGGCCGCTGACGTTGACGCTGCTGGCCCGCGCCATCTGCGTCGACCGCAGCACGCTGGGCGAGATGGTGCGGCGGATGACGGCGCATGGCCTGGTGCGCCGGCGTGACAACGGCGCTGACCGGCGCTCCGCCGTCATCAGCCTGACGGCGAAGGGCGAAGCCGCCGTGCTGCAGCTGGTGGAGGGCGCGGCCGCGGTTCAGGCGGCGATGCTGGCCCCGCTGGCGCCGGAACAGCGCCGGGAGTTCCTGCGGTGCCTGAAGCTGGTGGCCTTTGCCGAGCAGACGGCCTAAGCCAGTTTCAGCGCCTGACTTCGATGCCGGCGGCGACGCGGTCCCAGAACGGGCTGCGGTCCTCGGCGGCGGCGGTCTTCAGGCGATGCTTCTCCACCTTCTGGCTTGGCGTGCGCGGGAACTCGGCGACGAAGCGGATGAAGCGCGGCACCATGAAGTAGGTCATGTTGGCGACGCAGTGCGCCAGCAATTCGGCTTCGGCCAGCGTGCTGCCCGGCTTCAGGATGACGGCGACGGCGACCTCGTCCTCGCTGGTCTCGGCGGGTATGGCGAAGGCGGCGGCCTCGGCCACGGCGGGATGACGGGCGACGATCTGCTCGACCTCATAGGCAGAAATGTTCTCGCCGCGCCGGCGGATGCTGTCCTTCTTGCGGTCGACGAACCAGAGATAGCCATCGGTGTCGAGGATGCCGCGGTCCCCGGTGTGGAACCACAGGTTGCGCGTGGCTTCCAGCGTGGCTGCGGGCATCTTCCAGTAGCCGCCGGCGGCGCCCCAGGCGCGGTTGCTGCGCAGCAGGATCTCGCCGGGCTGGCCGGCCGGCAACGGCGCGTCGTCGTCGTCGACGATGCGGATCTCGATGCCGTCGCGGGCGCGGCCGGCGCTGCCGCGCTTTTCCGCCGGCGCGTCGGTGGTGAACCCGGTGGCCATGGCGTAGTCGGACAGGCCGTAGTTCGAGACCAGCTTCAGGCCGAAGCGCTGTTCGAAGGCTTCGGCGAATTTCGGCAGCGGCGTGGCGCTGACCATGCGCAGCCGGTTGTCGCGGTCGCCGCCGGCCTCGGGCGCGGCCCAGAGGAAGGCCGCCATGGAGCCCAGCAGGTTGGTGATGGTGGCGCCGCTCGCACGCACCTCCGGCCAAAATTGGCTGACCGAGAAGCGGGACGACAGCGCAACCGAGCCACCGACCAGCAGCGCGCAGAGCGACTGCGTCTGCAGCGCGTTCATGTGGAACAGCGGCAGGCAGACGTAGAACACGTCATCCGCGCGGTGACCGTGGGTTTCCGCGTTGGACAGGCCGAAGATCAGCGAGGAGGCCTGGCTGTGCATGCAGCCCTTGGAGGGGCCGGTGGTGCCGGAGGTATAGGCCAGCATCGCCAGGTCGGAGGGCTTCACCGCCGTGTCGGGTGGCGCGTCGCTCGCCTGCATCAGCGCGGCGCAGGGGATGCCAGGCAGGGCGCAGGCGGCGCCGGCCGAGGGCAGCAGCACTGTGCGCCGCAGGTGCGGCAGCGGGCCGAGCGCGGCGATGCGGTCGGCCAGATCCTCGCTGACCAGCAGCGCGGTGGCGTCGGATTGGTCGAGGTAGTAGCGCAGCACCTCGCCGCGGCAGGCGGTGTTCACCGGCACCGCGACGGCGCCTATCTTGCCCAGGGCGCAGAAGGCGAACAGGTGCTCGGGCGAGTTCTCGGCAAAGAGCGCGACATGGGTGCCGTGGCTGACGCCTTCCGCCAGCAGGCCGTTCGCCAGGCGGTTGATCGCGGCGTCGGCCTCGCGGTAGCTCCAGCGCCGGCCGTCCGGCAGCCAGTGCAGGTAGGGCTTCTCGGCATGGGCGGCCACCTGGCGGCGCCAGGCCGCGGCCATGGTCAGCTCGTGCAGTGGCCAGGTGGCTTCCCGCGTCATTCCACCACCAGCCCGGCGTCGCGGATCACCGCCTGCCATTGCGGCACTTCGGCGCGGATGCGCTGTGCCAGCGCCTCGCTGCCGCCGCCGCCGGCTTCGACACCCGAGGCACGGAATCGGCTGCGCACCGCGGGTTCGGCCAGCACCTTGTCGATCTCGGTATTGAGGCGCGCGACGATGGCGGGCGGCAGGCCCGCGGGGCCAAGTACGCCATGCCAAGCCTGCGCCTGGAAACCCGGCGCCACGCTGGCCATGGTGGGCGTCTCCGGCAGCAGCGGCCAGGCTTCCGGCGAACTGACGCCGAGCAGCCGCAGCCGCCCGCCAACCACCTGTTCCGCGGCGGTGGTGGTGAAGGAGGTGACGGCGAAGTGCACCTGGCCGGAGACCACGGCGGTCAGTGTCGGCGCGGCGCCCTGGTAGGGCACGTGGACCACGTTGATGCCGGCCTCGCGGTTGAACAGCAGGCCGCCGAGGTGGCCGAGCGAGCCGACGCCGCCGGAGGCGAAGTTCAGCTGGCCCGGACGCGCCTTGGCGTAGGCGACCAGTCCGGCCAGGTCCTGCACCGGCAGCTGTTCCGTGGAGGACAGCAGCACCAGCGGTTGCAGCGCCACCAGCGCCAGCGGCGTGAAGCTGTGGACGGCATCGTAGCCTGCGTCTCGCCGCAATGCCGGGATGATGCTGGTGGGGCCGTTGTTGGTGATGACCAGGGTATGGCCGTCCGGCGCCGCCTGGGCGACCTCGCGCATGGCGATGGCGCCCGCGGCGCCGGCCCGGTTCTCGATGACGACGGGCTGGCCGAGCGTGATGCGGAGCGGCTCCGCGATCATCCGCGCCATCACGTCGGTCAGGCCGCCGGGTGGGTAGGGGATCAGCAGCCGGATCGGGCGAGAGGGCCAGGATTGCGCGCGGGCGGAAGCCACCAGCGCTGGCGCGGCCAGCAGCAGCGTGCGGCGGTTCATCCGACGCTCCTGGCGGCGAACAGCGGACCATCGGGGTGCCGCAGCACCACCAGGCGCACCGGGCTGTCGAGCGGCAGGTTCTCGAGCAGCGCACAGGCCAGGCGGATGCCTTCGTCCAGGTCGACGATGCCGACGCGGTAGGGCGCCACCGCGCGGAAGGCGAGCGGCGCCGCGTGGATGGCCGTGGCGGCGTAGAGCCGACCATTGCCGGAGAGCGGCGCCCAGGCAACCTCGCGGTGCCAGCAATGTGGGCAGAGCTGCTTGGGCGGGAAGCTGAACCGCTGGCAGGCCGTGCAGCGGGTGGTCTCCAGCCGGCCTTCAGCCAGGCTGCTCCAGAAGCGGCGGGTGAAGGCCGAGACGCGCGGCGGGTAGGCGCGCGGAGTGGCGATGTCGATGATCTCAAGCATCAGCGAACGGCCTCCAGCACATGCACCAGGGCGGCGTTGTAGTTGCCGAGTTCGGCGCTGGTGACGCCGAGCCGGGCGTTGGGCACCTGGCGGGCGCCTGCGCGGCCGCGCAGCTGCTCGGCGCATTCGAACAGGCTGTAGAACGGCGTGACGTAGGCGGGGTGGCCGCGCGATTGCAGGCCGCCCGAAGTGCAGATGGGAATGCGGCCGCCGAGGCTGGTTTCGCCGGCCGCCGCGGCGCGGGCGCCCTGGCCACGCGGCAGCAGGCCCAGCGCCTCGCTGGCCAGCACCTCGACGATGGTGCAGGGGGCGTAGAGCTCGGCGAAGTCCATGTCGGCGGGGCCGACGCCGGCGGCCTCGTAGGCGGTGCGCCCGGCGGTTTCGGCCGAGATCAGCCGGATCATGTCGTTCGGCACTTCGCTGATCTGGTGGGCGCCCTCGTGGAAGAAGCCGCGGCTGCGGACCCGCACGTAGGGGCGGCCGAGGCCGCGGGCGACGTCCTCCTCGGCCAGCACCAGCACCACGGCGCCGTCGCCGCGCGGTGGCACCTCGAACAGGCCGAGCGGCTCGACGATCATCGGCTGGGCGAGGACGTCTTCGAGCGTGATGGGCTTGCGGAATTGCGCGATGGGGTTCAGCGCGGCGTGGGCGCGGTTCTTCACCGCGACGCTGGCGAGTTCGGCGCGGGAGGACGCGTGTTCGTGGATGTAACGGGCGGCATCCATGGCGTACCAGGCGATGGGCGTGATGCCGAAGGGCACCTGGAAATCCACGTCGCCGGTGGCGCGCATGCTGCTCATCATGTGTTCGGCGGCGGAGGTGGCGCTTTCGAAGTTGACGCCGAGCGCCAGGGCGACGCGGGCGCGGCCGAGCAGAATGTCGTTGGCGGCCTGTTCGAAGGCGAGGCCCGCGGTCATGCCGTTGCCCAGCACCTCCGCCACCGTTCCGGTGCAGGGCAGGCGCAGGTAGTGCGCCATGAAGGTCGCGAAGTACTTCTGCAGCGTGTAGGGCCGGCATTGCGAGAAGGCCATGGCGCCGATGTCGCCGCGCTCCACGCCGGCATCGGCGACGGCATCCAGCACCAGCCCGGCGAGCAGCTCATGCTCCAGCACCTGCTCGGGGGCGTCGGCGGGCTTCTGCCACTTGCCGACGGGCAAGGCTGCCGCGCCGATGATGCAGACCGTTCTGGTCATGGCCATTCGTCTCCCTGCCACCTCGATGGCGGGTTGACGATCCCGCGCCGCGATGCTGTTGTCAATGGACCGTCCAATAGACCCGCGGCACAAGCCCGGGCCCCAAGGTGAGGAAAGCTCCGCATGGCCGGCAGGAAGGTCTATCGCGCCGCGGAGCTGCGCCGGCTGGTCGACCCGCGCAGCATCGCGGTGGTCGGCGCGTCGGAAACGCCGGGCGCCTTCGGCCAGCGTACCCTGGCCAACCTGGCGAGGTTTCAGGGCAGGGTGTTCGGGGTGAACCCGAAATACCGGGAGGTCGGCGGGGTTCCGTGCGTGCCGTCGCTGGCGGACCTGCCGGAGGCACCGGACTGCGTGGTGCTCTGCGTCGCCGGCGCGCTGGTGGAGGCCTCGCTGCAAGCGGCGATCGATGTTGGGGCTGGCGGCGTCATCGTCTATGCCTCCGGCTTCGCCGAGACCGGGCGCGCCGAGGCCATGGCGGCGCAGGAACACCTGGCCGCCATGGCGCAGCGCGGCGGGGTGCGGCTGGTGGGGCCGAACTGCGTCGGGCTGACCAATGTCGGCAGTGGCGCGGCGATGAACTTCATGCCGGATTGCGGCGCGATGATCGATGGCCGGCTCGGCCGCGTCGGCATCGTCTCGCAGTCCGGCGCGCTGGGCTACACGGTGCTGCAGGGCATGATGCGGGGCGTCGGCGTCAGCCACTACCTGGCGGCGGGCAATGCTGCGGATGTCGATGTCGCCGACTTCGTCGCGGGGTTGGCCGAGGATGATGCGGTCGGCGCGATCGTCTGCCTGTTCGAGGGTGTGCGGGATGGCCAGCGGCTGCTGGAGGCCGGGCGGATTGCGCAGGCCGCGGGCAAGCCGCTGGTGGTCTACAAGGCCGGCAACACCGAGGCTTCGGGCAAGGCAGCGCTGTCGCATACCGGCACGCTGGTCGGCTCCGTCGCGGCGTATCGCGCGGCCTTCGAGGAGGTCGGTGCGATCCAGACCGACAACCTGGAGGACGTGCTGGAACTGGCGAGCTTCATGGCCAAGGCGCGGCCGCCGCGGCGGGGCAGGGGCATCGGCATCATGGCGACGTCGGGCGGTGCGGGGGTGATCTGCGCCGACAAGGCCGAGCAGCACGGCCTGGCGCTGCCGCCGCTGGCGCCGCAGACCCGCGCGGCGCTGGAGCAGGTGGTGCCGGATTTCGGGTCGGTCAACAACCCGGCGGATACCACGGCGGAAGTGCTGAAGACCGCGAGCACCTTCGTGCATTGCCTCGACGCCTTCGCCAATGACCCCGGCTACAGCGCGGTGGTGGTGCCGCTGGTCTTCGCGCATCCCGGTGCCACTGGCACGCGGGCGCCGGTGCTGTGCGAGGTGGCGGCGCGGAGCGAGGCCGAGATCGTCGCGGTATGGATGAACGAGTGGCTGGAAGGTCCGGGCAGCCGCGTGCTGGATGCCGACCCGCGGGTGATGCTGTTCCGTTCGCCGGAGCGCTGCCACCGGGCGCTGGCCGCCTGGTTCGACTGGCACGCGCGGCGCGGGGAGGTGACGGCGCCGGCGGCGCGGCTTTCGCCAGCGGGTGCGGCGGTGGCGGCGCGGGCGGTGCTGGCGGGGGCCGCCGGACGCGCGCTGGGCGAGCAGGACAGCAAGCGGCTGCTGGCGGCCTACGGCATCGCGGTGCCGGCCGAGGCGGTGGTGCGGACGCCGGATGAAGCGGCGGTGGCAGCGGCGCGGATCGGCTTTCCCGTGGTGGTCAAGGTCGCCTCGGCCGAAATCCTGCACAAGACCGAGGTGGAGGGCATTCGCTTGAACCTGGCCGACGGCGATGCGGTGCATGCGGCGGCCACGGCGGTGCTGGCGGCGGCGCGGCGGCATCGGCCGCAGGCGCGGATCGATGGCGTTTCGGTGCAGGCGATGGCGCCGCCGGGTGTGGAACTGGTGCTGGGGCTGCAGCTGGACCGGCAGTTCGGGCCGCTGGTGGTGGTCGGCTCCGGCGGCGTGCTGGTGGAGTTGCTGCAGGACGTGGCGACGGGACTGGCGCCGCTGACGCCGGCGCGGGCACAGGCCATGCTGCGCGGGTTGCGCGGGCACAAGCTGCTGGCTGGCTTCCGTGGCCAGGCGCCGCGTGACGAGGCGGCGGCGGTGGAGGCCGTCGTCCGGTTTTCCGAGTTGGCGGCCGACCTGGCCGACGTGATCGAGGAGGCGGACGTGAATCCACTGATCGTCGGTGCCAGCGGTGCGGTCGCGGCCGATGCATTGTTCGTGCTCAAGGAGGCCACGCCATGATCCGCGGCAGATGTGTCGAGGACTTCGTCGAGGGGCAGGTGGATATCAGCCGCGCCCGCACCGTCACCGAAACCGACGTGGTGCAGTACACCTGGGTTTCCGGCGACACCAACCCGATGCACACCGACGCGGTGCATGCGGCGAAGTCGCCGCTGGGGCAGCGGATCGCCCATGGCACGCTGGGCATGAGCATCGCCACCGGGCTGAGCGCCAGCCTCGGCTACATGGACGGCACCGCGATAGCGGCGCTGGGCGTGGACGAATGGCGCTTCCTGAAGCCGATCTTCATCGACGACACGATTCACCTGCGGGCCACCATCGTCAGTGCGCGGGCGACCAGCAAGCCCGACCGCGGGGTGGTGGTGCGGCGGATGGAACTGCTGAACCAGCATGGCGACGTGGTGCAGACCGGGCTGATGACGACGATGGTGCTGACCCGCTCCGGCGCCGCCGCCCTGGAGGCGACGTGATGAGTGGCCTGATGAACCTGCACGGGCTGACCGCCGAACAGCGGATGATGCGCGAGAGCGTGCTGGGCATCTGCGCCAAGCATGCGCCGTGGGACGCGATACGGCGGATGGACGAGGCACGGGAGTTTCCGCACGCTGCCTATGACGCGCTGGCCGAGGCCGGCTATCTCGGGCTGTTCTACCCGGAGGAATATGGCGGCATGGCCGGCAGCCATACCGACCTGGCGGTGCTGCTTGAGACGCTGGGTTACTACTACACCGGCATCGCCCAGGGCGTGACCACCAGCATGATCTACGCCGGCATGCATGTGGTGAAGTTCGCGCCCGATGCGTTGAAGGCCGAGATCGTGCCGCAGGTTGCCGCCGGCAAGGTCAAGTTGGCGCTGGCGATGAGCGAGCCGGGGACGGGTTCCGACGTCGCGGGCATCCGCACCACCGCGCGGCGCGACGGCGACGACTACGTCATCAACGGCAACAAGGTATGGATCACCTGCGCGCATGTCGCCGACTACCTGGTGGTGATCTGCCGGACCGACCCCAGCGCGCCGCGGCACCACGGCATGAGCCCGATCCTGGTGCCGACCAATGCGCCGGGGTTGCGCATCCGCCCCTTGCAGATGCTGGGGCGGCGGACCACGCATGCGAACGAGATATTCCTGGAGGATGTGCGGGTGCCCGTCGGCAACCTGATCGGCCAGGAGGGCGGCGCGTGGAAGAACATCATGACGTGCCTGGGTGTTGAACGGCTGGCGCTGGCGGCGATTTCGGCCGGGCATTGCTTCAAGATCACCGAATACGCGCGCGACTACGCGAAGCAGCGCATCCAGTTCGGCCAGCCGATCTCGGACTACCAGGTGATCCAGCACAAGCTGGTGGACATGCACATCATGGCGGAGACGGCGCGGCAGGCGGTGTACCGCGTGGCGGCGCTGCTGGATGCCGGCGAGGCGGCGGTGGAGGAAACCTCGATGGCGAAGATCATCGCCACCGAGAACAACTTCAAGTGCGCCGACATGGGGCTGCAGATCCTCGGCGGCGCCGGCTACTCCATGGAATACGACATGCAGATGTTCTTCCGCGACAGCCGCGTCGGGCCGATCGGCGGCGGCAGCAACGAGATCCAGCGCAACGTGCTGGCGAAGCGGATGGGGCTGTAGCGGCGCGGCGGATTGCTTCGGGCGCCTGTCTGGCCCAGGCTGGGCGGCATTGGCGCGGGGAGGCGGCGTTGCGCAGACGGACCATCCTGGGCGTGCTGGCGCTGCCGGGCGCGGCATCGGCGCAGGCGCGGCAACTGCACATCGTGAACCCTTTCCCGCCGGGCTCGCCGGTGGACCTGGTGGCCCGCCTGGCCGGCGACAAGCTGGAGGCCGCCTTCGGTCAGCCGGTGGTGGTGGAGAGCCGCAGTGGGGCGGGCGGCACCATCGGCGCCGGCTTCGTCGCCCGCGCCGCGGCGGATGGCAGCACGCTGCTTTGCACCACGGCCTCCCTGCTCACCGCGGCGCTGATCCAGCGCGACCTGCCGTACCAGCCATTGCGGGACCTGGTGCCGATTTGGGGCGTGCAGGCCGGCGGGCTGGCGGTGGTGGTGAACCCCGCGGTGCCGGCCCGCACGCTGGCGGAGTTCACCGCGCTGGCCCGGGCGCAGCCGGGCCGACTCAGCTTCGCCTCCTCCGGCCATGGCTCGGTGCAGCATTTCGGCGGTGCGCTGTACCAGGCACGCGCCGGGGTGCAACTGACGCATGTGCCGTATCGCGGCGGGGCACCGGCGGCGACCGACCTGATCGCCGGGCATGTCGATGCGATGTTCGACGCGTTCTCCAACCAGTGGGCCAATATCCAGGCCGGCCGGGTGCGGGTGCTGGCACTGCTGCGCGACCGGCGGCTGGGCCTGGCGCCGGACATCCCCACCGCCGCCGAGGCCGGGTTGCCGGGTGCGGTGATGCCGAGTTGGATCGGGCTGTTCGCACCCGCGGCGACGGCCGCTGCGGCACTGGAGCGGATCGAGCACGTGCTGCGGCAGGCCATGGCGCAGCCGGATGCGGCGGACAAGCTGCTCAGGGCGGGGCAGGAGCCGGATTTCATCGCCGGTGCCGCGTTCAGGCAGCGCATCGTCGAGGATGCCGGGATATTCGCGCGGATCGCCCGCGAAGCGGGCATAGGGCCGGAGTGACGCCGTGAAGATTGAACGCATCGAAACCACCGCGATCAGCGTGACGCTGCCGCGCGACTTCCGCGGCAGCGTCTACAGCGTGCCGCAGAAGAACTGCATCCTGACCCGCATCTTCACCTCGGATGGCGTGGTCGGCGAATGCGTCAATGGCGAGGGCGCCGGCGATATCCAGCTGCAGCAATGCCGGATCATCCAGCAGGAGCTGGCGCCGATGCTGCTGGGCCAGGACCCGACGCGGATCGAGGCGCTGTGGCCGCTGATGTGGCGGGCAACCTCGCGCGGGGGGCGGGACCCGCGGGCGGCGGTGCGGGCGGTGGCGTGCCTGGACAGCGCGCTGTGGGACGTTCTGGGCAAGGTGGCGGGCCTGCCGCTGTGGCGGCTATGGGGCGGCGCGCACGAGGCCTTGCCGGTGATCTGCATCGGCGGGCAATACCAGGAGGGTGCCGGGCCCGAGGTCTATGCCGAAGAGATGGCGGCGTTGCAGGCCGAGGGCATGGCCGGGTGCAAGTTCAAGGTGGGCGGTGCCACGCCGGAGCACGACGCCGCCCGTACCCGCGCGGCGCGCGAAGCGGCGGGCGAGGACTTCATCCTGTGCCCGGATGCGAACCGGGCCTGGCGCCGCAGCGAGGCGCTGGACTACGCGCGCCGGGCCGCGCCGCTGGGGCTGCGCTGGTTCGAGGAGCCGGTGCTTTGGGCCAATGACCGGCGCGACATGGCGCTGCTGCGCGGGCTGACCGGGATTCCGATCTGCGCCGGGCAGAGCGAGAGCACCGCGGAGGATTGCCGCGACCTGATCGTGGATGGCGCGGTCGACGTGTGCAACCTGGATGCCAGCTGGGGCGGCGGCCCCACCGCCTGGCTGCGGGTGGCGAAGCTGGCGGCCTGCTTCGGCGTGGAGATGGCGCATCATGGCGAGCCGATCCTGGGCGCGCAGCTGCTCGGCGCGGTGGCGAATGCAACCTATGTCGAGGTGCATCACCGGGAACGCGACCCGGCCTTCTGGCGCATGGCCGAGGGCCGCGGCGACATCCGCGACGGGTTGTACCACCTGCCGGCGGGGCCGGGCTTCGGCCTCAGCTACGACCAGGGCTTCGTCGACCACTACAAGGTGGGCTGAACGATGAGCTTCGCGCGGGGGCTGCGCTGCCTGCGCTGCGGCGCGACCCATCCGCTGGCCTGGCACGACCGGGACTGCCCGGCCTGCCGCGCGGCGGGGGCGCCGAGCGCGTTGGCGATCGACTACGATCCCGCCATGCTGGCGCCGCGACCGCCGGCGCCGCAGGGGCATGGGCTGTGGCGCCATGGCCCGCTGCTGCCGGTGGCGGCCGGAGATGCCGTGACGCTGGGCGAAGGTGGCACGCCGTTGCTGGCGCTGCCGCGGCTGGCCGCCGCGCTCGGCCTGGCGGCGTTGCAGGCCAAGGACGAGACGCGCGGGCCGACCGGGTCGTTCAAGGACCGGCTCGCCTGTGTCGGCGTCTCGGCGGCGCGGGTGCTGGGCGCGCCGCTGGTGGTTTCCTCCTCCTCCGGCAATGCGGGGGCGGCGGCGGCGGCCTATGCGGCGCGGGCGGGCCTGCCGTGCATCGTCTTTACCTTTCGTGGTGCGTCGCTGCCGCTGGTGACGCAGATGCGGGCATTGGGTGCGAAGGTTGTCTACGCCGAGCGCAGCGAGGACCGGGTGACCCTGCTGCGCGAAGGCGTGCGCCGGTTCGGCTGGTTCTCCACCTCGCCATTCACGGACCCGATCACGGGCAGCAACCCCTTCGCGCTGGAGGGCTACAAGACGCTGGCCTACGAGATTGCCGAGGACCTCGGCTGGGAAGTGCCGGACTGGTGCGTGCTGCCGGTGTGCTATGGCGACGCGCTGGCCTCGATCCTCCGCGGCTTCGAGGACATGGTGGCGCTGGGCTGGACGCGCCGCGTGCCGCGGTTGGTGGCGGCGGAGGTTTCCGGGTCGCTCGCCGCCGCACTGGCCAGCGGCGCCGACGCCCTGCCGGTGCTGCGCCGCAACGCGCCGAGCGTGGCCACCTCGATCAACGCGCCGCGCGGCACCTACCAGGCGCTGGACGCGCTGCGCCGCAGCAAGGGCCGGGCGGTGCCGGTCGATGATGCGGCGATGCTGCACTGGCAGGCGCGGCTGGGGCGGGAGGAAGGGCTTTGGGTGGAGCCGTCCTCGGCCGCGGCGCTGGCCGCTGTGGCGGCGCTGCGGGCCGATGGCAGCATGGTCGTCACCGACCGGGTGGTGGTGCTGGCCACCGCGAGCGGCCTGAAGGACCCCGCTGCCGCGGCTGCGACCATGCCGGAGATACCGGTCGTGCCGACCGACCTGGACGCCGCGCTGGCGGTGATTGCGGCGCGCTATGGCTGACCGATCGCCACGACCTGCTCGACCGTGACCTTGCGGTCGGCGATGCGTTCGATGACGACGGCACGGGCACCCTGGAAATGATCGTCGAAGCGGACCGCCTGGCCCATGGCGTTGCTGAAGCTGGTGTGGCGCAGCGCGTCGCGGATATTCTCGGGGTCGGTGCTGCCGGCTTCGGCGATGGCCTGGGCGGCCAGGCGCAGCGTGTCGTAGCCGGCCCAGGTCTGCAGCAGCGGCACGGCGTTGAAGCGGGCGCGGGTCTGCTCCACCAGGTAGCGGTTCTCCGGCGTGTCGATCTCGGCCGAATAGGTCCAGGCGGTGATCGAGTTCTCCATGCCGCCGGCGCCGATGATGGTGGCGTTGTTGCCGCCGGGGTCGAAGCGGCCGGCATAGGGGATGCGCAGGTTCAACTGCATGGCGTTGCGCAGCATGTTCAGCTGGTCGCCGGCCAGCTGGAAGATGGCGATGGCATCCGGCCGGCTTTGGCGGATGCGGGTCAGCAGCGGGGTGAAGTCGGGCAGGCTCTGCGGGTGGAAGTCGGTGGAGATGATCTGCAGGCCGTTCTTTTCCGCCACCGCGGCGAAGGCGGCGGCGCCACCGCGGCCGAAGTCGGTATCCTCGCCGACCACGGCGAAGCGGTGCATCCGGCCGGCGCGGTGCAGGTAGGTGCCCAGCGCCTCCATCATGTCCGCGTCCGAGGGGTTGATGCGGAAGGTCCACTCATTGCGCCCCATGCCCGAAAGTTCGGTGATGCGGGGGCTGGAGGCGATGCCCTCGATGAGCGGGATGCGCGCCTGCGCGGCAAGCGGCATGGCCGCCAGCGTGGCGGACGAGCAATGCATGCCCAGGATGACCGCAACCTTGTCCTCGACCAGGCGATTGGTGGCGTTGACCGCCTCCGATGGGTTGCAGCGGTTGTCGTAGGAGCGGATCTCGATGCGGCGGCCCAGCACGCCCCCGGCGGCGTTGATCTTGTCGGCGGCGATATCCAGCCCCCAGCGCTGCCAGACCGCCGGCGCCGCGGCCGGGCCGGTGCTGGGCGCGCCGACGCCGATCAGGATGGTCTGCGCCGTGGCGGACAGGGTGAGGGCGGTGGCGAGGCCCATTCCCAGCAGCATTGCCTTCAACGACATTCCTGGCCCTTTCGGTTGCGGTGGCATCGGCCCGAGCAAGCAAGCGGCGTACCGGGGGCTGGCATGGCGATTGCCAAACCGGCCCCGTGCCGTGGATGCTAGCGGCGGAACGGGCCGCGGGTGAAGCCGGGAATGCAGCGGGCACGATGAACCTCGATACGACCTACCTGACGGAGCTGCTGCTGAACGGGCTGATGGTCGGCCTGCTGTACGCGCTGGTGGCGGCCGGCCTGGCTCTGGTGTTCGGGGTGCTGCACATCATCAATTTCGCGCATGGCGAGCTGATGATGATCGGTGGCTTCGTCATGGCGTTGGTGCTGCCGGCCCTTGGGCTGTCCTACTGGCCGTCGCTGGCGGTGGCGGCGCTGGCGACGGCGTTGGCCGGCGTGGTGCTGTATGAACTGTTCCTGTCGCGGCTGGGGCCGCGCGAGTTCGAACGCAGCATCCTGGTCACGCTCGGCATCTCGATGGTGCTGCTGTATGGCGCGCAGTACTGGTTCAGCGCCACGCCGCGCATCGTGGATACGCAGTACGGCTTCGAGGGGCTGGAGATCGGCGACATCCGCATGACCTGGACGCGCGTCATCGGCGGCGGCGTTGCCGTGCTGGCCTTCGGCGGGTTGTACGCCACGCTGCGCTGGACGCAGTTCGGCCGGGCCATGCGGGCCATTGCGCAGAACCGCGAGGCGGCGGCGATGGTGGGCATTCCGCAGCACCGTGTGGCACGGCATGCGGTGGCGTTGGCGGCGGGGCTGTGCGGCCTGGCGGGTGGCGCGTTGGCGCCGATCCAGCTGGTGCAGCCGGCCATGGGGCAGGCGGTGATCTTCAAGGCCTTCGCGCTGGTGGTCATCGGCGGGCTCGGCAACATCCCCGGCGCGGTCTTCGCTGCCATCGCGCTCGGCATGATCGAAAGCTGGGTCGGCGGCTTCTTCGACATCGTTTGGCAGGAGACCTCGGTATTCCTGATCATGATCGTGGCCGTGATCCTGCGGCCGGATGGGCTGTTCCAGCGCGGCGGCCTGCGCGTCGGATGAGGCTGGCCCTGCCTGTTGCGCTGGTGCTGCTGGTGGCCTTGCCCTGGCTGACCGCGTCCACCTACATCATGGGCATCGCGGTCTCCGGCGTGCTGATGACGGTGGCGGCCGCGGCATTGAACCTGGTGTATGGCTTCGCCGGGCTGCTCTCCTTCGCGGCCATCGGCTTCTGGGGCGTCGGCGCCTATTGCGCCGCGATCACGGTGATGGACTGGGGCGGCAGCTTCTGGTCCGGCGTGGCGCTGGCCGGGTTGGTGAACGGCGTGCTCGCCCTGGCCATCGGCGTGCCGATGCTGCGCACGCGCAGGCACGCCTTCGTCGTTGTCAGCATCACCTTCGCGCTGCTCTGCGCCCTGGTCTCGCGCGATTGGACGGCGGTGACGCGCGGACCGATGGGCATCCCCGGGCTGCCGGCGCCGAGCGCCTTCGGCTATGTCTTCGCGGGCTCGGCGCGGTTCTGGTTCGTGGCGCTCGGCTTCTCGGTGCTGGCCCTGGCGTTGCTGCACGCGCTCGGCACCTCGCGCATCGGGCTGGTGCTGAAGGCGATCAAGCAGAACGAACCGCTGGCGCAGTCCCAGGGCATTTCACCGCTGCCGTACAAGCTGCTGGCCTTCGTCGTCGGTGCTGTCGTCACCGGCATGGCCGGCGGCGTGATGGCTTTCCATCTTGGCGTGGTGGACCCGCTGATCTTCGATTTCTACTACATGCAGACCTTCCTGATCATCGTCATCATCGGTGGCGCCGGCAGCTTCTGGGGCGTGCTGGCCGCCGGGCTGGCCATGGTGGTGCTGCCCGAGGCGCTGCGGGCTTCGAACGACCTGCGCATGGTGATCTACGGCGGCGTGCTGGTGGTGGCGATGCTGGCGATGCCGCGCGGCGTGGCGGGATGGCTGGAGGACCGGCGCGTGGCCGTGCTGCGGGCCAAGCTGCGATGAGCGGGCCGGTGCTGGAGGTGCGCGGGCTGCGCAAGAGCTTTGCCGGTGTGCGGGCGGTGGATGGTGCCGCCTTCAGCGTGCGCGCCGGCAGCATCACCGGGCTGATCGGGCCGAACGGGTCGGGCAAGAGCACCGCGGTGGACTGCATCAGCGGTTTCCAGCGCGCCGATGCCGGCCAGGTGCTGCTGGACGGCGCGGACCTGCGCGGACTGACGCCGCAGCGCATTGCGCGACGGGGGCTGACCCGCACCTTCCAGGACGTGCGCGTGTATGAGGGCTACGACCTGCTGCAGAACCTGCTGGTGGTGGCGCAACCCTTCGTCGGTGTCGGCTGGGGCGGCGAATTGCTGCGCAGCGCCGGCTATCGGCGCGCCCGGGTGGCCGCCGAAGCGCGTGCGCGCGAACTGATCGAACTGGTCGGGCTGACCCGGTTGGTCGAGGCGCCGGCGGCGGTGCTGTCCTACGGCCAGAAGAAGCTGCTGGCCTTCGCCGGCGCGATGATGTCGGCGCCGCGGTTGGTGGTGCTGGATGAACCCGTGGCGGGGGTTAACCCGACGCGGATCAACGAGGTGGCGGAGATCGTGCGTCGCGCCAATGCCGGCGGCACTGCCTTCCTCATCATCGAGCACAATGTCGAGTTCATCACCGGCCTCTGCGAGCACGTGGTGGTGCTGGACCGCGGCGCCAAGCTGGCCGAGGGGCCGCCGCACCAGGTGCACCAGGACCCGCGGGTGCTGGAAGCGTATCTTGGCGTGGAGGCGGTGGCGTGACCGTGGCGCTGGCGATCGAGGCGCTGACCGCGGGCTATGGCGAGACGCCGATCGTGCGCGATTTCTCCACCAGCCTGGCACGCGGCAGCATCACCACGCTGATCGGCGGCAATGGTGCGGGCAAGTCGACGTTGCTGCGCGCGGTGTACGGGACCATCAGGTGGTTCGCCGGACGCATCCTGTGGCAGGGCGAGGAGATCCACGCGCTGGCGCCGACCGAGCGGCTGCGCCGCGGCATCGCCTTCGTGCCGCAGGGGCGGTGCAATTTCCCGGCCATGTCGGTGGCGGAGAACCTGAAGCTCGGTTGCTACACGTTGCCATCGCGGCTGCATGCGGCGCGGGTGGAACGCGTCTGTGCGCTGTTCCCGGTGCTGCGCGCGAAGTGGACCTTGGCGGCCGGCAACCTTTCGGGCGGCGAGCAGCAGTTGCTGGAGACGGCGATGGTGCTGGTGACAGAGCCACAGCTGCTGCTGCTGGACGAACCCTCGCTGGGGCTCTCCCCCAAGACGCAGGCCGAGGTCTTCGCCGCGGTGCGCGCCATCGCGGCCACCGGTGTCACGGTGCTGGTGGTGGAGCAGAACGTGCACGGTGCCCTGCTGATCTCGGATACCGCGATCGTCATGGAACTGGGGCGGAAGTTCATGGAAGGCCCGGCGGCGCAGGTGCGCGGCGACGCGCGCATCCGCGAAGCCTATCTGGGTGGCAACATCAAGGAGACGACATGAGCGTTCTCGTCAGCGCCGGCCTGCCGACCGGCATGGAAGGGCTTACCTACCCGATCCCGTTCTCGGACCCGCAGGTGATGCTGCGCATCGCGCAGCATGCGGAGAAGCTGGGCTATCATTCGGTCTGGGGCAACGACCACATGACCACGCAGAATTACGTGCGCGCCGAATACCCGGTGCCGCCGCGGTTCTGGGAGATCCTCACCACCTATGCCTGGCTGGCGGCGCAGACCACCACGCTGCGCTTCGGCACCGGGATCCTGGTGCTGCCGATGCGACGAGATATCGTGGTGACGGCGAAGCAGATCGCCACGCTGGACCACCTGAGTGGCGGCCGGTTCGAACTCGGCGTCGGCGTCGGCGCCTACCGGGAGGAATTCGAGGCGCTGTGGCCCGGCGCCAAGGCGCATCGCGGTGACATGGTGGAGGAGGGCGTGCGCGCGCTGCAACTGCTGTTCAGCGAACCCGAATGCAGCTTCGACGGCGACTACTACAAGTTCAGCAACGTGCAGTTCAACCCGAAGCCGCTGCAGCCGCGGCTGCCGATCTACTTCGGCGGCAACAGCCCGAACCACATCCGCCGCGTGGCCGAATGCGCCGATGGCTGGATCCCCGCCGCGATCCCGCCGGTGCATCTGAAGCCGCTGGTCGAGCGCCTGCACGAGGCGACGGCCGCCGCCGGGCGCGATCCCGCCAGCATCAGCGTGGCACCGCAATACGTGGTGCATCTCGGCCGCACGGATGAGGAGGCCGTGGCGCGCTACAAGCAGAGCCAGATGCACAAGCACCTCTCCTCCCTCGCCAGGTCCACGTTGAAGGACCAGAAGGGCATGGCGATGGAGGACATCAACTTGATCGGCAGCGCCGAGACCGTCATCGAAAAGGCATCGCGGCTGAAGGAGGCGGGGGTGAACCATTTCCTCGGCCTCTACTTTGCCGCCAACGAGGTGCCGGAGCTGCTGGACCAGATGCAGCGCTTCGCCGAAGACGTCATGCCGAAAATCGTCTGATGCGGATCGGGCTTTCCTGGGAAGGTGGCTTGGCGCCGGCACCGCTGGCGGCGCTGGCCGAGGCCGCGGACGAGCTGGGCGTGGACACGCTGTGGGCCGCCTGCCACCTGTTCCAGCGCGAGCCGATCGTGAATGCGGCGATGGTGCTGGGGCGCACGCAAAGGCTGCGTGCGGCGCTGATGGCGATGAGCCCGTACAGCGTGCATCCGGTCTACGCCACCATGGCCGCGGCCTCGCTGGCCGAGTGGTTTCCTGGGCGCGTCATCCTCTCCTTCGGTAGCGGCGCGCCGCGTGACCTTGACGCGGTCGGCCTCAAGGCGGAACGGCCGCTGGGCGCGGTGGGCGAAAGCCTCGGTATCGCGCGGGCGCTGCTGGGTGGCGACGCCGTGGACTACGCGGGCCAGCGCTACCAGGCGCACGGGCGGCGGCTCTCCTCCGGCCGGCAGCAGGTGCCGATCATGCTGGCGGCGTCCGGGCCGAAGATGCTGGAGCTGGCTGGCGCCGAGGCGGATGGCGTGCTGCTCAGCGCGGCGACCTCGCCGGCCTTCCTGGCCTGGGCGCTGGAGCATGTGCGGCGCGGCGAGGCGAAGGCCGGGCGGCGGGTGCACAAGGCGGCGCTGGTCTTCGCCTCGGTGGATGGCGACAGCGGGATCGCGCGCTCCCGGCTGCGGCGCAGCCTCGGCTTCATCCTGCGCGGCGAGCACCATGCGCGGAACCTGGCGCTGGCTGGCTCCCGGCTGGACCAGGCGGCGCTGACGGCGGCCTTCGCGCGGGAGGATTGGGGCGAGGTGGAGCGGCTGGTGGATGACGAGGTGGTGGGCAACCACACCGCCAGCGGTACCCCGGCCGAGCTGCGGGCTGCGTGGCAAGCCTACCGAGCCGTGGGGCTGGACGAGGTGGTGCTGGCCGGCATCACGGAGCCGGCGCCGCTGCGCGCGCTGATGGCGGCGCTGCACCCTACCGCATCCTGAGCGCCGCGAATTGGCGCGTGGCTTGCTTGGCTCGGCGGCCAGCCGGGAGCGACCGCCGCCATGACCGAGCGCATGCACCTCGCCTTCGATCTTTCCTGGACGCATCTCGAGGGGCGCTGGCGCATGCCGGGCTCCTGGACCGGCCGCACCTATCCGGACTTCCGCATGTACGAGGAAGTGGCCCGCATCGCCGAGCGCGGCTGCATCGACATGATCTTCTTTGGCGACGGCACCGGCATCCCCAGCACCTGGCGCGGCTCCACCGCGGCGGCGATCCAATGGGGCATCGGCTGGCCGCGGCTGGACATGAGCCCGACCATCGCCGCGTTGTCGCGCGTCACCAGCCATATCGGCTTCGGGCTGACCTATGCCTCCACCTTCATGCATCCGTTCTACACCGCGCGGCTGCTGGCCTCGCTGGACCATCTTTCGGGCGGGCGCATCGCGTTCAACGTCATCACCTCCTCCCGCCGTGCCGATGCCGCCAACTACGGCTTCGACGAGCTGATGGAACACGGCCTGCGCTACGAACGGCTTGAGGAGTTCATCGCCGTTTGCAAGGCGCTGTGGGATGGCATCGACCCCGACGCCATGGTGTGGGACCGTGAGACCGGCCAGGTGGGGCGGCCCGGGGCGGTGCGGGCCATCAACCATGCCGGCGCCTTCTTCAAGGTGCGCGGGCCGCTCAATACGCCGCCGCTGCCGCAGGGCCGGCCGGTCATCTTGCAGGCCGGCGCGTCGCCGCGCGGCATCCAGGCCTCGGCCCGCGTGGCGGACGTGGTGTTCGGCGCCTCGAAAAGCCTGGAGTTGCAGGTGCAGCACCGGCAGGAACTGGACCAGGCGCTGGCAGCCGAAGGCCGGGCGGCGGGAAGCGTCGGCATTTTGTGGGACATATTGCTGACGGTTGGCGAAACGGCCGAGGCGGCACAGCGGCAGAAGCAGGCGCTGCTGGAGGCGATTCCGCTGGAAGCCGCCGGCGCGTTCATTTCGCACCATGCCGGCTATGATTTCTCGCAGTTGCCGCCGCGGTTCTCGCTGAAGGAGCTGAACGAGCGCATCGCCGCCACCCAGGCTTCGCCGGTCGGCTTCGTCTATCGCCTGGCGCATGAATTCGGCGAGGCGACCGAGATGACGCGCGACGAGTTCTTCCGCCAGGGGATGCAGGAGGCCACCGGCTTCAACGACACCTTCGCCGGCGATGCCGTGCAGGTGGCGGACCGGCTGGAGGAGATCTTCGTCGCCACCGGCAGCAAGGGCGGCTTCATGGTCGCGCATCCGCAATGCACGCCGCGCGACCTGCTGAACGTGGTGGACTTCCTGGTGCCGGAACTGCGCCGGCGCGGCCGCTTCCGCGAAAGCTACGAAGGCACCACGCTGAGGCACAACCTGCTCGGCCAGGCCTAGCGCGGCTGGGGGTCTCGCATCGGGCGCCCGGCCGCCGTCGAGCCGGCGCTCACCCGCAGCGCTGCGTCACGCCTGCGGCCCCACCATGGCACCGAGCAGGTTCATCTCCGCCACCGGGTCGGGGCCGACAAATGTCAGCACCATCTCGGTGACGCCCATGGCGGCGAAGCGCGCCATGCCGGCGGCAGCGTCGTCGAGGTCGCCGGCCAGCGAATAATTGTCGACGTAGCGGTCGTCCAGCACCTGCTCGGCCGGCTCGCCGGCACGCATGCGCATGATCGCGGCCTCGAACTCATCGGCCGGGATGCCGCTTTCGCCGTACATCGCCACGCGGGTCGCGGTGGCCGCCGCGCCGTCCTTCCAGTACAGGGAGATCATCCGGCCGATGGTCTGCTTGGCGCATTGCCGGGCGGCGCGGCGGTCCCGCCCGATGACGCAGGGCATGTACTGCACGATCGGCACCGGCGGCGTGCGGCCCTCGCGTGCCGCGCCCTCGTCGATCAGGCCGCGCGCGCGCCTGGTGTAGCCGGGCGGGCACATGTTGGAGATCATGGTGCCGCCGGCCAGGCGCCCGCTCAGGCGCAGCGCCTGGTCGCCCATCGCCGCCATGTGGATCGGCTTGCCGGGGTTCGGCACCGCATATTCCAGCACCACCTTGTCGGCGCTGAACACGGTGCCTTCGTAGGTCACCGTCTCGCCGCGCAGCAGGCCGCCGACGATGACCAGCGTGTCGCGCATCGCCGCGATGGGCTTGGCGTAGGACAACCCCATGCGTTCCACCGCCGCGCCGATGCCGGAGCCGAGGCCGAGCATGGCGCGGCCTTCAGCCAACTCATCCAGCGCGCCGAACTCCATCGCGATCAGGGTGGGATGCCGGGCATAGGGGTTCCAGACGCCGATGCCGATGCGGATGCGGCTGGTGGCCAGGATGCAGCCGGAGACCGCCGGCAGCACGCCGCGGTTGAACGGATTCTCGGCGAACCAGAGGCTGGCCATGCCGGCGCGCTCGGCGTGGCCAGCGAACTCGATGCAGGCGCGCGGTGCAAGGCCGCCATGGAGGCGGGTGCCGATGATGGGTCGTTCAGCCATGGCCTCAGCCTCCCAGATAAGCGCCCTGCACGCGTGCGTCGTCGCGCAGGGCCGCGGCGGTATCGGCCGCGACGATACGGCCCAGTTCCAGCACGTAGCCCCGGTGGCTGACGTCCAATGCCATCAGCGCGTTCTGCTCCACCAGCAGGGTAGAGACGCCCAGGCGGTTGATTTCCGCGAGCGTGTCGAAGACCTGTTCCACCAGGTTGGGCGCCAGGCCCAAGGAAGGTTCGTCCAGCAGCAGCAGCTTCGGGCGGGTGACCAGGGCGCGGCCGATGGCCAGCATCTGCTGCTGCCCGCCCGAGAGCGACCAGGCCAGCTGAGCGCGGCGTTCGGCCAGAATGGGGAACAGCGCGAAGACGCGGTCCAGCTCGGCCTGCAGCGCGACACCCGTGCCGCCCCAGGGCGTGGCGGCCAGGCGCAGGTTGTCCAGAACGGTCAGGCCGGGAAACACGCCGCGGCCTTCCGGCACCAGCGAGGCGCCAAGCCGGGCGATGCTGGCCGTGGCCATGCCGGCGATCTCCCGCCCCGCGAACTGCACGCGGCCGGCGCGTGGCTTGACCAGCCCCATGATGGTTCGCAGCAGGGTGGTCTTGCCCGCACCATTGGCGCCGATCAGGCAGACCAGCTCGCCCTCGGCCACGGTGAGCGAGATGCCGTGCAGCACATCGGCGCCCTGGCCGTGGCCGGCGCGGAGGCCCTCAACCTGCAGCAGCGGCATCGGCGGTCATCTGCTTGAGGTGGCGGCGGCCGAGATAGGCCTCGATCACCGCGGGGTTGCTGCGGATTTCGGCGGGCGTGCCCTCGGCCACCTTGCGGCCGAAATTCAGCACGGTGATGCGGTCCGCCAGGCGCATCACCAGCGGCATGTTGTGCTCAACAAGTAAAATGGTGATGCCACGGTCGCGCAGGGCGCGGATGCGGGTGACGAGTTGGTCGGCCTCGGAGGGGTTCATGCCGGCGGCGGGCTCGTCCAGCATCAGCAGGCGCGGGCGCATGGCCAGGGCGCGGGCGATCTCCACCATGCGCTGCTGTTCATGGGGCAGGGTCTTCACCACGCGGTCCCGCAGTGGCCAGACGCCGAGCGCCTGCATGGCCTCGGCGGCCGCAGCGCGCAGCGCGGCTTCCTCGGCGCGGGCGGTGGCGCTGGCCAGCAGCACCCGGACCAGGCCGGCCGGGTGCGCCGCCCGGCAGGCCACCAGCACGTTCTGCTCCACGGTCAGGCTGCCGAACAGCCGCAGGTTCTGGAAGCTGCGCGCCAGGCCGGCCTGCGCGATGGCCCAGGGGCGTGCGCCGCCGACCGGGCGCCCGGCGAAGCTGATGCTGCCACCGGACAGGCCGTACAGGCCGCTGGCCAGGTTGATGAAGGTTGACTTGCCGGACCCGTTCGGGCCGATCAGGGCGTGGATGCTGCCGGCCTGCACGGTCAGGTCCAGCCCGTCCACCGCGACAAGGCCGCCGAAGCGGCGAGTGACGCCCCGCGCGTCGAGCAGCGCGCTGTCGGCGGGCGCGGCGCCGATCTCGGCAGGCAGTCCGGCCAGCGGCGGCGGCTCCACCAGCAGCGCCGGCGCGGCGCGGCGCAGCTTGGACCGCACCAGGCCCCAAAGCCCGGCCGGCAAAAACACGATCATCAGCGCCAGGCCGGCGCCGTAGATGAGTTGGTAGTAGGCGTTGGAGACGCGCAGCCATTCCGGCAGGAAGGTCAGCAGGAAGGCGCCCAGCACCGGCCCCGCCACCGTGCCGATGCCGCCGACGACGACCATGCTCAGCACCTGGGCGGTGACCTCGAAGCCGAAGGTGTCCGGGCTGATGAAGGTCATCATGTGGGCGTAGAGCGCGCCGGCGGCGCCGGCCAGTGCGGCGCTGCCCATGAACACGCCGAGCTTCAGCCGCGGCACGTTGACGCCGCAGGTGCCGGCGGCCAATTCGGCATCGCGGATCGCGGCCAGCCAGCGGCCGTACTTAGAGCCGTCCAGGCGCCGCACCAGCAGCAGCACCAGCGCCACCAGCACCGCCGCCAGGCCGAACAGGCGCGCCTCGGTATCGAAGGCGAAGCCGGGCAGCGCAGGCGCGGGAATGCCGCTGATGCCGTCCATGCCGCGCGTCACCTCGCGCCAGTTGAAGAACAGCAGGCGCATGATCTCGCCGAAGCCGAGCGTGGCCAGCGCCAGGTAATGGCCGCGCAGCCGCAGTGTCGGCAGGCCGATGGCCAGCCCGGCCAGGCCCGTCACCAACCCGGCCAGCAGCAGGCCGGGCCAGAACAGCAGGCCGCTGCCGCCTTCCGCCAGCAGGGCCGCGGTATAGGCGCCGATACCGAAAAAGCCGGCATGGCCGAGCGAGATCTGTCCGGCGTAGCCCAGCAGCAGGTTCAGGCTGATGGCCAGCAGCGAGAAGACCAGGCCGAGGTTGACCAGGCGCTGCGTGTAGGTGGAAAGCCCCAGCCAGGGCACCAGCGCGGCCAACAGCAGCAACAGCAGGGGCAGCAGGCGCCGGCTCACACGCGGTCCTCGACCGGGCCGCCCAGCAGGCCGCGCGGGAACACCAGCAGCACCAGGATGAACACGCCGAAGGCGATGGCGTCCTTGTAGGTGGAGGAGACGTGCACCGCGACCAGGATCTCCAGCAGGCCGACGATCAGGCCGCCCAGCACCGCCCCGGGGATGCTGCCGAAGCCGCCGATGATGATGGCGATGAAGGCCTTCAGGATCACCGCGCCGCCGAGTTCCGTGTCGATCAGGAAGATCGGCGCGACCAGCACGCCGGCCAGCCCGGCCAGCATGGCGGAGAGCACGAAGGTGATGGCGATCATCCGGTTCTGCCGGATGCCCAGCAGCTGCGCCATCTCCGGGTTCTGCGCGGTGGCGCGCAGGCCGCGGCCCAGCGCGGTGTGGAAGAACAGCAGGTATTGCGTCACCAGCACCACGGCGGTGGTGGCGATGATGAACAGGTGTTCCGGCGTCAGCGTGGCGCCCAGCAGGGATACCGCGGTGGCGGTGAAGAAGCTGGGCACCTTCAGCGGGTTCGGCCCCCAGACCAGCAGCGCCAGGTTGCGGGCGAAGATGCCGAAGCCGATGGTGGCGATGACGAAGGCGAGGAATGGCCGGTCGCGCAGCGGGTAGAACACCAGGCGCTGGAACACCAGGCCGAACACGCCCATGCAGCCCAGCGTGGCCAGCGCCGCCAGCCACATCGGCGCGCCGGCATCGACGGCCGAATACAGGATGAAGCCGGCGAGCATGACGAACTCGCCATGGGCGAAGTTCAGGCCATGGGTGGCGTTGTAGATCAGGATGAAGCTCAGGCCGACCAGCGCATAGACGCAGCCCATGGCCAGGCCGGAGGCCAGCACCTGCGTCATGCGCGCCCCCAACCGGCCCGGCTGCCGGCTATTGCGGCACGACGGTGGCTTCGGTGGCGGCGCGGTTCAGCCGGCGCACCACGGTGGCGGTGCCGTTGGCACCGAAGTGCATGATGGCGGAGCCGGTCCAGAGGTTGCCCTCGGCGTCCGCGTGGTAGGTACCCATCACGCCCTCGAAGCTGGCGTTGCGGAAGCCGTCGCGGATCTTCTCGCGGTCCACGCCGACGCGCTTCATCACCTCGGCCAGCATCCGCACCACGTCGTAGTAGCCGGTGGCGTAGATGTCCGGCGGGAAGCTGGCGCGGGCGGTGTAGGCGGCGACGAAGGCCTTCATCGCCGGGCTGTCGCTCAGCGTCGGCAGTACCGCCGGCCCTTCGCAGTAGTGGCCCTCGATCTCGGCCGGCGTCACCAGGTTGCGCAGGAAGGCGCCGCAGAGCGAGCCGGAACCGATATGCGGGATATTGATGTTGAGCTGGCGCATCTGCCGCACGATCAGCGCCTCGTCCACCGGGAAGCCCTGGCTGACGATGATGTCGGCGCCGTCGCGCTGCATCTGCAGCAGCTGGGCGGTCACGTCGCGGTCGCCGGCCTGGTAGGAGGCGATGGAGACCGGCTCAAGCTGGAACAGGGACTTCAGGAAGGCGGTGGTGTTGTCGCGGCCGGAATAGCCCCATTCGTTGGCGATGTGCAGGATGCCGACGCGGCGCTTGTGCAGGTCCTCCACGATCAGCCGGGTCCACAGCTCCTTGCCCACCGCGTCGTGGCTGGTGGTGCGGAAGAACCACTGCGCGCCCTGCTGCGTCACGCGCCGCGTGCTGGGGCCGGCGAAGACCGGCACGTGCTCGCGCTCGAAGGCCGGCATGATGGCGAGCAATTGGGTGCCGAGGCCGGGGCCCATGATGGCGACCGGGCGGGATTGCAGCACGCGGTTGAACGCGTTGATGGCCACGGTGTTGGAGGCCTGGCTGTCCTCGACCGTCACTTCCAGCATGCGGCCGTTGATGCCGCCGGCGCGGTTGACTTCCTCGATGCCGAGCTGCACCGCGGCCAGATAGGGCTGGCCGTAGGTGGCGGCCAGGCCGGTCATCGGCAGCACGGCGCCGATATTGATGGGCTGCGCCGCGGCGGGCACGGCCAGGACGAGCAGCAGCGACAGGCCGAGCGCAATGTCACGCAGGGCAGCGGATCCGGCTAGGCGCATCGGGCGGTCTCCTGTTGGGGGAATGGTTCAGATGCCGCCCGGCCGCTGGCCGGGGTTTGCCTCGGAAAAATGCACATGCACCACACGCCAGCCTTCCGGCTTCTTGTTGAAGACCATGGTGGCGCGTGAGATGAAATCCTTGTCGGCGTGCCAGGGATCGTTCGGCCGCGGATCGCTGCCAACCCAGCTCATGTGGGTCTTGCGGTGGGACCACAGCACGGCAACCTCGTCACCGACCGTGCCGGCGATGTCGTAGGGAACCCAGGTGCCGGTCTGCGCCTGCTGGCCGTAGTACTTCCAGAGCGCAACCCAGTGGTCGCGGCCGACATAGGTATGGCCGTTCATGTTGAAGAACATCGCGGTATCGTCGTCGGCCCAGATCCTGCCCTGCAGCGTCTGCCAATCGAAGCTGGCATTTGCCTCCAGGTAGGTGTGCATCAGGGCGATCACCGAATCCCGGTCGGCCGCGGTGCCGCCGGCGAGCGTTACGCTGGACATTGCCCACCATCCCTCGTGCTCCGCCACGGTTGCTCCCTGGCGCGGGCAGGGCGAAGCAAAGCATGTGCCAGCCAGGCGGTGCTCAACCGCCACGTTGCCGCGGGCGCCATGCTACTTTGGTCCCTGGTCGGCGTTGACGGCGCAGCGGAAGCGGAGCCGGCGCGGCACGGATGATCAGGTTCAGGGCATGATGCGCCACGTCGGCCGGCTCGGGCGGGCCTGGTTGGTTGCGCTGCCGGGCCTGGTGGCCGGCGCAGCGCATCCGGCCTTCGCCGCCAGCTTGCGGGACGCGTTCGAGGCCGCGTGGCAGCGCACGCCGGATGCGCGCGCGCTGGCGGCCCAGCGCGGCGTGCAGGAGGCGCGGCGCTACGCCGGCGGGCAGCTGTTCCCCGCCGCCCCGTTCCTGCAGGGCGAGGCGACGAGTGATCGCTTCCTCAGCAACCAGGGCTTCAACTCCTACGCGCTGGAGGCGGGCACACCGGTCTGGCTGCCTGGGGAGGGCACCGCCACCATTCGCCAAGCGGATGCCGGGCTGGCCGAGCTGCAGGCTCGCCTGGCGGAACTGCGCCTGGCCGTAGCCGGTGCGGTCCGTGCCGCGGTGGGAGACGTGGAGGTGGCGGCCGTGGCGCTGCCACCATTGGAGCGGCGCGCTGCCGCCGCACGCGACCTTGCCGCCGCCACCGCCCGGCGTGCCAGCCGGGGCGAGAGCCCGGCAGCGGATGCGCTGCTTTCCCGCAGCGAGGCGGTGACCGCGGAGGCCGCCCTGGCCGAGCAGCGCGCCGCGCTGGAGGTGGCCGCGGCGCGCTTCGCCCTGCTGACCGGGCAGGCCACGGTCCCCAACCTGGCCAGCGATGCCGCGCCGCCGGACCAGCCTGCGCGGGACCACCCGCGCCTGCTCGCCGCGCGTCGTGCCGTGGCCAGCGCCGAGGCCGGGCTGCGGCTGGCCCAGGCCACGCTGCGGGAAAGTCCCATCGTTTCGCTGCAGGGCCGCACCGAGCGGCAGCTCTACACGGAGCACTACGATACCCGCCTCGGGCTCATCGTGCGGCTGCCGCTGGCCACCGAGGGCCGCAACCGGCCGCGGCTGGCCGCCGCCGAAGCCGAGCTGACCCGGGCCGAGGCGAGCCTGGCAGTGGCCGAGCGCGAGGTACTGATCGAGCAGCGCCAGGCTCGCCTCGCGCTGGACGCCGCGGGGCAGCAACTGCGCTTGGCGGAACAGGCCGCCCGACTGCTGGCGCAGCGGCGGGTGCAGCTGGACCAGGCCTATACCGTGGGCGAGATGCCGCTGGTGGAGGTCATCCGCGCCCGCTCGGCGGCCTTCGAGGCGGAGCTTAACCGGGCGCGGGCGAAGGCGGCGCAGGACCGCGCCCGTTCCCGCCTGGACCAGGCCCTGGGCGTGCTGCCATGAGGTGGCCTGGCTGGGCCGCGGTCGCCACCGCCGTGCTGCTGGCCGCCGGAGGCGGCTACTGGTTCGGCGGGCGTCAGGCCGCACCGCCCAGCGGGCCGCCGGAGCCGGCGGCACCTGCGTTGTCGGACCATGTCGACCTCAGCGAAGCCGCGCAGCGCAACTTCAACCTGGCCGTGACACCGGCGACGCGGCGGCCGATGACCCATGTGGCGCGGGCGCCCGGCAGTGTCGGCTTCAACGAACAGCGGCTGGCGCATATCAACCCTCTGACCCGCGGCCGGGTGCAGGCGGTGGAGGTGACCGTCGGCGACCGCGTTGCCGCCGGGCAGCGCCTGGCGGTGATCGACGCGCTGGATTTGGCCGAGGCGCGGCACCAGCTCTCCGGCGCCCAGGCCGCGGTGCGGCAGGCGAAGGCGGAGGCCGATGCCGCCCGCGCCGCGCTGGGGCGGGCCGAAGTGCTGGTGCGCGGCGGCGCGCTGGCGCAGAGCGAGGTGGATCGGCGCCGCGCCACGCTGGCCGCCGCCGATGCCGCGGTGACGACGCGGGCGACCGAAGCCGAGCACTGGGCGGAGATGCTGCGCAGGTACGACCCGACCGGCCCCGACCTGCCCGGCGACGACGTGTTTCGCCTCTCCGCACCCACACCGAGCGACGCCCGCGGCGCCATGCTGGCCCCGTTTGCCGGCGTGGTGATGGCGGTGGGCGCCACGCCGGGCGAACTGGTGGATACCAACCGCAAGTTCTTCACGCTGGCCGATCTCTCCGTGCTGTGGGTCTACGGCGACCTGCCCGGCGCCGAGTTGGCGGCGGTGCGGCCCGGCGCCGCCATGACGCTGTTGGTGGATGCCTATCCCGGCCGCCGCTTCCCTGGCCACGTGGCTCATGTGGCGGATCAGCTGGACCCGCGCACCGGCACCGCGCGGGTGCGCTGCGAGGTGCCGAACCCCGATGGTGCGCTGCGCATCAACATGTTCGGCACGGTCGAGATCGAGGAGCCGTTGGGACGCGACGGCGTGATGCTGCCCGAAGCGGCGGTGCAGCTGGTGGATGGCACGCCGACCGTGTTCCTGCGTGAGACGCCGGAACGCTTCGCCCGCCGCGTGGTGCGGATCGGCGCACGGGAGGCGGGGCAGGTGGAGGTGATCGAGGGCCTGCAGGGCGGCGAGCTGGTGGTGACGCAGGGCAGCTTCCAACTGAAGTCGGCGCTGCTGCGCAGCCGGATCGAGGGCGACTGATGCTGGGCCGCCTGCTGGATGCCGTGCTGGCGAACCGCGCGGTGGTGCTGGTGCTGGCTGCCGTGCTCGCCATGGTCGGCGGCTACGACCTGCTGCGCCTGCCGATCGACGCCGAGCCGGACATCTCGCCGCGCCAGGTGCTGGTGACGACGCAGGCGCCCGGCCTTGGGCCGCCGGAGGTGGAGCGCTTCATCACCTTCCCGGTGGAGCTTGCGCTGCAGGGCCTGCCGCACCTGCAGGAGGTGCGCAGCGTTTCCCGCTACGGGCTTTCCGTGGTGTACGTGCGCTTCACCGACGACACCGACATCTATGCCGCGCGGAACCTGGTGTTTCCCCGCCTGGCCACGGTGCAGGTGCCGCCGGGCTACGCCCAGCCCCAACTCGGGCCGGTGGCGACCGGCCTCGGCGAGATCTACCAGTTCGAGTTGCGCGGCGACGGGCACTCGGCGATGGACCTGCGCTCCATCCTCGACTGGCAGGTGGCGCCGCGGTTGAAGCAGGTGCCGGGAGTCATCGACGTGAACGTCAACGGCGGCGAGCTGCGCACCTTCGAGGTGCAGCTCTCGGCCGACGCGCTGACCCGCTACGGGCTTTCGGTGGCGGAGGTGTTCGACGCGGTGGCACGCAACAATGGCGCGCGCGGTGGCGCCACCATCGAGCGCAACGGCGAGCAGGCGGTGATCCGCGGCGAAGGGTTGATCGCCAACCCGGCTGACCTGGAGCAGATCGTGCTGCGCACCGGCGAGGGCGGTGTGCCGCTCTATGTCCGCGACATCGCGCGCATTGCCGAGGCGCCGCGGCCGCGACTGGGCGCGGTGACGCGGGATGGCCGTGGCGAGGTGGTGGTCGGCGTGGTGCTGATGCTGCTGGGAGAAAACACCCGCGCCGTGGCCGGGCGGGTGCGCGACGCCATCGGCGAGATCGGCAAGGGCCTGCCGCCGGGCGTGACCATCGACACCTATTACGACCGCTCCGACCTGATCGGCCGCACCATCGCCACCGTGGCGCGCAACCTGGGCGAAGGCGCGGCGCTGGTGGTGGCGGTGCTGCTGTTCCTGCTGGGCAACATCCGCGCCGGGTTGCTGGTGGCGCTGGCCATTCCGCTGTCGATGCTCGCCGCCGCCACGGCCATGTACTACGCCGGCCTCTCGGGCAACCTGATGAGCCTTGGCGCCATCGACTTCGGCCTGATCGTGGATGGCGCGGTGGTGATGGTGGAGAACATCCTGCGCCGGCGCGGCGAGAACCCGGATGCCGACCCGGGCGAGGCGATCCGCCAGGCGGCGCGGGAAGTGGCGCGGCCGGTGGTGTTCGGTGTCGCCATCATCACGGTGGTCTACCTGCCCATCCTCAGCCTGCAGGGCGTGGAGGGAAAGATGTTCCGGCCGATGGCGCTGACCGTGATCTTCGCGCTGCTCGCCTCGCTGGCGCTGACGCTCACGCTGATGCCGGCACTGGCCAGCCTGCTGCTGCGCGGGCGCGTGGCCGAGGGCGACAGCCGGCCGCTGCGCTGGGTCCGCCGCCATTACGAACCCGTGCTGTCCCGGGCCGAGGCACGGCCATGGCTGGCGGTGGGCGTGGCCGTTGCCCTGCTGGCACTGGCCGGACTGGCGGGCAGCCGACTGGGCGCCGAGTTCATCCCGCGCTTGAACGAGGGCGCGCTGACCAACACCACCACGAAGCTGCCGAGCATTTCGCTGACCACGGCGCTGCAGACCACCGGCGTGCTGGAACGCGTGCTGCTTCGCTTCCCCGAGGTGCGGACCGTGGTGACGTTGAGCGGCAGCTCCGAGATTCCGACCGACCCGATGGGCGTGGAGCAAAGCGACAGCTTCATCATGCTGGTGCCGCAGGATGAGTGGCGCACGGCGCCGACGCAGGACGGCCTGGCCCAGGCCTTCGGCCGCGCGCTTGACGAGGAGATACCCGGCCTGCAGCAGAGTTGGTCGCAGCCCATCGAGATGCGCATGCAGGACATGCTGCAGGGCGTGCGGTCGGATGTCGGCATCCTGGTCTATGGCGACGACCCGGCGGAGTTGCGCCGGCTCGCGGACCGGATCGCGCAGGTGGTCGCCGGCGTACCTGGCGGCGTGGACGTGAAGGCCGAGCAGACCGCCGGACAGCCGGCGCTGCGCGTGCTGGTGGACCGCCAGGCGGTGGCGCGCTACGGGCTGAACGTCAGCCAGGTACTGGACGTGGTGGAGGCGCTCGGCGGGCGCACCGTCGGCAGCATCGTGCAGGGCAATGCGCGCTACGATATTCGCGTGCGGCTGGCTGCCGCCGACCGGGCCGACCCCGAGCGTATCCGCGCGCTGCGGGTGACGGATGCCACTGGCCGCGCCGTGCCGCTGAGCCAGGTGGCGGAGGTGCGCTGGGAGGATGGCGAGGCGCAGATCACCCGCCAGCAGGGCCGTCGGCGCATCAGCGTGGAGGCGAATGTGCGCGGGCGCGACCTGGCCGGCTTCGTCGCCGCGGCGCAGCAGGCGGTGGCGGCGCAGGTACCGCTGCCGCCGGGCTACCGGGTGGAATGGGGCGGCCAGTTCCAGAACCTGCAGGAAGCCACGGCCCGGCTTACCCTGGTGGTACCGGCATCGCTGGCGTTGATCTTCGCCCTGCTGTTCATCGCCTTCGGCAGCGTCAGGCTGGCGGCGCTGGTCTTCCTCAACGTGCCGCTGGCCGCCACCGGTGGCGTGCTGGCGCTGTGGGCGCGCGGGCTGGACTTCAGCATCTCCGCGGCGGTGGGGTTCATCGCGGTGTTCGGCATCGCGGTGCTGAACGGCGTAGTGCTGGTCAGCACCATCCAGGAGCAGCGCGGCGCCGGCCGCAACCCGAAGGACGCGGCGCGCGAGGCGGCGATGCTTCGGCTGCGCCCGGTGCTGACCACGGCGACGGTGGCCAGCCTCGGCTTCATCCCGATGGCCATTTCCACCAGCGCCGGGGCCGAGGTGCAGCGCCCCTTGGCCACCGTCGTGATCGGCGGCCTGCTGACAGCGACGCTGGTAACGCTGCTGCTGCTGCCCTCGATCTACCGCTGGTTCGCCACCGAGGACTGACGCCGGCCGCAGGCGTCAGCAGGCCTCCTCGCGCCAGAAGCCGAGCGCCTGCATCACCGGGATATCGTTGACCTGGAACAGGACGGCTTCGGTGCCGGTTGGGTTGGCGTGGGCATGCGCGGCCCAGGGCGGCACGGCGATGAAGTCGCCGGCGCCCCAGTGGTACGCGTTGCCGGCGACGCTGCTGACGCCGCTGCCGCGAACCACGTAGTACACCACGCTGCCGGTGTGGCGGTGCGCCTGGCCCTGAAAGCCCGGGCGCAGCCGTTGCAGCGCGGTGCCGATGGTCGGCAGCGCCGGACCGCCGGTGGTGGGGTTCTGGTACTCCAGCGCGGTGTCGTCGAATGGGTCAGGCGGCAGCGTAGCAGCAGCGGCCAGCGCGGCCTCGGCCTGGGCACGGTGGTAGCCGAGGATGGGGCTGAACAGGCCGTGCTGGCGCTGGTTCAGCGGGCGCATCAGGGCGCTGCCGAACTGCGCGAAGCTGGCCTGCGGATGGGCGTTCACCGGCATGCGTGCGGCCGTGCCGGGCTCGAAGAAGGTGGCGTGCAGCGACTTCATCAGGTTGATGTCGAGCACGTCCAGCCAGACCATCGGCGCGTCGCCGGCATGGGCATGGTCGTGCCAGGTCCAGTTCGGCGTCAGCAGCAGGTCGCCCTCGTTCATCTCGTACCGCTCGCCCTCCACCGTGGTGTCGGCGCCGCGGCCGCGCATGATGAAGCGCAGCGCCGTTGCGGTGTGGCGGTGCGCGCTGGCGACCTCGCCGGGCAGGATGACCTGGATGCTGCACCAGAAGGTCGGCGTGGTGCCTTCCTTCAGGCCGGGATTGGTCAGCCGCAGTGTGCGACGCTGGCCGCCTTCCTCCAGCTTCAGCTCGGCGCCGATCTTGTGCAGCATCAGCGCCAGGTCAGCGGCCTTCCAGTGGATCGGCTGCATGCTGCTGCTGGGGGTGCGGGTGAACAGCGGCGGGTCTTCCGGCTGCGCCACGCGCAGGTGCAGGCTGGCGAGTTCGCCGGAGATCGCCGCGCGGGCGGCGGCGTCGTGCATGGGTGCTTCAGCCATGGGGTGCCTCCGGGCCGGCGCCGCGCGCCGTGTCGATGATGGTGAGAGCGGTGGCGGCATCGGGCGCCGTGTCGCCGCGCCAGGCGACATGGCCATCCGGGCGGACCAGCACCAGGGCGCGTTCGTAGGCGGCTACGGCTTCGGGCTGCGTCAGCGCTTGCGTGACAAGCGGCACGCCGCGCGTGGCGGCGGCCTGTTCCAGTGCCTCGCCGCTGGCGCTGCCGAAGCGCAGCAGCACGAAGCCGCGGCCGAACAGGTCCAACGTCGAGCGGTCCGGGCCGAGCCAGACGTGCGGCGCGCGCGAACCGGGGCGGGAGGCTTGCGTGTAGCTGTTGGGGTCGTCGGGCGGTGGTGGCGTGCCGTCCGGCACGATCAGCGGCGAGCCTTCGTAGACGTAGCCGAGGTGGATGCCGGGCGTGAACCACTCCGGCTTCATCAGCGCGGTGTACTCGTCGCCGAAGGCCCGGCGCGCGGCGTCGTGCTCGGCGCCGGGCAGGAAGATCTCGGCCGGCGGCGCCTTGGTGCGCGGCGTCAGCATGCGCTGCAGGTTCCTCGTGGCCTCGGCGATGTTGCGGGCGGCGACGGGCCGGCGTTCGGTGCCGTAGCTGTCCATCAGGTGTGGGCCGCCCCAGCCTTCCTGCATCGCCGCCAGCTTCCAGCCGAGGTCGACGGCTTCCTGCAGCCCGGTGTTCATGCCGAAGCCGCCGGTGGGGGAGGTGAGGTGGCAAGCGTCGCCGCAGATGAAGACGCGGTTGCGGCCGTAGCTGTCGGCCAGCAGTTGCCGGCGGGTCCAGGGCATGATCGAGGTGATCTCGAAGTCGAACGGCTTGCCCATGGCGCGGATGATCGCGGCGCGCACTTCCGCCTCGCCGGGGTGGGCGGCATCGGCGCTGCCGACCAGGGAGAAGCGCCAGTGGTCGCGGCCGTCGATCGCGACCAGTGTCGCCCAGGTGCCGGTCGGGCCGATGAAGATGAAGCGGTAGCCGGGGCGCTTGTCGTGCAACTGCTCCAGCCCGGCGCAGCGGAAGATGACGTTGGTGGTGTGGGTTAGCGCGGCCGGGCCGGTCATGCCGATGCCGAGCTGCTTGCGGACCATCGAGGACCCGCCGTCGCAGCCGACCAGGTAGCTGCCCTCGACCTGCTGCTCTGCCCCGGTCGCCAGGTTGCGGGTGTGGGCGATGACGCGGTCGGGGCGTTCCTCGAAGCCCAGCACCTCGGCTTCGAACCGCAGTTCCACGGCGGGGAACTGGCCGGCAAAGCGGGCCAGCACGGGGTCGAAGAAGTTCTGCGGGCAGCGTTCACCGCGGGAATAGGTGCTTTGCGGCAGGCGCGGTTCGTCTTGCAGGGCGGCGAAGACCTCGCGGCCGAATTCATGGCCGGTGAGGCTATCGACCCAGGCGCAATCCTGCGGATAGGCGCGGTTGTAGCCGGCTTCGTGAACCCACTTCACGATGCCCCAGCGACGGCAGAACTCCATGGTGCGGACACCGACGAAGTCCATCTTCGGCTGGCCGACCACGCCGTCGGTGCGTTCCAGCATGATGCAGCGCTGGCCGCGCCAGCCAAGCTCGCCAGCCAGGCCGAGGCCGACCGGACCGCCACCGACGATGAGGATGGGCAAGGCGGTCATTGCGGTTCGATCCGGGCGGCGCGGATCATCTGCTGCACCAGCGGCACTTCGTCGCGGATGACCTGGCCCAGGTGTTCGCCGCTGCTGGCGATGAGGTCGAGGCCCTTCGAGGTCGCCTGGCGCTCGGCGAAGACGGGGTCGCGCAGCACGGCGCGCAGGTCGTCGCCGATCTTCTGCGCCACCTCCGGTGGCGTGCCGGTGGGGGTGAACATGGCGTACCAGATGCTGGCCTGCAGCCAGGGCGCGCCCTGTTCCGTGGTGGTCGGCACCGCCGGGAACTGGCCCTGGCGGCGCGCGCCGGCATTGGCCAGCGCCTTGAGGCGGCCAGCGCGCAGCAACTCTCCGGCGACGCCGGCGCTGGCGGTGGTCAGCATCACCTCGCCCCGCGTCGCCGCCACCAGCAGCGGCGCTACGCCGTTGTAGGGCACATGCAGGATGTCCAGGCCCTCGTGCCGGTTCAGTGTCTCCATCACCAGCTGCGGCTGGGTGCCGATACCGAAGGAGCCGTAGGTCAGCTTGCCCGGCTCGGCCCGCGCCAGCGCGATAAGCGACTTCAGGTCCGTCACGGGAACGTCGGGGTGCGCCACGATCATCTGGTCCGCCTGCACCATCAGGCAGAGCGGCTGCAGGTCGCGGTCGGGGTCGTAGGGCAGGGCGCGGTACATGAAGCGGGCGGAGGTGATGGTCTGGTTCACCGTGCCGAGCAGCGTGTAGCCATCGGCGGGCGCGCGGACCACGGCCTCGGTTCCGATGATGCCGCCGGCGCCGGCGCGGTTCTCCACCACCACCGGCTGGCCCCAATGCTGCGAGAGCGCCACCGCGGCGGCGCGCGCCAGCAGGTCCACGCCGCCGCCTGGCGCGAAGGGGATGATGATGCGCACCGGACGCACCGGAAAAGCCTGGGCGCGGGCCGGCAGCGCGAGCAGCGTCGGCGCGGCCAGCAAGGCGCGGCGACGCATCACCATGGCCGCGGCGCCACGGCGTCCGCCTCCCGTACCTGCAGCGTCATGGCGCCGACCTTTTCCAGCTCGATCGTGATGCTGTCGCCAGGTGCGACCGGGCCAACGCCCTCGGGCGTGCCGGAGGCGATGACGTCGCCGGGCTGCAGCGTCATCACCGAGGAGATCAGTTCGATCAGCTCGGCAACGCCGACGGTCATCTCGGCGGTGTTGGTGCTCTGCTTCAGCGTGCCGTTGACCCAGAGCCGGTTGGAAAGCACCTGCGGGTCCGGGATTTCGTCGGCGGTGACGATCCACGGGCCGAGCGGGGTGAAGCTGTCGAAGCTCTTCCGGGTTGGCCGCTCCTCGGCGGGCGCGCCGGGTTCCAGGCGCATGGTCAGGTCGATCAGGCAGGAATAGCCGAAGACGTGGTCCAGGGCCGCGGCGCGCGGGATGTGGTGGCCGCGCTTGCCGATGATGACCGCGAGTTCGGTTTCGTGGTCAAAGCGTCGCGCGCTGCCGCGGGGCAGCATGATGCCGTCATCCGGCCCCACCAGCGACGACGTCGCCTTCAGGAAGAAGCCGATGTTGCGCGCGGAGTTGCCGGCGGCGGTGACGCCGCGATTGCCGAGTTCGCCGACATGCTTCCGGTAGTTGGCGGGGGCGGCGATGATGTTGGACGTATAGGGCATCGGCGAGCGCAGCCGCACCGCGCTGCGCGGGATCGGCGTTGCCGCCGCGCGGGCCGCCAGCAGCGCCAAGCGCGCCGCCGGCCATTCGCCGATCAGGCGCTGCATGAACACCGGCGGCCAGGGCTGGCCCCAACCGGGCACGGCGGCGCTGACGTCGTAGAGGCTGTCGCCCTCCACCAGCGCCACGCGGTTGTCGTCGAACAGGGCAAGCTTCATGGACGGTATCCGTTTGGCAGGCAGGGGGTCGTCAGCGGATCGGCGGCGCGTACATCAGGCCGCCCCGCGTCCAAAGGTCGTTCAGGCCACGGCGCAGCTTGATCGGCGACGCCATGCCGAGGTTGCGTTCGAACACTTCGCCGTAGTTGCCCACCGCCTTGATGGCGTTGTAGGCCCAACGGCGGTCAAGCCCCATCAGCGGGCCGTGGTCGCCGCTGTCGCCCAGCAGGCGGCGGATCTCGGGGTTGGGGCTGTTCAGGAAGCTGTCGACATTGGCCTGGGTGATGCCGTTCTCCTCGGCGATCAGCAGCGCGAACAGGGTCCAGCGGATGATGTCGAACCACTGGTCGTCGCCGTGGCGGACGACAGGGCTGTGCGGTTCCTTGCTGATGATGTCCGGCAGGATCACGTGCTCCTCCGGGTTCGGGAAGCTGGCGCGCAGGCCGGCGAGCTGGGAGGCATCGGTGGAATAGGCGTCGCAGCGGCCGGCCAGGTAGCTGCGCCGCGCCTCGTCGTTCTGCTCGAACACCACCGGGCTGTAGCGGATGTTGTTGAGCCGCGCCCAATCCGCCAGGTTGAGTTCGTTGGTACTGCCGGAGACGACGCAGATGCTGGCGCCCTGAAGCTCCGTCGCCTTGGCCAGGCCGAGCGAGCGACGCAGCATGAAGCCCTGGCCGTCGAAGAAGTTGATGGCGGTGAAGTTCAGCCCGTTCGCGGTGTCGCGGCTCTGGGTCCAGGTAGCGGTGCGGGCCAGTACGTCGACCTGGCCGGATTGCAGCGCGGGGAAGCGGGCGGTGCTGGTCAGCGGCACCCAACGGATTTTCGTGACGTCGTTCAGCGTGGCGGCGGCGAAGGCGCGGCACAGGTCGCTGTCGATGCCGCGGTAGTTGCCCTGGCTGTCCGGCAGGGAGAACCCGGCCGCGCCGGTGGAGGTGCCGCAGACCAGCACATCCCGCGCGCGCACGGCCGCCAGCGTGGGCCCGGGTGCCTGCGGCTGCTGCGCCGCGGCGATGCCTGGGAACAGGAGAAGGGTGGCGAACAGGGTCTGTCGAAGCACGTTGTCACTCCCGGCGGCGGCCGCAGGGTGGCCCCGGGCCGGGCCGAAGGCAACAGCGCTACGGCACCACGACCGGCGCGCTCAGCAGCCAAGCGGTGGCCGGGAAAGCGATGGCCGCGAGCAGGGTGGAGACGAGCACGCCGGCGCTGACCTCCTCGGCCGCAGCATCGTTGCGCTGCGCCAGCACGAAGGCATTGGTCGCTGTCGGCATGGCCGCCAGCAGCGTGCCGGAGACCACCCAGAAGCTGTCCAGACCCAGCACCAGGCCCAGTACCAGCCAGACCAGCGCGGGGTAGGCCACCAGCTTGGCCAGCGCCAGCCCGAAGGCCACGGCCAGCACCCGGCCACGGGCGCGCATCTGGCCGAGCGTGCCGCCGAGCGCAAACAGCGCCGTGGGGCCGGCGGCATTGCCGAGAAAACTCAGGAAGCGCTCCACCGGCAAGGGCAGGCTGACCGCGAACCAGGCCAGCACGCAGCCGCCGACGATGGAGAGGATGACCGGATTGCGGGTGAGGCCGAGCAGGCCCCGGCCCATGGTGCGCAGGCCGGCGCCGCGCTCGCCGGGGGCCATCAGCACGCTGCCCAGCGCCACGATGACCGCGACCTCCGCCATGATGCTCATGGCCACCGGGCCGGCGACGCGCTGGCCCAGCATGGGCAGCAGCAGCGGCGGCGCCAGGTAGCCGACATTGCCCATGGCCGTGGCGGCGCCGAGCGAGGCGGATTGCTGCCGGGTATGGCCACGCAGCGCGGCAATTCCCATGGAAATGCCGAACACCCCGAGGCAGGCGCCGAGATAGCCCTGGAACCATTCGGGCTGGAAGCTTTCCGCCAGCGGCTGGCTGCCGACCAGCCGCAGCAGCATGGCCGGCAGCGCCACGTTGAAGCTGAAGGTGCCGATGGCGACCACCACCATGGCCGAGACCAGCCTGGCCCGGGCCGCGAACAGGCCCACCGCCACCACGGCGAAGATGGGCAGGCAAAGCGAGAGGAAGCCGGTCATGCAAGCCTTGTTGCGGGCCAGCGCGAAGCTGTCCATCATTCCCGCAGCAATTTCCAGAGCAGGAGCCAAGGCCCATGAGCCTGATCATCACCCGCCGGGCCGCGCTGGGCGTGGCCTTGGCCGCGCCCTTCATCCGGGTCGCCGCGGCGCAGCAGACCTTCGAGTGGGTGGCCGGCTCGGTCGGTGGCGGCTGGTACACCATGGCCGCCGGGCTGTCCGCGCTGATCAAGGACGAGAACCCGGAGCTGCAGATCCGCGTCACCCCGGGCGGCGGGCTGGCCAACAGCACCCGCGTCAACAACAACCAGTCGCCGATGGGCTGGGGTATCGACGCCTTCGCGGCTTCCGCGCGGAAGGGCGAGGACCCCTACACGACGAAGCACGAAAACCTGCGCAGCCTGGGCACCGGCTACAGCCCGACCGAGCACCACTTCCTGCGCCACAAGGAAGCAGGCCCCACCGACATGCGGGCGATCCTGACCCAGAAGGGGCTGAAGCTGGGGGTGCCGCAGCGGTCCTCGACCGATGAGATGACAATGCAGCGGATCCTGAAGTTCCTCGGCACCAGCCCGGAGCGCATCCGCGACGAGGGCGGCCGCTACCAGACCGGCAGCTACGCCGATATCGCCAGCGCCTATACCGATGGCCAGGTGGACTACCTCTACGCTGCGCTGGCGCGCCCGGCGGCGATCTTCACCGAGGTGGCGCAGGGCCGGCGCGGCGGCGCGCTGGTGGAATTCCCGGCCGATATCCGCAAGCACCTGGCCGACACCTATGCCTATGCCGAGGGCGTGCTGCCCGCCGGGACGTATCCGCAGCTGCAGACCGGGCCGGTCAACGTGACCAGCATGGACAGCGTGATCATGGTGCACGCCGGGGTGCCGGAGGAGGTTGCCTACAAGGTGACGAAGACGCTGATCCGCAACAAGGGGCCGCGCCTGGTGGCCATCCACGCCAGCATGGGCGCCTGGGACCCGGCGACCAGCTGGAAGTACACCGGCCTGCCGCTGCACCCCGGCGCCGCGAAGGCGTTCCGCGAGGGCGGCGGCATGCCGGCCTGACGCCACCGCTGGCGGCTGCTTCGTGCCGCGCGGGGACGGACCAAGCCCCTGGCCCACGGATTGCTCTGCCCCGCGCTGAACCTTTGAGGACGACGCTGGATGCGTGAGCTTCCGGGCTGGCTGAAGGCCACCACCACCGTGTGGCTGGCGGCAGCGGCGGCCGTGCACCTGTATTTCGGTGGCTTCGGCTTCCCCGAGCCGATCCAGATGCGTGGCTTCCACCTGCTGGTCTTCGTGCCGCCGCTGTTCCTGCTGTACCCGGCCTTCCCCGGCCGTTCGCCGGCCCGGCGGCCGAGCCTGCCGGACTGGCTGTGGTTCCTCGCCGCCGCGGCGCCGCATGCCTGGGTGATCTGGCAATGGACCGCCGTTGCCGACCGCATGGAATATGTCGACCCGTTCACCCCGGTGATGATGGTGCTGGGCATCACCGCCGTGGTGACGCTGCTGGAGGCGACGCGCCGGGCGGTGGAAGCCGGGCTGATGTGGATGATCCTGGGTTCCATCGCCTACATGGCGTTCGGCCACTACCTGCCCGGACTGCTGAACGCGCGGCCGTTCAGCCTGGCCGAGATTGTCGAGAGCAGCTGGCTGGTGCCGACGGCAGGCGGCGTCTACGGGCCGCTGACCGGCATTGTGGCGACCACCATCGCCGTCTTCATCCTGTTCGGTGCCTTCATGCAGGGCAGCGGGACGGGCCGGCTGTTCCATAACCTTGGCGCGGCGGCGGCCGGGCGTTTCACCGGTGGTCCGGCCAAGGTGGCGGTGATCACCTCCGGCCTGTTCGGCACCATGAGCGGCTCTTCCGTCTCCAACGTCATCACCACCGGCGCCATGACGATCCCGCTGATGATGCGGATCGGCTATCGGCCTTCGCTGGCGGCGGGCATCGAGAGTGCGGCCAGCGTGGGCGGCGCGCTGATGCCGCCGGTGATGGGCGCGGCGGCCTTCGTGATGGCCGAGATCACGGCGATTCCCTATGGCGAGATCGTCGTTGCCGCAGCGCTCGGCGCGGCGCTGTACTACTACGCCATCCTGGTCGCGGTGCACTTCGAGGCCAAGCGCGCCGGCATTGCACCGATGCCGCCCGAGACCATACCGGGCTGGCGCGAGGTGCTGGCCGATGCCCACCTGGTGCTGCCGATCGGCGTGCTGGTCTGGCTGATGAGCGAGGGCTGGTCGGGCAACTACGCCGCGTTCTGGTCCACCATGGCCATGGTCGCCGTCTCGATGCTGCGTCCCCGTACCCGCATGGGCTGGCGCACCATCCTGGAAAGCCTGGCCAATGCCGGGCACACCATGGCGCCGCTGGCGGTTTCCATCGCCGGATCGGGTATCGTGGTCTCGGCGCTGACCACGACCGGGCTGGTGGTGGCGCTGGGCGGGATCATCAAGGTGATGGCGGCGGGCAGCTTTCCGTTGCTGCTGCTGCTGCTGGCCGCCACCGTGCTGGTGCTGGGCATGGGGATCCCGACCACGCCCAGCTACATCATCGCCGCCGCCATCGGCGTGCCGCAGATACTGGAACTCGGCCAGGTGGCGCTGGGCCTGCCGCAGGCCGCGCTGGTGCTGCCGGCGCACTTGTTCATCTTCTACTTCGCGGTGCTGGCGGACGCCTCTCCGCCGGTGGCCGCGGCGGCCTTCGCGGCGGCCGCCATCGCCAAGGCGTCGCCGCTGATGGCCAGCATCCACGCCACCCGGCTGGGGATAGCCGGCTTCACCGTCGGCTTCGCGTTCCTCTACGACCCCGCGATCATGTGGCGCGGCTCGCTGCCCGAGATAGTGTTGGTGGTGGCCATCCAGCTGGCGGCGCTGGCGGCCATTGCCGCTGGCTATGCCGGCTTCCTGCTGGCGCCGATGCGCTGGCCGGCGCGCCTGGTATTGGGTGCCGCCGGGCTGTTCGCCGCGTTCTACCATGCGGTGCCGGACCTGCTGCGCCTGGCCGTGGCAGCCGGTGCACTCGGCGGCATCGCCCTGCTGCAACGCCTGCGGAGTAACGCCTGATGCTGCGCCCCCTGTTCGCCCTGCTGCTGCTGGCTGCCCCCGCCTTTGCGCAGACTGCCCCGCCCGGCCCCACCCTGGCGGCGGTGCAGGCGCGCGGCGCGCTGAACTGCGGCATCTCCACCGGCGACCCTGCCTGGAGCCAGCCAGATGCGCGCGGCGTCTGGCAGGGCGTGGATGCCGACCTGTGCCGTGCTGTGGCCGCCGCCGTGCTGGGCGACGCGAACCGCCTGGCCTGGGGCCACCTGACCGGGCAGAACCGCTTCCCGGCGCTGTCCGGCGGCCAGGTGGACATGCTGGCGCGGACGACGACCTGGACCTTCCTGCGCGATTCCATGCTGGGCGTGAACTTCACCGCCCCCTACTTCTTCGACGGCCAGGGCTTCCTGGTGAAGGTTGCCAGCGGGGTGGAGCACGCGGCGCAGCTCGAGGGGGCCTCCGTATGCTTCGTCAGCGCCAGTACGCATGAGCTGAACCTGCAGGACTGGGCGCGCAACACCGGGATACATTTCCAGCCGGTGATCTTCGCCGACAAGGACGAGGCGCGGCGTGCCTACGAGAGCGGCCGCTGCGACGCCTACACCGCCGATGCCAGCCAGATCGCCGCGGTGCGCGCCGCCTTCCCGAACCCGGCGGAGCACCGGCTGCTGCCGGAGCTGATCAGCAAGGAGCCCTACGCGGTCAGCGTGCGCCAGGGCGACGACCAGTGGTTCGACATCGTCCGCTTCGTGATCTTCGGGCTGATCGAGGCGGAGGAGCTGGGCGTCACCCAGGCCAATGCCGACCGCCTGCTGGCGGAAAGCCCGAGCCCCGCCGTGCAGCGGCTGTTGGGGCGTACCGGCGACCTTGGGCCAAGCGTCGGGCTCGACCGAGCCTGGCTGCTGAACGCGATCAAGGCGGTGGGCAACTACGGCGAGATCTATGAACGCCATCTGGGGGAGGGTAGCCAGGTGAGGCTGCCGCGTGGCTACAACCGCCTGTGGAACCGCGGTGGGCTGCTGTGGAGCCCACCGATGCGGTAGCCGGCGCAGGCTGCCTCGGCTACTCGCGTTCGTACAGCAGGCGGGCGCGGATGGTGCCGGGCAGGGCGCGGAGTTCCGCCAGGATGTCCTCGGCGGCATGGGTCGCGCCGCTGTCCACGACCACGTAGCCGATCGCGCTGTCGGTCTGCAGGTATTGCGCCGCGATGTTGATGCCGCGGCGGGCGAAGACCTCGTTCACCTTGCCGAGCAGGCCGGGCGTATTGGCGTGCACGTGCATGAAGCGGGCGCCGGACGCCTGGATGGGCAGTTGCACCTGCGGGAAGTTCACCGCACCAAGCGTCGCACCGGTGTCGCTGTAGTCCACCAGCTTGCGGGCCACCTCCTCGCCGATGCGGGACTGCGCTTCCGCCGTGCTGCCGCCGATATGGGGTGTCAGGATGACATTGCGCACGCCCTGCAGCGGGCTGATGAAGGGCTCGCCATTGCGGGCGGGCTCTTCGGGGAAGACATCGATGGCGGCGCCGAGCAGCCGGCCTTCGGTGATGGCCGCGGCCAGCGCGACCTGGTCCAGTATGGTGCCGCGGGCGTTGTTGATCAGGATGGCGCCCGGCTTCATCTGCGCGATCTGCACGGCCCCGATCATGCCCTTCGTGCTGGCGGTTTCCGGCACGTGCAGCGTGACCACGTCGGCTTCGCCCAGCAGCTCCGCCAGGCTGGCGCAGGGCCGCGCATTGCCGTGCGGCAGCTTCACCGTGTGGTCGTAGTAGATCACCCGCATGCCGAAGGCTTCGGCCAGCACCGAGAGCTGGCTGCCGATGTTGCCGTAGCCGACGATGCCCAGCGTGCGGCCGCGCACCTCGAAGCTGTTGGCGGCGGACTTGTCCCAGCCGCCCTCATGCGCGCTGCGCGACTTGTCCGGCAGGCTGCGCAGCAGCATCACCGTCTCCGCCATGGTCAACTCGGCGACGCTGCGGGTGTTGCTGAACGGCGCGTTGAACACCGGAATGCCACGCCGGCGCGCGGCTTCCAGGTCGACCTGGTTGGTGCCGATGCAGAAGCACCCGACGGCCATCAGCCGGTCGGCGCCTTCCAGGGCCTCGGCGGTCAGCTGCGTGCGGCTGCGGATGCCGAGGATGTGGACGCCGGCGAGCGCCTGCTTCAGCGCCTCGCCGTCCAGGGCCTTGGGCAGCCGCGTGATGCTGGCGTAGTCGGCGGCGCCGAACAGCGCCACGGCGCTGTCGGAGACACCCTCCAGCAGCAGCACCTTGATGCGGTCTTTCGGCAGCGACATGCGGTCGGACATGATCGGTCCATCCCTCCCCGTTAACAGCCATTCAACCGACACGCTCAGCGCCTGCGCAACAGCGTCGAGGCGACCGGTCTCTGGCAGGACAATTCCAACTTCATATTGCCCGACGGCACCCGAGGTTAACCCGAGGCGGTGCGCCAGCGCGGCTGCGATAACGCTGCGCCTTTTCGTGCGAGTGCAGTGCGGCGGCCCAGTTCCACAGCGAGTGGATTCTTCGTGGACATGGCAAAGCCCCTGAAACGCGAACGGCGCGACGGGTTGCCCCGCCGCGCCGCGTTCTCGTGAACAGCGCAGCGTGGTTACGCGCTGGCCTTCATGATCTCGTCGGCGACGTTGCGCGGCACCGGGTCGTAGTGATGGAACTGCATCGAGAACGACGCACGGCCCTTGGTCATGCCGCGCAGGTTGCTGATGTAGCCGAACATCTCCTTCAGCGGCACGTGCGCGCGCACGATGACGCTGGTGCCGGCCATGTCCTGGCTCTGGATCACGCCGCGGCGGCGGTTGAGGTCGCCGACCACGTCGCCGACATGGTCCTGCGGGGTGGTCACCTCCACGTCCATGATCGGCTCCAGGATAACCGGGCTGGCCTTCTTCATGCCTTCACGGAAGCAGGCCTTGCCGGCGATTTCGAAGGCGAGGGCCGACGAGTCGACGTCGTGGTACTTGCCGTCCACCAGGCTGAACTTGAAGTCCACGGTGGGGAAGCCCGCGAGCACGCCGGTTTCGGCCTGCACCTTGATGCCCTTGTCCACCGCCGGGATGTATTCCTTCGGCACCGAACCGCCGACGACGGCGTTGACGAACTCGATGCCCGTGTTCCGCTCCAGCGGCTCGAAGGTGATCTTCACCTCGGCGTACTGGCCCGAACCGCCCGACTGCTTCTTGTGGGTGTAGGTCTCGGTGTGGCTCTTGGTGATCGTCTCGCGATAGGCCACCTGCGGCGCGCCGATGTTGCAGTCCACGCCGTATTCGCGGCGCAGGCGGTCGACGATGATTTCCAGGTGCAACTCGCCCATGCCCGACAGGATGGTCTGGCCGGTTTCCTGGTCGGTCTTGACGCGCAGGCTGGGGTCTTCGCCGGCGAGCTTGCCGAGGCCGAGCGACATCTTTTCGACGGCGTCCTTGGTCTTCGGCTCGACCGAGATGTCGATGACCGGCACCGGGAAGGCCATGCGCTCCAGCACCACCGGGTCGTCGTTCGACGCCAGGGTGTCGCCGGTGCCGGTGTCCTTCAGGCCGACGAAGGCGGCGATGTCGCCGGCGATCACTTCCTTGATCTCGTCGCGCTTGTCGGCGTGCATCTGGAACATGCGGCCGATGCGCTCACGGTGGCCCTTGGTGGTGTTCATCACCATGTCGCCCTGGCGCAGCGTGCCGCGATAGACGCGAACGAAGGTCAGGTTGCCGTACTTGTCGTTGATGATCTTGAACGCCAGGCCGGCGAAGGGCGCGTCCGGGTCCGCCGGGATGTTCGGCCGCTCGGCGGTTTCGTCCTGGCCTTCCTCCGGCGCCACCTTGATGCCGGGAATGTCGATCGGGCTGGGCAGGTAGTCGATCACCGCGTCCAGCAGCGGCTGCACGCCCTTGTTCTTGAAGGCGGTGCCGCACATCACCGCGCGGAACTCGCCGGAGATGGTGCCCTTCTTGATGCAGCGCTTCAGCGTCTCGACCGAGACGTCGCCCTTCTCGAAGTATTCCTCCATCGCCACCTCGTCGATGCCGACGGCGGTATCCAGCAGGATCTGGCGGTATTCCTTGGCCTTCTCGACCAGGTCGTCCGGGATCGGCGCATCATGATAGGCGGCGCCGAGGTCGTCGCCTTCCCAGATGATCGCCTTCATCTCCACCAGGTCGACCACGCCGAGGAACTTGTCCTCGATGCCGATCGGCAGCTGCAGCGTGACCCAGTTGATGCCGAGCTTTTCGGTCAGCGTCGCCGCCGCCTTGTAGAAATCGGCGCCGGTGCGGTCCAGCTTGTTGATGAAGATGATGCGGGGCACGTTGTAGCGGTCGGCCAGGCGCCAGTTCGTCTCGGACTGCGGCTGCACGCCGGCCACGCCCTCGATGATGAAGATGGCGCCGTCGAGCACGCGCAGGCTGCGGTTCACCTCGATGTTGAAATCGATGTGGCCGGGGGTATCGATGATGTTGATCCGGTGGTCGTTCCACACGGCGGTCACGGCGGCGGAGGTGATGGTGATGCCGCGCTCGCGCTCCTGCGCCATGTAGTCGGTCGTGGTGTTGCCGTCATGCACCTCGCCGATGCGGTGCGACTTGCCGGTATAGTAGAGGATCCGCTCGGTCGTCGTCGTCTTGCCGGCATCGATATGCGCGGTGATGCCGATGTTGCGGATCTTGTCGAGCGAGGTATGCGCCACGGTTAGGTCTCCATAGGCGAAAGCGGGCCCGGGCGAGGCTCTGCCCCGCGCCGCCCGCCGGAAGGTTCCTGGGAATTGCTACAATCGCGGCGGACACATGCTCAATTGGCGGCGGTTTGGCAAGCGGCAAGCGGTTCCGCAGGCCAACATATTGATAACGCGCGGCGAAGACCGGCATCTGGCATCGCAGGTGCAATCAGTTTCGCAGCAGGCCCAGGCCTACCGCGGCAGCCAGCGCACCAGGTGGCCAAGCTCCGGCGCATCCGCCCGCTCCGGCTGGATCAGCGAGTTCAGGTCGAGCGCACCGCGGCCGGGAATGTCGACCATCGGCGGCTCCATGCTGGCGATGCTGCTGCCGTCGGGCACCTCGACATGGCCGGCCAGATGCATGTCTCCGGCATCGGCGGCCTCGTTGCCCATCGGATGGGCGTCGCTCGGCTCGTCGTTGCCGGCATAACCGCTGGCCTTCAGCGGCACGAAGGACCAGCGGCGCTCATCCGCCGCGCCCGGGCGGCGGATGTCGTAGCGATAGACGGGGATGCGTTGGGCCATGGCCAGGCAACGCCGGGCACTACGGACGGTTCAACTCCGCAGCAGGCCCGCCTCCGGCGCGGCGCCCTGGCCACCGGGGAACGCCTGGTCTAGCGCGGCGACGGGCAGGCGCAGGTGGTCCCGCAGCAGGCCTTTGGCGATGGCCTGCAGGTCTCGCGTCGGCGCCAGGTCACGGCCCTGGAACAACTGGCCGTCGCCCAGCCCGGGCCATTCCGCCAGCACCCGCCCGCCAGCCACCGCGCCGCCGACCAGGAAGGCGGCGCCGGCCGTGCCGTGGTCGGTGCCGCGGGTGCCGTTGACCCGGACGGTGCGGCCGAACTCGGTCACCACCAGGACCGCCGTCTGGCGCCAGGCCGGCCCAAGTTGGGCCTGCAGCGCAGCCAGGCCGTCGTCGAGCTGGCCAAGCGGCCCCACGAGCCTGGCCGGTTGGAAGGCATGGGTGTCCCAGCCCGTCAGCTCCAGCGCCGCGATCCGCGGGCCGTTCGGCTGCGCCAACAGGCGCCCCGCAGTGCTGGCCAGGGCCGGGAAGGCGTTGCGGTCGCCGGGTTGCGGCGCTGCGCCGGCGAGCACGGCGGCCGAATAGCCGCGGGCGCGAAGGCCTTCCTGGAAAGCGGGGCCAAGCACAGCGTCGTGGCTGTTGAGCGTCGACAGCTCCGCCCAGATGGCCGGGTCGATCCGCGCCGGGCCGGTCGGCGAGAAACTGCCGACCGGGGTGGGGCCGCGCAGCAGCAGGGGCACGTCGACGCCGACCGCCATGGCACGGCGGCTGGCCCCGGTCGACTCGGGCGGCAGGAAGCGCAGGGCGCGGTTCAGCCAGCCGCTGGAAAGCCGTTGCTCGGCACCTGCCTCCAACAGGTCCTGTGCCTCGAAGTGGCTGCGGCTGCGCCAGGGGCCGGCCACCGCATGCACCACCAACGCGTCGCCGGCGGTGTACATGCCGTGCAGCGCGGCCAGCCGGGGGTGCAGGCCGAAGCGGCCACCGAGGTCCAGCGCGCCGCCCTCTTGGCCCGGTTCCGCAATCGCCAGGTCGCCACGGTGCCGGGCGTAGGCGGCGTCGCCATAGGGCGGCACGGCGGCCAGGCCATCCAGCGCGCCGCGCAGCAACACCACGACCAGGCGCGCCTCGGCGGCCGGAGCGGCGGCCTCGGCGAAGGCCAGGCGGCTGCGGCCGAGGATAAAGGTGGCGCCCAGGCCGAGCAGGGCGCGGCGGGAGGCTTTCATCGCCGTTGGAACTCCGGGCTGGCGAGCAGCAGGGTCAGGGCCTCGCGCTGGCTGCCGGCGCGGGAGACGGCGGTAACGGTCTCGGCGCGGGCGAGGGGGCCGAGGGTGGCCTCAGCCATGGCCCGCGCATCGGCAACTCCGGCGGCAGCGGCGCGGCCGGCCATGCCCCAGGCGAAATCGACGCGGCGCAGCAACGCTTCGGGCGCCGCCCAGTCGGCGGCAAGGTCCGGCCAGCCATTCGGGCCGGGCGCCGCCCACAGCGGCTGGCCGAGCAGCGCGAAGCCGCCCAGGGCCGGCAACCCACTGGCCGGGCCGGCCCCGATGGCGCGATAGGCGGCGACGACGTAGTCCTGCGGCGAGCGCAGCTTGGTCAGCGGCGTCCAGGCTTCCGGCAGCCGGGGCAGCGCATGCGCGACCGCCCCCAGGTTGCCGCCGGTGTTGTGCAGCACGGCGGCCAGCTTGGCGACAACCGCTGGCGGCGGCGCATCGGCGACGAAGTGGCGGGCCAGCTTGGTCGCCAGGTGCCGATGGGTGGCAGGGTGCGCGGCCAGCCAGCGCAGCGCGGCGATGCCCCCGGCCTCGCCCTCCTCGAAGCGCTGGCCCATGACCTGCTTGGGGCCAGGCTCATGGCCGCGCGGCCGGAACATGAAGCCGCCCTCGGGCTCGTTGGTCTGGTTTGCCCGGCCGACAGACCAGCCGGTGAGCACCTTGGCGAACTCGGTCACGTCCGCCTGGCTGTAGCCGGCGGCCGGGCTGAGCGTATGCAGCTCCATGATCTCGCGGGCCAGGTTCTCGTTCAGGCCGGCGCCACGCCGAGCGCCGGCCTGGCTGCCCGGGCCGACCGAGCCGGAATTGTCGAGGTAGTTCAGCATGGCCGGGTGCCGGGCGACAGCCAGCAGCATGTCCACGAACGGGCCGGTCACATGCGGGCGGATGGCGTCCCGCAGATAGCTGCCCATCAGCGGGCCGACGGTGCCGACCCGGCGGGAACAGGTGAAATGATTGGCCCAGAACTGCACCAGCCGTTCACGGTAGGGCTGCGCGGTTGTCACCCATTGCTCGGCCTGGGCAACGGCCTCGGCGCGGAACAGCTGGGATGCGGCCTTCGGCTGGGCCTCGCCCCGGGCCTGGGCCTCACGGTCGGCGCGGAAGGCGGCGAGGCCTTCCCGCGGGCCGGGCGGGGTGGCGAAGCCGGCGGGGACCGGCGGGCCGGGATCGGCCCCCAGTTGGCCATCCAGCCAGGCGATCGGGTCCGACGGCAGCGCTTCGCCCTGGCGATGGCCAAGGCCAAAGCGAGCCACGGCGATGTGCGCATGCGCTTCCATGGCAACAGGCTAGCGCACCACGGGCCGGTGGGGTGTGACGAAAAGTAGCGGCGCCTCAGCCCCGTTACCGGCCGGAGAATTGCGGCGGCCGCTTCTCCAGGAACGCCCGCAGCGCTTCCTTGTGGTCCTCGGTTTCGCGGGTCCGCATCATGCCGATGGCCTCGGCGTCCAGCGCTTCCGCCAGTGTTCCCTCCTCGGCGATCTTCATGTTGCGCTTCATGTAGCGCCAGGCCACGCGGGGGCCGTTGCCGAGCTGGTGGGCCAATTGCATGGTCTCGGCGCGCAGGTGCTCGTCCGGCACCAGGCGGTTGACCAGGCCGAGCTTTTCGAGCTGCGCCGCGTCCAGCTTGGCGCTGGTGAAGTACAGCTCGCGCGCCTTGGCCGGCCCGACCAGCCTGGCCAGGAAGTAGTGGCCGCCGAAGTCACCGGAGAACCCCATGTTGGCGAAGGCGGTGGTCATCCGCGCGCTGCTGCCGGCGATGCGCATGTCGCAGGCCAGCGCCAGCGACATGCCGGCGCCGGCGGCGACGCCGTTCAGCATGGCGATGGTGGGCTTCGGCATCTCGTGCAGCAGGCGGGAGCATTCCATGCGGGCGCGCAACTCATCGGCACCGGCTTCCGGCGTGCTCGGCGGCGGCTTGGCGCCGGTGGCGCGGGCCTTCATGTCGCCGCCGGCGGAGAAGCCGCGGCCGGCGCCGGTCAGCACCACGCAGCCGATCTCGCCATCCTGTGCGGCGTCGCCCAGCGCCTTGACCATGTCCCACATCATGTTGCCGCCCAGCGCGTTCAGCGCCTCCGGCCGGTTCATGGTCAGCAACAGCACGCCGCCGTCGCGCTCGACCAAAAGTTCCGGTTCCATGCCCCTGCGTCCCTCCGTTGCGGGCGGCAGGGTACAGCGGTTAGGCTGACCCACAACAGGGAGGGCCGCGATCGTCCGAGGCGGATCGCCGAAGGACGTGAATCGCTGGCCATTGAGGGAAACGCCGATGAAGGCCGCCGTACTGCACGCCGCGAACCAGCCGCTGACCATTGAAGACGTCACCCTGGACAAGCCCAAGGGCCATGAGGTGCTGGTGCGCACCGTCTTCGCCGGCCTCTGCCATTCCGACCTGCACTTCATCGAGGGGCTGTACCCCCACCCGCTGCCGTTGGTGCCGGGTCATGAGGTCGCCGGCGTGGTGGAACAGGTCGGCGACCAGGTGAGCTACCTGAAGCCGGGCGACCATGTCATCGGCTGCCTCAGCGTCTTCTGCGGTCACTGCGCCCAGTGCACCACCGGCCACCCGGCGCTGTGCGAGAACACGCAGGTGAAAATGCCCCCTGGCGCCTCCACCCGGCTGACCTGGAAGGGCGGCGAGCGGATGCACCAGTTCCTGAACCTCTCGGCCTTCGCCGAGCAGATGCTGGTGCACGAGAACGCGCTGGTGAAGATCGACGCGGAGGTGCCGCTGGACCGCGCCGCGCTGGTCGGCTGCGGCGTCATCACCGGCGTGGGCGCGGTGTTCAACACGGCGCGGATCGAGGCCGGGTCCACCGTTGCCGTCATCGGCTGCGGCGGCGTGGGCCTGGCGGCGGTGAACGGCGCGGCGCTGGCCGGGGCGGAGCGGATCGTGGCGCTGGACCGGCTGCAGTCCAAGCTGGACCTGGCCAAGCAGATGGGCGCGACCGACACGATCCTGGTCGGCAACGAGGACCCGGTGGCCCAGGTACGGGAGCTGACCAAGGGTGGTGTGCACTACAGCTTCGAGGCGCTGGGGCTGAAGCGCACCGCCGAGCAGGCCTTCGAGATGCTGCGTCCCGGCGGCACCGCGACCATCATCGGCATGGTGCCCTTCGGCGTGAAGATCGAACTGCACGGCTTCGACTTCCTGCGGGAGCGCAAGATCCAGGGGTCGTCGATGGGCAGCAACCGGTTCCGGGTGGACATGCCGCGGTTGCTCGGCCTGTGGCGGCAGGGGCGGCTGAAGCTGGACCACCTGATCTCCAGCCATATCAAGCTGGAGGACATCAACCAGGGCTTCGCCAACCTGAAGGGTGGCGAGGTGGTGCGGCAGATGATCCACTTCGGCTAGGCCGGGGCTTGCTGCGCTTGCACAATCGCGCGGCGATGGCTATCTGAAAGGTTCACCGCTGCCCGGGGTCCGGGCGGCGCCAAACGTTCACGGAGCCGTCATGGCACGCGTCACCGTCGAGGACTGCATCGTGCAGGTCCCCAACCGCTTCGAACTGGTCCTGCTGGCCGCCCAGCGCGCCCGCAACATCAGCCGCGGCGAGGAACTTACCGTTGACCGGGACAACGACAAGAACCCGGTCATCGCCCTGCGCGAGATCGCCGACCAGACGATCGAGCTGCCCGGCCTTGAACAGGACCTGATCAAGTCGCTGCAGCGCGTCTCGGAGCCGGAGCCGGCGGAGGAGGAGGTGCTCGACCTCATCGCCACCGACGAAAACATCTTCGGCGTCATGGATGTCAACGAGGACATGCCGGCCGAGGGCCAGGGCCTGGACGACCTCTCGGCCGACGACATCGAGGCGGCCATTGCCGCCGAGCTGGGCGGCAAGCGCTAAGGCCATAAGGGCATGACAGCGCGCGATGCCGGGCCGCCTTCCGCCCCGGTGCCGCGCGCACCGGAGGGTCTCGGCGCGCCTGGCGCAGTGGTCGCCGCCGCGGTTCCGGCACCAGCCATTGCCGTGCCGCTCCCAGCCGCACCGGCCCCCCCCGCGCCGGGGCTGGAGGATGTGGCCGCGCTGGTCGCCGCCGTCGCCGCCTATGACCCGAAGGCGGACCTCGGCCTGGTCGAGCGGGCCGGGAGGTTCGCCTGCGAAGCGCACCGCAACGACAAGCGCGACAACGGCGACCCCTACATCATCCATCCCTTTGCCGTGGCGCATATCCTGGCCGGCTACCGGCTGGACGCCGCCAGCATCGCGACCGCGCTGCTGCACGACGTGGTCGAGGATACCGCCTGCTGCCTCGGCGATATCGAGAAGCTGTTCGGCAAAGATGTCGCGCGGCTGGTGGACGGGGTCACCAAGCTCACCGAGATCGAGCTGAAGTCGAAGCAGACCAAGCAGGCGGAAAACCTCCGGAAGCTGGTGCTGGCGCTCAGCGAGGATATCCGCGTGCTGCTGGTGAAGCTGGCGGACCGGCTGCACAACATGCGCACGCTGCACTTCGTGCCGCAGCCCGAGCGCCGGCGGAAGACGGCGCGCGAGACGCTGGAGATCTTCGCGCCGCTGGCCGAGCGCATCGGCATGGACGCGTTGAAGAACGAACTGGAGACGCTGGCCTTCCGCAGCATGAACCCGGAGGCCTGGCAGACCATCGCCGCACGGCTGACCTATCTGCGTGGCCAGGGCGCCGACCTGATCAAGGAGATCGAGGCCGACCTGAAGCAGGTGCTGGCCAGCCACGACGTACCGCTGGTGGACGTGATGGGGCGGGAGAAGTCGCCCTATTCGATCTGGCTGAAGATGCAGAAGAAGAACGTGGCGTTCGAGCAGCTCTCGGACGTCATGGCCTTCCGCATCATCCTGCCGGACCACCAGAAGGCGAACTGCTACGCCGCGCTGGGCGCGGTGCACGACGCCTATCGCGTGGTGCCCGGCCGGTTCAAGGACTACATCAGCACGCCGAAGACCAACGGCTATCAAAGCCTGCATACCGGCGTGACCGTGCCGGCGCGGCGCAACGCCAAGATCGAGGTGCAGATCCGCACGCTGGACATGCATGAGGTTGCCGAGAACGGCGTTGCCGCGCACTTGATCTACAAGCAGGGCAACGACGCCGGGCTGACGCGCAAGCGCTACCCCTGGGTGCGCGCGCTGCTGGATATTCTGGAGGACGCCGAGGGCGAGCCGCAGGACTTCCTGGAACACACCAAGCTGGAGCTGCACCGCGACCAGGTGTTCTGCTTCACACCCAAGGGCGACCTGATCGAGCTGCCGCGCGGCGCGACGCCGGTGGACTTCGCCTATGAGGTCCATTCGGTGGTCGGCGATACCTGCGTTGGCGCCAAGGTCAACGGCAAGATCGTCCCGCTGCGCCACCAGCTGGAAAATGGCGATCAGGTCGAGATCATCACCGCCCGCGGCGGTACGCCGAACCCGGGTTGGGAACGCTTCGTCGTCACCGGCAAGGCGCGGGCGCGCATTCGCCGTTTCGTCCACGCCAGGCTGAAGGAGGAGCACGAGCAGTCCGGCCGCTCCGCCATCGCCAAGGCGTTCCGCCAGGAAGGGCTGGAGTTCTCCGAGAAGCTGCTGGAGCCGGCGCTGAAGCAGTTGAAGCAGGCGTCGCTGGAGGACCTCTACATCGCGGTTGGCGCTGGCAGTGTCGGCCCGCGCGACGTCGTGCATGCCGCGGTGCCGGAGCTGCGCAGCCCGCCGCGGGCAGTCGACCCGATCGCGCTGGCGCGGCCGCGGGGGCGGCTGGGGGCCGGGCCGTCGCTGTCCCGTATGGACCGTACGGCAGCGCGGCCGGCGCCGAGCATGCCGATCAGCGGGCTGCTGTCGGGCATGTCGATCCACTACGCCGGCTGCTGCCATCCACTGCCGGGCGAACGCATCGTCGGCATCGTCACCACCGGCAAGGGGGTGACCATCCATGCGACGGATTGCCACACGCTGGCCAGCTTCGCGGCCACGCCGGAGCGCTTCCTGGACGTCGACTGGGACGAGACCGCGACCAGCGGGGAACGCCATGTCGCCCGTGTCAATGTCGTGGTGGAAAACGCGCATTCGGCGCTCGGCGGGCTGGCGACGGTGGTGGCCAAGCAGGATGGCGTGGTCAGCGGGCTGCGCGTGGCGCGGCGCGACCCGGACGAGGTGGAAGTGGCGGTGGACATGGAAGTCAGTGACCTCCGGCATCTCACCACCATCATCGCCGCACTGCGGGCGCATTCCGGCGTGGTGCGGGTGGAGCGGACACGCTCGTGATCCTCGGTCTGGGCAACGACATCTGCGACATCCGGCGCATCGAGCAGGTGATGGCGCGGCACGGGGACAAGTTCCTCGAGCGCGTCTTCACCGATGTCGAGCGCGCCAAGGCCGAGAAGCGCACGGAGAAAATTCGTGCCGGCACCTATGCGAAGCGCTTCGCGGCCAAGGAGGCCGCCAGCAAGGCGTTGGGCACCGGCTTCCGCGCCGGCGTCTTCATGAAGGACCTTGGCGTGGTCAACCTGCGCTCCGGCCAGCCCACCCTGGTGATGACCGGCGGCGCGGCCGAGCGGCTGGCCAAGCTGACACCCCCTGGGATGCAGGCGGTGGTTCACCTGACCATGACCGACGAATACCCCTACGCCAGCGCCATCGTCATCATCAGCGCGGTGCCGCTGGCGGGCTGAGCCGCCTCAGCCCGGGAA